>CANQTO010000046.1 GCA_947626785.1 uncultured Oscillospiraceae bacterium
GTAAATGACGAGGCCCTCCGGCTGATCTGCGCCGTCCCCTGGGAGGGCCAGGCCACCAAATGGACGCCGGAGCTGAGGGAGCGGTATTTCAACGTACAAGCTGCGTGCTCAGAGGTGTTGACCGTCTCGCCGGTCCGGACCGCCAACTGCGAGATCACCGCCATGCTCAACGCGGTAGATATGGCGGATACGGTGCTCGCCGTATCCGGCGAGGGGGACGCCCTGCTCCCCGTGGCCCTGCGCTATGCGGAAAAGAGAAGCCGCCGCGTCGTCTCCCTGGGTCCCGACATGGAAAAACTGCGGGTATAAAAAAGTTCTGAAGAACTTTTTGGCCAAGCTAAACCGCCCCGGAGCGCAGGCTCCGGGGCGGTTACAGTCTTTATACCTTAGCGGATATTTTTCAGTGGGGTGATGGCCAGGTACTCCTCCAGCGGCGCGTCGTTGAGGCACAGCTCAATGATCTGCTGGCCGATGGGATCCAACTCGTCGTTCAGGAAGCCCTGGACCTGCTCCTTGAAGAAGTCGGTCAGGATCTTGGCGCCGGCGTCGTAGCCCTCGAAGCCCAGCTTGGACTGGAGCTCCGGCCGGAGGAAGGTCTGACGGACATACTGGCCGTCGATCTTCATCTCATCCAGGGAGTAGCCGAACAGGGGGCAGCGGGCCGGGACCAGGTGCTTGAGCCGGACCACGCCGTTGCGGCGGGCCAGGTACTCGCGGGTCAGCCACTCGCCCATGAAGCCCACGTTGTAAGCGCCGATGTGCTGGTTGGGGATCAGCACGTTGAGAGTCTCCGGGGTGTCGATCAGCTGATGGAGCAGGAGGTTTGCCTGGGTGACCTTCCGGCCCGTGGAGAAGGGCCAGTAGGAGCCCACGCCCTCGGCCTTCAGGCCGCTGCCGGCGTTGGAGTCGGCGATGGAGGGGTTCTTGAAGCCCCGGGGGGACACGAGACGCCACAGCCAGGCGATAGAGGCGGGCACGAACTGGACCATGCCCATGACGCCGTAGTTGGGGGCCATGATGGTGGAGGGCGGCATACGCACGCCGAAGGAGCGGACGTTGACCTCCTGGGGCTGGTTGCCGGGGACGATGTTCTCGATCATCTCACGTGGGATGATGACCCGGGGGTTGGTGCAGCGCTTGCCGGTGGACTCCAGCACGTGCTCCCAGATCAGGCAGGTGGCGCCGGGGATGCCGTCCAGGTTGAAGAACTCCAGGGGCTCCTCCGGGTGGATGCTGATGCGCTCATAGATGGGGCTGTTGCCGTAGTAGTTGTCCCCGTCCATGCGCAGGAACCAACCGTCCTCCGCGTCGGCGATGACCAGGTGGCCGGAGCCGTCCTGGAAGTCCTTATGGCTCAGGATCATGTCGTCCGCGATGGGGTGGATCTTGCAGGTCTCACGGATGTTCATGTAATATTTCTCGCCGGAGACCGTGTGGATGCCCATGAGGATCTTGCCGTCCTCATCCATGTGGATCTCCTCCAGCATCTCGCTCTTGCCGCCGCCGGAAGCGCCCTCGTGCATGAAGACCGTCTCGTTTTCATAGGGGGACTCCAGCATGGCCGCGGAGGCGTGGTTGGTGATCCAGCCTTCCTTCTCGCCCACGTCCAGCAGGATGGAGAAGACGCCCTTCTTGGCGGAGGGGCCGGGATAGAGGTTGTAGGAGAAGACCTCGTGCATCTCCTCGCTGCGGCAGTGGACCACCACCTGCTTGCCGTCGAAATGAGTGTGCCGGAAGGGGGGCGCCACATAGATGATGGAGCGGGGCTTATAGCCGTCCTGCACCTCGTCGATGCCCACGAAGCCCTGCATGTTGGCCACCGACAGGGCAAAGAAGCCCGCGTTCATGGGGCAGATCATCAGGCTGTCATAGCCGTAATACTTTCCGCCGGCCTTGAAGGGCAGCAGGATCAGGGGCTGGGTGCCCAGCCACTCCATGGTCTCCGCCCGGAGGGAACTGAAATCGTAGCCGTACTTGTCCTTGAAGCGGGGCTTGTCGGTGGGCAGGTCGTCCCCGATGCGCATGCAGTCCGGGTCACGGCGGCGCATATAGTCCTCCATGAAGTTGACGACGGGGCCGTTTTTGCAGCGGGTGACCTCGGCCTCCTTCACGGTGCCCAGGCCGGCGATGGGATAGGTCACGTCATAGCGGGCGCTGTTGGTGGGGCCGTAGCACATGTCCAACAGCTGTTCCTTAGTCTCCGGATAGGCTATGAAGCGGGCCTTTTTCAGCGCCTCCGTCACATCCTCCGGCAGAACGAAGCGGTGGAAATAGGGGTCGTACATGAGAACACCTCCATAAAAAGATAAGATGATGATTTAACAGGATAAAATTCGTTTACATTTTATCATTCTTTTGCGTTTTGTTCAAGAAAAAAATCCGCAAAATTTCAGCCTTTTCGGCGGGGATAAAGCCGTTTCTTTTTGTGAAAAATCGCCAAGCCCATTCAGCGGCGTCACTTTCTTTTCTCCGCCACGTACAAAATCAGGCTGGTCAGGCACAGGGCGCACATCAGCAGCAGGTAGATCTTGGAGGTCCCGCTGGTGAGAAATTTCATGGTGGGGTTGTGCTCGTCCAAAATGACCAGGACCACCAGGCCCAGGAGCATAGAGATGGACAGATGGGGTAAAAAATCCCGGATGAATCTCATGGCGTCTCTCCCTCCTCCGGCTCCGGAGCCCAGTCCGGCTCGCCGATGATCAGCATATCCCCCAGCTCCCGGCCGCCGTGGCTGGGCTGATTGACCTCCGCCCCGTTGAAGACCATGATGGAGGAGTCGCCCCCGTCCAGGTTATAGGCGCAGACGCAGCCCAGGTCGGCAAAGATCTTGGCGAAGCCGTCCATCTTGGCGCCCTTGGAGTAGCCCGGCTGGCGGCCGTCCAGCACCACGAAGCAGTAGTGCCCCGGCTCGTAATAACCCAGGCCGGTGCGGGGGTTCTCATTATAGATGGCCCAGGTGGTGTTGAACTCCTCCTTGGGTGAGCCGTCCGGCTCCAGTAGCTCCGGGCCGAACTTCCAGTTCTGGTATACCTCCCGCTGGAGGATCTCCTCTGCCTCATACTCGTCGGCCCCGTAGGTCTCCATAGTCCCGTCGTAGTAGAGCACGCAGATGTCGTTGTCGGTCTGGTCCTCCAGGTAGATCTCTCCGTTGCGCACCAGCAGGCCGTAGCCCTGGTTGCGGGCGAAGTCCCCGTTGATGGCCAGGATGGCTCCGTAGTCCCCGGCCAGCTCCACCGCGGGCTGGTAGGTGGTGCGCAAGGAGAAGCAGGTCTTGAAGCACTCGATATCGGCGATGTAGATATCCGCCAGATAGTAGGTCATCTCCCAGTCGTCCTCGTCGGTGAAGATCTTCTCCACCGTCACGGAGATGTCCGGGCTGGAGTAGGAGTTCTCCGTCACCACCACCTCATCGGTAAAGTGCCCGGCGAACTTGGCGTGCCAGTCGTTGGGGTCGATGGTGGGCTCCGGCGTCTCCTCCGGCATCAGGGTAGGCGGCGGGGCCACGGTGGCGATGGGCTCGATGGGCGCGGTCGTCCGCCGCCGGATGGTGGGGATCACATGGTGGAAGGTGGCAAAAATGCACAGCACCACCCCTGTCAGCAGGATATCCATCACGATCAGCTGCCAGACCGGCCTCCTGCGCCCTGCGCCCTGCGAATGTCTTCCCTCTGTCTCTCTGGCTTCCATGCCCTGTTCCTCCGCCGCCTTGTATTTCCCGCTGATTATACTCCTCTCCCCTCCTCTCTGTCAATCGGACTTGAAAACTGCGGCCCTCCCGTTGTATGATAAAAGGCGGAAAAGAAAGGGGGCCTCCCCATGCAAAACTACAAGCTCACCCTCTGCTACGACGGCAGCCGCTACAGCGGCTGGCAGCGGCAGGGCAACACGCCCAACACTCTCCAGGCCCGGCTGGAGGCGCTCCTCTCCCGGCTTTTGGAGCAGCCGGTGGAGCTGGCCGCCAGCGGCCGGACCGACGCGGGCGTCCACGCCCGGATGCAGGTCTGCTCCTTCCGGGCGCAGACCACGGCTTCCTGCCCGGAGCTTCTGGCCCGGCTCCGGGGCTTTCTGCCGGAGGACATCGGGGCCCTGGCCCTGGAGGAGGCCCCGCCGGACTTTCACGCCCGGCTCAGCTGCGTGGAGAAGACCTACGTCTACCGGATCTGGAACAGCGAGGCGCCGGACGTCTTCCAGCGCCGCTACCGGCTCCGGGTCCCGGAGGCTCTGGACCTGGCCGCCATGGAGGAGGCGGCCGGGCTGCTGACCGGGCGGCAGGACTTCCGCTCCTTCTGCTCCAATAAGCATATGAAGAAGTCCACCGAGAGGACCCTCCGCAGTCTGACGCTGGAGAAGGAGGAGGACGAGCTGCGCCTGGTCCTGACCGGGGACGGCTTTCTCTACAACATGGCCCGCATCCTGACGGGCACGCTCCTCCAGGTGGGGCGGGGTGAGCGGCCCGCCAGGGACATGCCGCTGATCCTGGCCGCTCGGGACCGCAGCCAGGCCGGACCCACGGCCCCGGCCCACGGGCTGTTTCTATGGGATGTTAAATACTGACAAATAAAATCATGCGACGAGGACCCTGTAAAACTTTTTTATTCTTTGAGGACTTTTTCTCTTGACAGACAGGGTGAATCTTGTTAGAATGAGTCGTCTCAATTGGATGGTCTATCCAAAGCAAGATGCGACCGCTGCCGAAAGGCAGCCAAGGCCAGACGGACAGCCGGGTCGAATGCCGATAAACCGCAGGTGCGGTGGCAACTTCTGTTGCCTTATTGATTGAGTTAAAAGCTCAAGTTTTATAAGTTGGTAATTAAATACCAGTGCTTAACAGCATACGAACTTGTGAAATGGTCAATAAGAGTAGTAAAAGTAATCTTCTTTGCTATATAGACTCTAAACCCATTGGGATCATGGCGGCCTTGTAGTTTTGGCCGCGCTGTTGTGATTTTTCAAGAAGACGTGTGCTTTTGGCATACGTCTTTTTTGTTTCGGCAGGGGGAAAACTATGAAGAAGATCATCGAGCTGAAAAACGTCACCAAGTCCTTTGACGGGGAGGTCGTGCTGGACGACATCTGTCTGGACATCTACGACAACGAGTTTTTGACCCTGCTGGGTCCCTCCGGCTGCGGCAAGACCACCACGCTCCGGCTCATCGGCGGCTTCGAGACCGCCGGCAAGGGGGACATCCTCTTTATGGGCGAGCGCATCAACGACGTGCCGCCCCACAAGCGGAACGTGAACACCGTCTTTCAGCGCTACGCCCTCTTCCCCCACCTGAACGTGTTCGAGAACGTGGCCTTCGCCCTGCGGGAGCGGCGGGTGCCCAAGGCGGAGATCGAGGAGAAGGTGCGGGAGATGCTGGCCCTGGTGGCCCTGACGGGCTTCGAAAAGCGCAGCGTCACCAGCCTCTCCGGCGGCCAGCAGCAGCGGGTGGCCATCGCACGGGCCCTGATCAGCCGGCCCAAGGTCCTGCTGCTGGACGAACCCCTGGCCGCCCTGGACCTGAAGCTTCGGAAGGACATGCAGCAGGAGCTGAAGAAGATCCAGAAGGCCACGGGCATCACCTTCGTGTATGTGACCCACGACCAGGAGGAGGCCCTCTCCATGTCCGACACGGTGGTGGTCATGTCCGAGGGCCGCATCCAGCAGATCGGTACACCTATCGACATCTATAACGAGCCCACCAACGCCTTTGTGGCGGACTTTATCGGCGAGAGCAACATCCTGGACGGCGTCATGCTCCGGGACCGGAGGGTCTCCTTCTCCGGCCAGAGCTTTGACTGCGTGGACGCCGGCTTCGGCGAGAAGGAGCCGGTGGACGTGGTGGTCCGGCCCGAGGACGTGGACATCGTGCCCGAGGACAAGGGCCAGCTGAAGGGCGTGGTCACCTCGGTGACCTTCCTGGGCGTCCACTATGAGATCATCGTGGACATCGGGGGCTTCAAGTGGATGATCCAGACCACGGATTTTGTGGACGTGGACGAGCACATCGGCCTGTATATCGAGCCCGACGCCATCCACATCATGAAAAAGTCCCAGTATTCCGGCATGTACGGGGACTACTCCTCCTTCTCCAACGAGCTGGATGAGCTGTCCAACGCGGAAAGCGAGGCCGAGGAATGAAGCGCCGCGGTCTCTCCGGCGGGCTGCCCCTGGCCCCCTATTCCCTCTGGGCGCTGCTGTTCATCCTGGTGCCCCTGCTGTTCGTGGCCTACTACGCCTTTACGGACAACAGCTTCCACTTCACTCTGGAAAATATCACCCGCTTCTTCACCGCCACCTCCAACGTGGCCGGGGACGACGGCGTGACCCGGGAGGTCTACACCTATCTGCTGATCTTCGGCCGCTCTTTGAAGCTGGCGGTGATCTCCACGGTCATCTGCCTGCTGATGGGCTACCCGGCCGCCTATATCATCGCCCGGGCCCCGGCCCGGACCCAGCGGGTCATGATCACCCTCATCATGATCCCCATGTGGATGAACTTTCTGATCCGCACCTACGCCTGGATGACCATCCTCCAGGACACGGGCATCCTCAACGGCATCCTGGGCCTGCTGCACCTGGGCCAGGTCCACATCATCGGCACCGAGTCCGCCGTGGTCATCGGCATGGTGTACGACTATTTTCCCTATATGATCCTGCCCATCTATTCGGTCATGGCCAAGATGGACGTGAAGCTCTTAGAGGCGGCCCGGGACCTGGGCTGCGGCAGCTTCAGTGTGCTGCGCCGGGTCATTTTCCCGCTGAGCCTGCCGGGGGTAGTGTCGGGGATCATCATGGTGCTCATCCCCTCCATCTCCACCTTCTATATTTCCCAGAAGCTGGGCAACGGCAAGTTCTACCTGATCGGCGACGCCATCGAGAGCCAGTACAGCGCCAACAACCTGCACTTTGCCGCCGCCATGGCCTTTATCCTGATGGTGGTCCTGCTGGTGTGCATGGCCTTTATGCAGCGCTTTGCCGACCGGCGCGCCGCAGTCTGAGAGAGGAGGAGAGACGATGAAACCTGCCGCGAAAATCTATACCGCCCTAATCCTGCTCTTCCTCTTCGCGCCCATCGCCATCCTGCTGGTCTTCTCCTTCAACGAGGCCAAGAGCCTGTCGGTCTTCTCCGGCTTCTCCTTCTACTGGTACGAGGAGCTGCTGCGGGACTCCGAGACCCTCAAGTCCGTGAAGAACACCCTGCTGCTGGCCCTCAGCGCCGCCGCCATCTCCACCGTCATGGGCACCGCCGCCGCCGTGGGCATGGAAAAGCTGCGCAGCAAGTTCCTCCGGGCCGCCATGGACACGGTGACCAATATCCCCATGATAAACCCCGACATCATCACGGGCATCTCCCTGATGCTGATGTTCGTCTTTGTGGGTCGGCTCTTCGGCCTGGCCACCAGCCTCAGCTTCTGGACCATGCTCATCGCCCACGTGACCTTCTGCCTGCCCTATGTGATATTGCAGGTGCTGCCCAAGCTGCGCCAGATGGACCACTCCCTGCCGGAGGCGGCCATGGACCTGGGCTGCACCCCCATGGGGGCCTTCCTGAAGGTCACCATCCCGGAGATCATGCCCGGCATCGTCACCGGGCTCATCATGGCCTTCACCCTCTCCCTGGACGACTTTGTCATCAGCTACTTCACCGCGGGCAACGGCTTTCAGACCCTGCCCATCCGCATCTACAACATGACCAAGAAGACCGTCACCCCCAAGATGTACGCTCTGGCCACCATTATTTTCTTCGTTATTCTGGCCCTGCTGCTGATCACCAACCTGTCCGACAAGGACGGGGATATAGCAGATAAGGTCTGAGTATAGAAACACAACTCTGGAGGTAAACCCATGAAAAAGCTTCTTCCCCTGCTCCTGGCCGCCGCGCTGCTCTGCGCCCTGCTGCTGACCGGCTGCGGCTCCTCATCCGAGACTCTGACCCTGAACGTGTACAACTGGGGCGAGTACATCTCCGACGGCTCCGAGGGCACCTTTGACACCGTCCGGGAATTTGAGAGCTGGTACGAGGAGACCTACGGCCAGAAGATCCACGTCAATTACGACACCTTTGCCAGCAACGAGGATATGTACAACAAGCTCTCCAAGGGCGCCGTCAGCTACGACGTGATCATCCCCTCGGACTACATGATCGCCCGGATGATCGAGGAGGATATGCTGCTGCCTCTGGATTTTGACAATATCCCCAACTACCAGTATATCGACCGGAACTTCCGGGGCCTGTACTATGACCCTGAGGACAGCTACTCCGTTCCCTACGCCTACGGCATCGTGGGCGTCATCTACAACGCAAACGTAGTGGACGAGGCCGACGCGGGCGGCTGGGACCTGATGTGGAACGAGAAATACGCCGGGAACATCGTCCAGTTCAACAACCCCCGGGACGCCTTCGGCACCGCCCAGTACAAGCTGGGCCTGGACGTGAACGATGAGGACCCGGCCAAGTGGGACCAGGCCCTGGCAGAGCTGAAGACCCAGGCCCCGCTGATCAAGAGCTGGGTCATGGACGAGATCTACAATATGATGGAGAGCGGCGAGGCCGCCGTGGGCGCTTACTACGCCGGGGACTACTTCACCATGCTGGACAACCAGGCCGACACCGTGGACCTGCGCTTCTACTACCCGGAGCGGACCAACTACTATATCGACGCCATGTGCATCCCCTCCTGCTGCCAGAGCAAGGAGCTGGCGGAGATCTTCATCAATTACATGCTCTCCGCTGAGCCCGCCATCGCCAACGCCGAGTACACCTACTACGCCTCCCCCAACTCCCTGGTCTACACCGACGAGGGCTACCTGGAGGACCTGGGCGAGGAGACCATCGAGATCCTCTACCCCGGCATCGACGACTTCAGCGCCCAGTACAACCAGCTCGCCTACCGCAACCTGAGCAGCGACGCTCTGGCCTATATGACCACCCTCTGGGAAGAGCTGAAGATCAGTTGACATAATTTAATTTCCATAACTCCCAGCCTGCCCGGCTGGGAGTTCATTTTATAAAATGTAAAAGTTTTCGTAAAATATGGACTTTTCCTGGGGAATGCGATATAATGACCATCGATTTTTAGGAAGCACTGATTAAATCGAAGTGCACAGATGGGCGAGATGATTTTTCGCCAGATGAAGGCGAGAAATCGCAGGAATACTTTGTGTATTTCAAGATTTCGAGACTAAATATGGCGGAAAATCAGCCGGCCAGATGTGTGCAGCGATTTATTCAGTGTTTCCTCACAAAGGAGGCCGGAGCTTGGACGCCCCTGAAAACAAAACCAAAGACAGGCCAAAACGGAAAAAAGCGGCGGTCATCCTTTTGCTCCTGGCGGTCCTGCTCTGCGCCGGGGCAGCCGCGGGCTTTTTTGCCGTGCGGGACCACCTGGCCTACCCGGTCTGCCGGGCCGAGGCGGGCACGGAGATCCTGGCCTCGGACTTTATCAGGAGCGGCGACCCCGCCGCGGTCTTCACGGCGGACAGCCCCGCCTTTGACAGCTCGGCCCCCGGGGAATACGCCGTCCGGGTCAAGAGCGGCCCCTTCACCCACCGCTGCACCCTCATCATCGAGGACACCACGCCCCCGGCGGCCCAGGCTGTGTCTCTGACCCTGCCCCTGGGGCAGACCTGCGCGCCGGAGGACTTTGTTTCGGATATCCGGGACGCGGGGCCCATCACCGCCGTCTTTGTCAAAGAGCCGGCGCTCAGCCGCCCCGGCGTCTTTCCGGTGGACATCCTGCTCACCGACCAGGCCGGGAACACGGCCGTCGTCCACTCTCAGCTCACCCTGTCGGACGACACAGAGCCTCCCCGCATCCTGGGGGCCCGGGATCTGGAGGTCTACCAGGGCGGGACGGTCTCCTACCGGCAGGGCCTGGAGCTGACGGACGACTCCGGGGAGGAGGTCAGCCTGTCCATCGACAGCAGCGCCGTGGATCTGGACAGCCCCGGCACCTACCCCGTCGTCTACACCGCCGAGGACCCCAGCGGCAACCGGACGCAGGTCCGCGTCCATATCACTGTCCGCACCTGGTCGGTGGACCAGGAGGAGCTGGACCGGCTGGCGGACGAGGCTCTGGACTCGGTGCTCACCGAGGACATGAGCGGCCTGGACAAGGTCAACGCCATCTACGGCTATATCACCACCAACATCCGCTACGGGGACTACCCCGACAGCACGGACTGGGCCCGGGCGGCCTATGTGGGGCTGAAGGACCACCTGGGGGACTGCTACGTCTTCGCAAGCGTCTCCAAATTGCTGCTGACCCGCGCCGGCATCACCAACATGGACATCAGCAAATCCACCCACTCCGGGGACCACTACTGGAACCTGATCGACCTGGGGGACGGCTGGTATCACTTCGACACCACGCCCCACAGCGGCAATCCCCGGATCGTGATGTGGACCGATGAGACGCTGATGTACTACTCCAAGCGCAACTACAACACCCACGACTATGACCACAGCCAATACCCGGATATAAACTGACAGAAGACAGGAGCGCGCCCCATGCAGAACCATGTGCTGGACTACCTGGAGGGTACCGCCCTCTCCAAGCCCGATAAGATCGCCTTTGCCGACGAGCGGGAGGCCCTGAGCTTTGCCCGCCTGCGGGAGCTGACCCGCTCCGTGGGCAGCTATCTGGCCGGGGAGGGCGTCTGCCGCCGGCCGGTGGCCGTCTTTATGAATAAGAGCGTACGGGAGATCGCCGCCTTTTTCGGCGTCATCGCCGGCGGGGACTTCTATGTGCCCATCGACGGGGAGATGCCCGAGGGCCGCATCCGGCTGATCTTAGAGAACGTGCGGCCGGAGATCCTGCTCTGCGCCGCGGACACGGCGGAAAAAGCCCGGGCGGTGGCCGGGGAGAGCAAGGTGGTGCTCTTTGAGGACATCTGCGATACCCCGGTAAACGAGGCGGCCCTGAAGGAGATCTACGACCATACCATCGACACCGACCCCATCTACATCGTCTTCACCTCCGGCTCCACCGGCGTCCCCAAGGGCGTAGCCGCCTGCCACCGCTCCGTGCTGGACTACATCGAGCAGCTGTCGGAGGTGCTGGAGCTGAATGAGGACACCGTCTTCGGCAGCCAGACCCCTCTGTACTTTGACGCCTGCCTCAAGGAGCTCTACCCCACCCTGAAATTCGGCGCCACCACCTGGCTCATCCCCAAGGAGCTCTTCATGTTCCCCGTCAAGCTGGTGGAGTTTTTGAACGAGCATAAGATCAACACCGTCTGCTGGGTGGTCTCGGCCCTGACCATGATCTCCGCCTTCGGCACCTTCCGCACCGTGAAGCCGGAGACCCTGCGCACCGTGGCCTTCGGCAGCGAGGTCTTCCCCATCAAGCAGTTCAAGCGCTGGCGGGAGGCCCTGCCAAACGCCCGCTTCATCAACCTCTACGGCCCCACCGAGGGCACAGGCATGTGCTGCTACTACGTGGTGGACCGGGACTTCGGCCCGGAGGAGGCCATCCCCATCGGCCGTCCCTTCAAGAATACGGACATCCTCCTGCTGACGGACGGCGGCCGACGGGCCGCCCCCGGCGAGACCGGGGAGATCTGCATCCGGGGCACCTCCCTGACCCTGGGCTATTACAACGACTTTGAGCGGACCGGCCAGGTCTTTGTCCAGAACCCCCTCAACCGCGCCTACCCGGAGCTGATCTACCGGACCGGGGACCTGGGCCGGCTCAACGAGCGGGGGGAGCTGGTCTTCGTCTCCCGGCGGGACTACCAGATCAAGCACATGGGCCACCGGATCGAGCTGGGGGAGATCGAGGCCAACGTGAACCTGCTCCCCGGCATCCGCCTCTCCGGCTGCGTATATGACAAGGAGCGGGGCCGCATCGTGCTGTTCTACCTGGGGGACCCGAGCGAGGCGGAGCTCTCTGCTGCGCTGGAGGAAAAGCTCCCCCGCTACATGGTCCCCAACCGGATCTTCCGGCTGGAGCAGATGCCCTTCACCCCCAACGGGAAGCTGGACCGCTCCGCCCTTCTGCGGATCTACAGCGAGACATAAAGCGGGGCCCGGGCTATGCTGTTTACATCCTATGCCTTTTTAGGCTTCCTCTGCGTCCTCTTCCCGCTGTACTATCTCATCCCCACCCGGCACCAGTGGAAGCTGCTGCTTCTGGCAAGCTGCCTGTTCTATTTCGCCGCCGGCCCCACGTATCTCCTCTACATCCTGACCACCGCCCTGACGGTATATTACGCCGCCCGGCGGATCGGCGCGCTGGGCGCGGAGCAGAGCGCCTATCTGAAGGAGCACAAGGCGGAGCTGGACCGGGAGGGCCGCAAGGCCTATAAGGACAGCGTCAAAAAGCGCCAGCGCCGCTGGCTGCTTTTCGCCCTGCTGCTGAACCTGGGCATCCTGGCCGTGGTGAAGTACACAAACTTCGCCATCCGGAACCTGAACGGCCTTCTGAGCCTCTTCGGCAGCGGCCGGCAGCTGAGCTTCTGGAACATCGCCCTGCCCATGGGCATCTCCTTCTACACCTTCCAGGCTCTGAGCTACCTGATCGACGTGTACCGGGGCGTCTCCCCCGCCCAGCAAAACCCCTTCCGCTTCATCCTCTTCGTCTCCTTCTTCCCCCAGCTGGTCCAGGGCCCCATCAGCCGCTACAAGGACCTGTCCCCCAGCCTCTTCGCGGAACACCCCTTTGACGCGCATACCCTCTGCCGGGGGCTCCAGCGGGTCCTCTGGGGCTTCTTCAAGAAGCTGGTCATCGCCGATCGGATGCTGAGCGCGGTGAACACCCTGATAAGGGGCGGGGACTACACGGGGGCCTACGCCTTCGCCGGGATGCTCTTCTACGCCCTGGAGCTGTACGCGGACTTCACCGGCGGCATCGACATCACCATCGGCGTGGCGGAGGCCCTGGGCGTCACGGTGCAGGAGAACTTCATCCGCCCCTACTTCTCCAAATCCATCAAGGAGTACTGGCGGCGCTGGCACATCTCCATGGGCACCTGGTTCACCGACTATATCTTCTACCCCATCTCCGTGTGCAGGCCCATGCTGCGCCTGTCCCGCTTCGGCCGGGCCCACCTGGGCGAGCAGCTGGGCAAGCGCCTGCCGATCTGGCTGTCCTCCTTCGCCGTGTGGCTGGCCACCGGCATCTGGCACGGGGCCAGCTGGAACTTCGTGGCCTGGGGCCTGGGCAACTGGCTGGTCATCATGATCTCCCAGGAGCTGGAGCCCCTGTACGAGCGCTTCCACCGGCGTTTCTCCGTGGCGGAGAAGGGCTGGTTCCGGCTCTTCCAGGTGGTCCGGACGGTGCTTTTGATGAGCGCCCTGCGGATGTTCGACTGCTATCGGGACGTGCCCCTGACCTTCCGGATGTTTTTCAGTATGTTCACCGCGCGCAACTGGGCCGTGCTCTTTGACGGCTCCCTGCTGACCCTGGGTCTGACGGGCCTGGACTTTGCCATCCTGGCCGGAGGCCTGGTCCTGCTGCTCACCGTCAGCCTACGGCAGCGCCGGGGCAGCGTCCGGGACGCCGTAGCCGCCCGGCCCTATCCCCTCCGCTTCTGCCTCTGGTTCGGCCTGTTTTTGGTGGTTCTTTTCATGGGCGCCTACGGAATAGGCTATGATGAGAGCCAGTTTATCTATAATCAGTTTTAACGGGAGTGCGCTATGAAAAATCATGCCTTTACCAGATCCCTCCTTCTCCTGCTGGCCGTGCTGGCCCTGCTGAGCCTCTGCGCCTGCGGCGGCAGCGGCGAGAAGGTCATCGACCGGCCGGCCCAGACAGAGGCCGCCGGGTCCGACGCGCCTATGACCGCCGCCAACGCCCAGGCCGAGACGGAGGCCGGGGGCTACGTCTTCATCCACAACGGGGTGAAGGTCCCCATGGACGCCGAGGCCTCCGCCATCGTGGAAGCCCTGGGCGAGCCCGCCTCCTATTTTGAGGCGGCCAGCTGCGCCTTCGAGGGGCTGGACAAAATGTACACCTACGGCGGCTTCGAGCTGGACACCTATCCCACCGGCGACAAGGACTACGTCTCTGCCGTCATCCTCCGGGACGACTCGGTGGCCACCCCCGAGGGCGTCATGATCGGCGACAGCGCCGATAAGCTCCAGGAGGTCTACGGCGAGCCCGCCTCTGTCTCCGGGGACCTGGTCACCTACGAGGCCGGCGGCATGCAGCTGCGTTTCATTTTGGAGCAGGACGCCGTCCGCTCCATCGAATACATCTCCCTGGCGGTAGAGGGCTAAGCGCCGCCGGTACGAAAGAGAGGAAATACTTTTATGGAAGATCTGCTGAACATCCTGCGCCCCCTGCACCCCCACGTGGATTTTGAAAACTGCGACACCCTGATCACCGGCCGCATCCTGGACTCCTTCGATATCGTCTCCATCATCTCGGAGGTGGAGGCGGAGTTTGGCGTGGTCATCGGGGCTGAGAACATCACGCCGGACAACTTCAACTCCGCCAAGGCCCTCTACGCCCTGATCTGCCGCCTGGAGGACGAGGACTGAGCCATGCCCACCGCGGAAAAGCTCCGCCGGAGGGCGCTGGTAAGGTTCCTGCTCTCGGCGGCCCTGGTGCTGCTGTGCCTGTTCCTGCTCCAGCGGCTGGTCACGCCCAAATATGCCGGGGACATCGTGGAGGGCGCTCTGATCTCCGAGTACTACGCCGAGGCGAAGGACCACGACCTGATCTTCATCGGGGACTGCGAGGTCTATGAGAACTTCTCCCCCAAGGTGCTCTGGGAGGAGTACGGTGTCAACAGCTTCATCCGGGGCAGCGCCCAGCAGCTGATCTGGCAGTCCTATTACCTGCTGGAGGAGACCCTGCACTACGAGACCCCCCGGGCCGTCGTCTTCAACGTGCTGGCCCTCCAGTACAACGAGCCCCAGCGGGAGGCCTACAACCGCATGACCCTGGACGGCATGCGCTGGTCGGGCTCCAAGCTCAAGTCCATCCTGGCCTCCATGACCGAGGAGGAGAGCTTGGTCGAGTACCTCTTCCCCCTGCTGCGCTACCATACCCGTTGGAGCGAGCTGACGCCGGAGGACGCGGAGTACCTCTTTAAGGACTACCGGCCCTCCCACAACGGCTTTCTCATGCGCGTGGACGTGCGCCCGGCGGAGAACGTGCCCGAGGGCCGCATCCTGGCCGATTACAGCTTTGGGGACCGGGCCTGGAGCTATCTGGAGAAGATGCGCCTGCTGTGTGAGGAGAAGGGCGTGCAGCTCATCCTGGTGAAGGCCCCCAGCCTCTACCCCTACTGGTATCCCCAGTGGGAGGAGCAGGTGGAGGACTACGCCGCCGAACACGGCCTGCTGTACATCAACTACCTGGACCTTATCGATGAGACCGGCCTGGACTTCTCCACCGACACCTATGACGCCGGGCTGCACCTGAACCTGTCCGGGGCTGAGAAGATCAGCCGCCACCTGGGGCAGCTCCTCCGGGAAGATCTGGGCTTTCCCGACCGGCGGGGCGAGGAACCCCTCTCTTCCCGCTGGCAGGAGAAGCTCGCCGCCTATGAGGCGGAGCGGGAGAGCCAGTTGGCCGCCCTGGGGAAGATATAGGTTAACATAACTTTTAAAGACAAAGTTTCGGAAACGCCTCTCGTGTTTCCGGAACTTTGCGGCGCTTATAGGTTGATTTTGCGTCGAAAAAATGATATAACCTTATAAGGGCGAAAAGCATTTCCACCCTTTGGCCGCGGTCTTGCGCAGAGAATGGAGGAAAAAACATTCTGAGCTCAGAATTTTTTCGGTATATGATCAAAACGGGCCTCAAAGCGGTCCTGCACGTGTTCTGGGTCTTTCCCGTCGAGCCGAACAAGATCACCCTGCTCAATGACCTGTCCTACACCTATGGGGACAGTATGAAGTATCTGGACCTGTACCTGCATGAGCGCTGCCCGGGGAAATATGAGATCGTCTTCCCCCTCAAGGAGGGCGCCGAAGCGCCTGCCAACGGCGACAGGACCGTTACCCGCGGCTCTCTGGCCTATTATAAAGAGCTTCTGACCAGCCAGGCCATCGTCACCAACTGCGGCGGGCTCTCCTATCTGCCCAAGCGGAAGGGCCAGCTGTTTCTCAGCACCTGGCACGGCGGCGGGCCCTACAAGAAGACCAGTACCGACGTCTATCAAAACTACTGGTACCGGAAAGAGGTGCAGTTCAACCACAAAAACATGGACTACATTCTCTCCTCCTGCCGGTACTTCTCAGAGCAGGAGGCCCGGTCCATGGGCTACAGCGCGGAGCAATGCGTGCCCGCCGGGCTGCCCCGGAACGACATCCTCTTTGCCGGCCACAGGGATATCGCGCAGAAGGTCCGCGATCATTACGGCATCCCGGAGGGGAAGAAATTCATCCTTTACGCGCCCACCTTCCGTTCGGGCGGGAACCGGTCCACCAGCAAGGTGATCTCCCGCTGCATCGATTTGGATGTGGACATGCTGCTCTCCGCGCTGAAGGAGCGCTTTCAGTCCGACTGGGTGTGCGGCATCCGGCTGCACCCGAGACTGGCGGATATGGACATGAGCGGCCTGAACGTCATCAACTGCACCACTTACCCGGACATGCAGGAGCTGCTCTGCTGCGCGGACGCCGTCATCACCGATTACTCCTCCCTGATGTGGGATTTTTCCTTCACCTATCGCCCGGTATTTTTATACGCGCCGGATATCGAGCAGTACGAGAAGGAGCGGGGCTTTTACATGCCTGTCTCCCAGTGGCCCTATCCCCTCGCCCACGACAACGGGGAGATGCGGGCGAATATCCTGGCCTTTGACGAGGAGGACTACGTCCGGCGCGTCAAAGAGCACCATCTCGCCTCGGGGAGCTACGAGACCGGCGAGGCCTGCAGGCTGACCGTCGATCTGATCGATCCCCGGCGATAAAAGAAACATAAAGGAGAAGAGACCATGATCTATGCCAATGAGAAGATCCGCAATACCTACCGCGTCCCCCAGCCGGAAGGGCGGGGCGCTTACATCCGCCTGGACCAGAACGAGAACCCGGACGGGGTCCCCCAGTGGCTGTTCGACGCCGCCATGGCGAAGGTGAGCCCGGAATTTCTGGCCATCTACCCGGAGGAGTCGGTCCCGACAGCGAAATACGCGCGGCTTTTTGGCCTGCAGAAGGAGAACGTGACCCTGACGGCCGGCAGCACGGTGGGCATGGGCTATGTCATCAAGGTCTTTGGTCAGCCGGGCAAGGACATTCTCTGCGTGACGCCCTCCTTTGCCATGTACGAGGTCTACGCCAAGATGATCGGCATGAATGTGAAGCAACTGAGCTATGAGGCCGACTTCTCCTATAAAGTCGAGAAAACGCTGGACGCCATAAACGACGATACGGGCATCGTGGTGCTGGTCAACCCCAACATGCCGGTGGGGAACGTCTACCCCCGGGAGGACATCGTCCGCATCGTGGAAAAGGCGAAGCGGCACGACGCCGCGGTCATCATCGACGAGGCCTACTACTATTTCTATGACAAGAGCTCTGTGGACCTGGTCAAAGAGTATGACAACGTGTTCGTGCTCCGGACCTTCTCCAAGATGCTGTCCGTGCCGGCTCTGCGGCTGGGCGTGGTGATGTCGTGCCCGGAAAACATCCGCTGCATCAACAACTATAAGCCCCACTATACGGTCAACTCCATCGCCCTGCTCTTTGCCGAGGCGATCGTGGACAACCACGAGCGGCTGCTCAAAGAGCTGAAGGAGCAGTACCTGGAGGGAAAGGCCTACGTCATGCAGGTCCTGCGGGAGAACGGGTACGAGACGCTGCCCTCCGAGGGCTGCTACGTGTGCATCAAGCCCAAATACCGGAGCTCCCGGGAGATCACCGACCTGCTGGAGGCCAACGGCATCCTGATCCTCTGCGGGAAGGACGGGCTCGCCGGCTGGCTGCGGCTGACCATCGCGCACAAGAAGTATATGGAGATCTTCATGGACGCCCTGCTCAGGCTGGACCGGCCATGAGCGGGAAGAACTATGTGATCCTGCTGGCCGGCGGCGTCGGCAAGCGCATGGGTGCGGGGATCCCCAAGCAGTTTCTCAAGGTGGAAGGCAAGCCCCTCATCGTCTACTCCATCGAGAACTTCCAGCGCCATCCCCAGATCGAGAAGATCGTCGTGGTGTGCGTGAAGGAGTGGATAGAGCAGCTGCGGGAGCTGGTCGCCGCCTACGGTCTGACCAAGGTGGCCTGGATCGTCGAGGGGGGCGCCACGGGGCATGACTCCATCCGCAACGGCGTGTTTTTCCTGCGGGACAAGCTCCAGGCGGAGGACTATATCGTCGTACACGACGCGGTCCGCCCGGTCCTGCCCCAAAAGGCCATCGGCGAGGTGCTCCGGGTGGCCCACGAAAAGGGCAACGCCTCCTCCTCTATCGCCTGCCACCCGCCCATCGTCTATACGGAGGACTTTGAGTCCGGCATCCGGGACGTGGACCGGGAGCACGTCATGCTGACGGCCTCCCCCCAGGCCTTCCGGTATTCTCTGGCTCTGCGCTGCTACGAGCAGGCGGAGCGGGAGGACCGGCACGATTTTACCTTTACCAGTTCCCTGCTCATCCACTGCGGCGAGAGGGTGTATTTCGCCAAAGGGACTGCCAGCAACATCAAGATCACGACCAGAGCGGACCTGGCGCTGTTCCGGGCCCTGCTCCGGATCCCGGAAGAAGAACTCTACGATTAGAAGGGAAGAACGCGGTGAATTGTTCAGAATACCTGGTGGATTTTTTGATCGCCCACGGCGTGACGGATGTATTCGGCTACGCCGGCGGCTACATCGTGCCGTTCATGGACGCGCTGTATAAGCGCCGGGACGAGATCAGGACCCATGTCTGCTACAACGAGCAGGGCTGCGCCCTGGCGGCGGACGGCTACGCCCGGACCAGCGGGAGGATCGGCGTATACTTTACCACCTCCGGGCCGGGGGCGGTGAACGCCCTGGGCGGGCTGGCGGACGCCTGGTTTGACGGCGTGCCCGTCATGGGCATCTGCGGAAACGTCCCCACCAAAGAGATGAAGGGCTTTTCCGGCATCCGGCAAAACGGCTTTCAGGAGATGGACATCGTCTCCATGACCCGGAATATCACCAAGTATTCCGTGACCGCCAACACGGCCGAGGGATTTCCCGAGATCATCAGCCGGGCCTACAACATGGCGCTGCTGGGACGGAAAGGAGGGGTGCTCATTGATTTTCCGCTCGACATACAGCAAACCGGTATTGCTGGCCGGTAACGGCGTCCGGAGCGCGGACGCGGCCGGGATGCTGCAAGAGTTTGCCCGGCGGACCCATATCCCCCTGCTGACCACCATGAACGCCGTGGACCTGGCCCCGGAGGACCTGCACATCGGCTTTATCGGTACCCACGGGAACCGGATCGCCAATATGATCCTGAACGAGTGCGACCTGATCGTGTCGGTGGGCGCCCGCCTGGGCATCCGGCAGGTGGGCCGGACGGCGAAGAAATTTGCCCCCAAGGCCGGCCTGGTGCGCTGTGATATCGACGAATACGAGCTGAGCCGGAACATCAAGGAGCGCGAGCAGAAGTACCACACGGACGCAAGGGACTTTCTGCGGATGCTCCTGGCCGAGGACGTGGGCGACTACTCCGCCTGGCGGGAGCAGTGCGCAGAGGCCAAACGGCTCCTGGCGCCCTATGACAAGCAGCCGGGGAATCTGGCGGTGGAAAAGATCGCCTCCCTGCTGCCCCCCGACCCCGTGGTGTCCGTGGACGTGGGCATGCACCAGTGCTGGTGCGCCCAGTCCCTGGTTTTAAAGGGCGGCAAGGGCCGCATCCATATCAGCGGCAGCTACGGCACCATGGGCTGCGCCCTCCCCTTCGCCATCGGCTCCTGCATCGCCACCGGCGGCCAGATCTCCTACTGCATCGCCGGCGACGGCGGCATGCAGATGAACATCCAGGAGCTGGAGACGGTCCGGCGGGAAGACCTGCCCGTGAAGATCTTCGTTCTGAACAACCGGGTGCTGGGCAAGATCAGCGAGACTCAGCATTTTGAACACGGGGACCGCTTTGCCAACACGGCGGCCTCCGGCGGCTATTCAGTCCCGGATTTCAGCCGGATCGCGGAGGCCTACGGTATCCGGGCAGCGGCGCTGGGCTCTTACGAGGAGCTGGACCGGTACGCCTCCTGGATCGGCGACCGGGAGCCCTGCCTCTTCGATATCCCCCTGCCCGAGAACAGCCTGCTCACGCCCAAGATCCAGTTCGAGACCCAGGAGATCCGCCCAGCCCTGGACGCCCCGGTCCTGGAGCAGGTCCGGGCGATCCTGCGGCGCTGATAGAAATAAGTGAGAAAAGGAAACGCGCAGATGGAGCCTTTGATCAGCCTGGTCATCCCCGTATACAATGTGGAGCGGTATCTGAGGCGCTGCCTGGACTCCGTTCTGGCGCAGACCTACGGCCATTTTGAGGCCCTGCTGGTGGACGACGGGTCCACCGACGGCAGCGGCCGCGTCTGCGAGGAGTACGCGGCGAAGGATAAGCGCTTCAGGGTCTTCCACAAGGAAAACGGCGGCCTCTCCGACGCGAGGAATTTTGGCGTCGCCCGTGCTGCCGGAGAGCTGGTCTCCTTTATCGACTCGGACGACTATATCACCCCCGGCTACCTGGAGGTTTTATGGCGGCTCATGGAGCGGTCCGGCTGCCAGATCTCTTGCGCCTCGTGCATCCAGGTCCCGGAGGGGAAGGCCCCCGCCCTGAAAAGCGGCCCCTTCACGGAAGAGAAGCTTGACGCCGGACCGGCTCTGGAGAAGATCTACTGTGGCTCTGTGGCAGCAGTGGCAAGGCTGTGTAAAAAATCTCTCCTGCTGGAGCATCCCTTTCCGGTGGGAAGGCTGTATGAGGATATCGCTACTCTCTATAAGCTGATCGACGCGGCCGGCGGGGCCGCCTTCACAGACAAGCAGATCTATATCTGGGTCCAGCGGGAGGGCAGCATCACCCACAGCGGGATCAGCGAGAAGCAGCTGGATGTCTTCTGGGCCCTGGAGGAGCTGTACGCCTTTACCGCCGAACGCTACCCCGGCATCTGTGACGCGGCCAGCTTCCGCTTCGCGCTGGATACCATCGGCTTTCTGAACAACGTTTTCCGCTACTGCGAAGAGACGGACCGGCGGAAGTATTTCGCCCTGGCAAGGGAGAAGGTCCTGCCGCACCTTAAGGCGGCCTACAGCCGCCCGGAGGCGATCTTCCGGTACAAAATGGCGATGCTGGGCATCCGGGCAGGCTGTCTGCCCTACAAGGCCCTGTATGAGCTGAGAGAAAAGCAGCGGGCGGCCAGGTCCGCCTGAAAAGGAAGAGAACGATGTCGATACCTAAAACGATCCACTACTGCTGGTTCGGCGGCGCCCCGCTCCCGGAGCTGGCTCAAAGATGCATCGCCAGCTGGGAGAGATTCTGCCCGGATTATGAGATCGTGCGCTGGGACGAGTCCAATTTTGATCTGAACTGCAACACCTTCGTCCGCCAGGCCTATGACGCGAAAAAATGGGCCTTCGTTGCGGATGTGGCGCGCTTGTATGCTCTTGTAAACTGCGGCGGGATCTACATGGACACGGACGTGGAGGTCATCAAGCCCCTCGACGGATTTCTGGACTGCGAGGCCTTTTCCGGCTTTGAATCGGACACGAAGATCCCGACCGGCATCATGGCGAGCGAAAAGGGCCAGGCACTCTTTGTGGAGCTCCTCGGGCAATACGACCAAATCAGCTTTATCAAAGACGACGGCTCCTACGATACGACCACCAATGTGGAGCGGATCACGGCGGCCTGCGAGAAGTACGGCTTTGTACGCAAGAACCAGCTTCAGACGGTCAAGGGTTTCGTGCTCTATCCGAAGGACTACTTCTGCCCCAAGGACTATTGGACGCGGGAGATCAAGCTCACGGAGAACAGCTGCACCATCCATCATTTTGACGGGTCCTGGGAGAGCGCTGAAGATAAGTATTTTGTCAACGTGAGAAGAAAGCTCATGGCGTTTCCCCTGCCGGGAGCGTTTACATACTATACGGCAAAGTTTCTGTCCGTATGGAAGTACCGGGGACCGCGGAAGGCCTTGGCTGAGGTGGTACACGTGGTGTGGAAAAGGGCCGGGCGCTGAAAAGTCCCACCTGTTTTCGGGGCGTGGGCTCTTCATTGCGGTATTCCGGAGCAGCAAAGGAGCAAGCAGACAGCATGAAAACAGTGCTGCTGGTTTTCGGCACACGACCGGAAGCCATCAAGATGTGCCCGCTGGTAAACGAACTCAAGCGGCGTAGAGAACTGAATACCCTAGTCTGCGTGACCGGGCAGCACCGGCAGATGCTCTACCCGGTGCTGGAGGCTTTCGGCGTGACGCCGGACTACGACCTGGCCATTATGAGGGACAAGCAGGACCTCTTTGACATCACGGCCAATATTCTCGCCCGCATCAAGGCAGTCCTGGAGGAGGTCCGGCCGGACGTGGTCCTGGTCCACGGGGACACGACCACCACCTTTGTAACGGCGCTGGCCTGCTTCTACAGGCAGATCCCCGTGGGGCACGTGGAGGCTGGCCTGCGCACCTACAACATCTTCTCACCCTACCCGGAGGAGTTCAACCGGCAGGCGGTCAGCATAGTCAGCCGGTACAACTTTGCGCCGACAGAGCTTGCAAAGCAGAATCTTATCCAGGAGGGCAGGGACGAGCGCACGATCTACGTCACCGGCAACACGGCCATTGACGCGCTGAGGACCACCGTCCGCGCCGGTTACAGCCACCCGGAGCTGGACTGGGCGGCCGGGAACCGGCTGATTCTGATCACGGCCCACCGGCGGGAAAACTTAGGCGCGCCCATGGAGCATATGTTCCGGGCGATCCGCCGGGTGATGGACGAGCAGCCGGACGTAAAGGCCATTTACCCCATCCACATGAATCCGGCCGTGCGGGAAACTGCCAACGCGGTCCTCGGCGGCGAGGAGCGGATACGCCTGATCGAGCCGCTGGACGTGCTGGATTTTCACAACTTCATGGCCCGGAGCTGCCTGATCCTGACCGACAGCGGGGGCATCCAGGAGGAAGCACCCAGTCTGGGCAAGCCGGTGCTGGTCATGCGGGACACCACCGAGCGCCCGGAGGGTATCGAGGCGGGAACGCTGAAGCTGGTGGGGACAGACGAAGAGACGATCTACCGGGAATTCAGCCGGCTGCTGACCGATAAAGCGGCCTATGACGCGATGGCGCGGGCAAGCAATCCCTACGGAGACGGGCACGCCTGCGAGAGGATTGCGGACATCCTGTGCGGCTCTTTATGATGAGGGCTGCCGCAGGAAACAGGAAGCAGGGATCAGAAAAGTTATGAAGCTCACCATGATCGTACCGGCATTCAACGCCGAAAAGTATATAGAGAAATGTGTCCGGTCGATCGCCCGGCAGCCTGTGGAAAGCTTGCAGCTTGTGATCGTTGATGATCATTCTACGGACCACACCTATGCGCTGTGTCAGAAATTGCAGAGCGTCTTTCCCTTTATCGAACTCTGTCAGACGGAGGGAAAGGGCGTCTCGGACGCCCGCAATACCGGCTTGAAGCGCGCGGACGGCGAGATCGTCGGCTTTTGCGACGCAGACGATTTTTTGGAAGAAAACGTGCTCCAAAAGGTGCTTGATGAGTTTATAAGGGATGAAACGCTGGACATAGGCTGTTTCGGCTTCGACCGGCTGTCTGCCGACGACCGGCTTCTGGGGAAAAACCGCTTGAAGAGAAGGCGTCTGTCCGCCGGGCAGCTGTTTGAAAGGGTCCTGCTCGATCAGCGGGTCATGGGGAGCGTATGGAACAAGTTTTACCGGAGAGAGCTTCTTTCCGGGGCCCGGTTTGAAAGCGGTCTGACCTACTGCGAGGATACCGCTTTCAACGCGGGAATACTGCTCCGGCACAAGGACGCGAACTGCCTGCTCAGCGATATGTGCATATATCATTACGTGGTAAATCCCCTGAGCGGGACGCACAACAGGCAGGCCCTGTATGAAGCGGACGGTACGTTGAAGTACAACGAAAGTATGTACTTTATCCGGGACATGGCGGAGACCTCCCGGCAGCGGAGGTGCGTGGACCGGGCCATATACCGGCTGTCAGTCGAGGCCTATTTTTATACTGCCACGGAGGAAGAGCAGAAAAAGCTGCTGCGCACGGAAACAGGCCGGTGCTTTTTGACGAATTTGCCTGCGCTGTTCAGGTATGACGCCCTCCAAAATGCGAAAGCGGTCGTAAAAGGCGTCCTGATCCTTCTGGCCCGGACACAGACAGCCGGTCCAAAGGGGGAACCGGGAGGATCGGAATGAAAGCTGGAAGGAAAAAGCAGATGGCGTTGGGCGCGGTCCTCTCGTACATACAGATCGGCGTTCATCTGCTGTCCGGGTTGGTCTACACGCCCATTATTCTCAGGATGTTGGGCCAGGGCGAATACGGGATCTACTCTCTCTGCATCTCCTTTGTGGGCTATCTCACGCTCTTCAACACGGGAATGAACGCCGCCTACGTCCGCTTTTACGTGCAGGCGCGGGAGACGCAGAAGCAGAAATTAAAGGAACTTAACGGGACCTTCTTGAAGATCATGCTGGCCCTGGGGCTAATCGGCCTGGCGGCCGGCCTACTCATCGGAAGCTGCGCCCCCACCCTGTTCGGCAGCCGGATCTTGCCGTCCGAATATGCGATCCTGCAAAAATCATTCTATATCCTCGGCGCGGTCGTTTTCTTGTCCACGATGAAAGGTATCTTCAGCGCCGTTATCGTCGCCCACGAGAAATTCATTGTCGTCAATCTGGTGGATTGTCTGCATATGCTGCTCGTGCCGGTCTTTGCAATTCCCTTTCTGCTCCTGGGCTGCGGGTCCGTGGCCATCCTGCTCGTTCAGCTCTGCGTGACGGGGATCATGGCCCTGTTCAACGCCCTGTATTCCATCCGAAAGCTGCACCTGCGCTTCGACTGGAAGCGCTCAGATGCGCTGCTCCTCCGCTCGATCGGGCTGTTTGCCGGCTTTATCGCCATCCAGATCATTATGGACCAGCTGAACTGGCAGGTGGACAAGCTGATCCTGGCCAGGGTCCGCGGCGCTGAGGCGGTGGCGGTCTACTCCGTAGGAAGCCAATTCAACAACATATACATCTCGCTTTCCACCGCTCTGGCCGGTGTCTTTGTCACGGAGATCAACCGCCTTGTGGCCCACGGGGACAACGCGCAGGTCTCCAGCCTGTTCGTTCGGACCTCGCGCATTCTGGCCTTCATCTGCGTCTTTGTCATGTCGGGCTTCATCATCTTTGGCCGGCCGTTTATCGCCTGGTGGGCCGGGGCTGAATACAGCGACTCATACTTAGTGGCCGTGCTGATCATGCTTCCGATGACCGTGCCCTTGGTCCAGGAGCTGGGGCAGGACATTGCGCGGGCAAAGAACCTGCATAAAATGCAGATCTTGATCAACACCTGCATCTGTTTTCTGAATTTTGCCGTCAGCATCCCTCTGGCGATCCGGTTCGGGGCGGTCGGCAGCGCGCTGGGGACCTTCGCCTGTGAGATCGTGATCTATATCGGAGTGCAGAGCATCTATTATCAAAGGGTCATAAAGCTGGACATGAAGGCCCACTACCGGGAAATGCTCCATATCTTGCCCGGTTGGCTGCTGCCCTTTGCCTTTGGCTGGGCGCTGGTCCATTTCGGCCTGATCAGGGCAAACTTCGTCTCCATCCTGGTCTACGGCCTTTTGTATACCGCCATATATCTCTGCTCCATCTGGCTCTTCTCGATGAAGGGCGAGGAAAAGGATCAGGTGAGGAGCGTGCTGCGCAAGGTCTTCGGCTGACCTGAGCACAGACGCCAAAATAAAGGCTGGAACAAAACAGCCGGAAAAAAACAACACCGAGGACTGCAAGAAACAGTCTCTCGGTGTTATTTTCACTGTCTACTATAGAGAGAGCATAGCAGTACTTCCTTTGCGGCTCTCTTCCTTTTTTCAGCCTCTTTTGCTGTTTTTATTCCTTCCCCACTGGCAGGCAGACGGTGAAGCAGATGCCGCCGGCCAGGCTCTCGGCCCGGATGCTGCCGCCGTGGAGCAGGACGATCTCCCGGGCGATGGCCAGACCCAGACCGGCCCCCTCCCGGCGGGCGCTCCGGCCAGCGTCCAGGCGGTAGAAGCGCTCAAAGAGCCGGTCCAGCTGCTCCTGGGGCACGCTCTGGCAGCGGTTGCGAAAGCG
>CANQTO010000047.1 GCA_947626785.1 uncultured Oscillospiraceae bacterium
AAGTCCCGGTTCATCCGCAGCAGCAGCGCCGCGTTCTCCACACAGCGGCAGAACAGCGCGTGGTAGCGCCGGGCCTCAGCGGCCACCCAAAGCATCCCGGTCTGGTTGGGAAGGAATTCCCCCTCATAGAGCCCGGCAGCCTTCAGGAGCAGCTCCAGCCGCTCCTCCATGTCTCCGGTCTCATCCGCCGCCTGGGCCAGCCGCTCCAGCTGGCTGGCGTCCTCCACCACCGGGATCCGGTCCGTCCAGTAGAAGACCTTCTGCCGGAGCTCGATATAATTTACGTCAGGCAGCCCCCATTTTCTCAGCTGCTTCTTGGCGTTGTAGACTACGCTCTGGGCGGCGTGATGCACGTCGCCGATCTCCCGCTCGCCGAACAGGATCTCTTCCAGCCGGTCCCGGCTGACCCCGGCCGCGCCGCTGTGGAGCAGCGCCTGCATCAGGTAGTTGAACTGGGACTCAGAGGAGCGGGATTTCCCGCTGAGCAGCTTCCCGTTCCAGCTGAGGGAGAAGCCTCCAAAGGTCTTTACATACAGCGTGTCGTCTTTCATACTCTCCACCGGAAACTACTTGTCGTAATACCCGCTGTCGTACCTGGCCAAAAAATCGTCAAATACCTCTTCCGCCCGCGCCCGGCTCCTGGCGGCATCCGCCAGGTTCCGGTGGCTGCCCAGATACCGGGTCTGCCCCTGGAAGGTGATCTGGGACACCCACTGGCCCGTCTCCTTTCGGAGATAGACGCCCCGGACGCCGCTGGTGTTGCTGGCGAAGGGCTTACGGGAGCGCAGCATCTCCACGCAGGTGCCGCCCACGAAGTGCATATGCTTCTTCGCTCCGCTCTGGCAGCCGCAGCTTCTGGTGTGCCCGCTCTGGAGATTGCTCTGGCGCACCTCCGCCTGCTTGCCGCAGTCGCAGCGGCACAGCCAGTAGTGCTGCCCGTCCCGCTTGCCCGCGTAGGAGAGCACCTCCAGCATGCCGAAGCGCTTTCCCACCCAGTCCTTGAGGGGCGGCCGGCTCAGGCAGCCGCAGCTCTTCTTATAACCGGCCAGGAGCTGGCTGGACGTGGTCTCCACCTCGTTGCCGCAGTCGCAGCGGCAGCGCCAGATGCAGCGCCCCTGCTCGTCTGTGCGGCCCGTGTCCTCCAGCACCGTCAGCTTTCCAAAGCGCCGGCCGCTCAGGTCCTGACGGCGTCTCTTTTTCCCCTGGCAGCCGCAGTCGGTAGTCCAGCCGTTTTTCAGGTAGCGGGAGGGGGCCAGGACCTCCCCGCCGCAGTCGCAGCGGCAGCGCCAGACCGTATAGCCGTTCTTTCTCTCCGCCGTGGGCTCCACCGCGGTGAGCAGGCCGAACCTCTGGCCGCTCAGGTCTTTCTTCTCTCCGCCCATTCCGCCACCCCCTTTTCGGCCGGCTCTCTCTTATCTCAGTCTCTGTCCCGCATCCTGGCGGCCAGCAGATTCAGCATGGCCCCGCAGGCGGCGAAGATCAGCACATACAGCTTCCCTAAGAAGCTGGTATACAGCGCCATCAGGTTCCCCAGCACGGGGTAGTGGGCCTCCACCCGCCCGATCAGCGCCGCATAGGGCACCTCGTCCAGGTCCTCGGCCGCGTTGGCGTCCCCCTTGGTCACGAACTCCCCCTCCATCTGGAGGTTCCGGACCACCCGGTGGGTCACCGTGTCCCCATTCTTCTGGAAGGCGATCACGTCCTCCGGCTGGATCTCCGTGGGCTCCGTGGGCTTGACATACACGATGCTCCCCACCGGGATCTCCGGCTCCATACTGCCGCTGACCACGTTGTAGATCTCGTAGCCCAGCAGCCGCGGCGCCGTCACCGGCAGAAAGCTTGCGATCACCGCTACTAAGATCAGAGTCCCGAGTATGTTGCAAAGGGCGGGAACGAGCTTCCCGCCCTTTTTCTCGGGACGCTGCTCTTCCGTCAGCGTCTTTTCACTCATGCCTCGTTCTTCCTCTTCTTATGGCGGACGATCATCCAGATGACCATGCCGATCAGCACCGCGTCCACCAGGATCAGGCCGATCCGGGCGCCTACAGGCAGGCGTCCGAACATCTCGGCGCCGTTTTCAATGGCGTCCTTGCCCATGTCCAGCAGGCCCAGCGGCGTGTCGTCCAGGTCGATGATCTCCTCCGGGGCCGGGGCCAGCGGCACCGCGCCCGCGTCCACCGCTACCGCCCCGCCGGCGTCGTCCGCCGCGGGAGCGGCCGCCACAAGAGCAGCCAGAGGCGTGTACTCAAAGGTGAACACATTGGCCGAGGCGTCCTCGGACAGGGTCCGTCCAAGGTTATAGGCCTGGGGCTGGTAGTCCTCGATGTACCGGTAGGCCACCACCATGTAGTCGCCGATATTGCCGTAAAAGGTCTCGGACTCCCGCAGCTGGGTGTCGGTCCCGGCGATCACATAGTTGACCGTATAGGCTACCTGGTTTCCCTTGATACCGTAGGCCACCACGTAGTCCGTGTCGCCCTCCACCACAAAGGAGCTCTGGGTCGTACCGTCGTTGTTGTCCTTCCCGGCCTCCTTCAGGCCGATGATGTAATACTTGGAGTCCTCCGGCAGGGTCACATTGGCGTCCGCCATAGAGACGGTGGTCCTCTTCGGGACCACGCCCGTTATGGTATTCACCGAGCCCTCGCCGATGTTGCCCGGATAAATGCGCACCGTGTAGGTGTACTCGTCACCTGCGGCGTAGGCCGGGGCCGCGAAGGCGCAGAAGAGGCAGAGGACCGTCAGCAGGACAAGCAGCTTTTTCACGGCTTTCATTTCTCGCCCTCCCCCTTCTTCTTTTTGTTGCTCACGTATCCGTACACCGCGATCAGCAGCACCAGCGCGCCGGCTCCGCCCATCAGGCCCATGTACATAAAGCTGTTGTTCTCATCGCCGGTGCGCACATAGGTGGTGCGCCGGTTGGACTCCAGCTCCACGGCGAA
Organism: uncultured Oscillospiraceae bacterium; assembly: GCA_947626785.1. Classification (GTDB taxonomy): domain Bacteria; phylum Bacillota; class Clostridia; order Oscillospirales; family Oscillospiraceae; genus Limivicinus. The sequence continues at coordinate 2,943 of CANQTO010000047.1, forward strand.
GTTCATCTGCAGGGCCGCCCGGGTGTCCTGGTAGTTGTTGGCCTGGCTCTCGCCGTCCAGCGCCACCTTCAAAGTCAGGGTGCCGCCCTGGCCGGGCTCCAGGGTATCCAGGTAGAAGTAATCCTCCATGGCCCCCGTGGCCTGGTGCAGGCCGGTCTCGCCCTCGGTACCGTTGGGGTTCTCGTTGGCGTTGCCGCCCACCGTGTCGCTGTCAAAGAGCACCGTGGGCCCGCCGGGGCCTTCGTAGCTCAGCACATAGGTGTAGGCGCCGTTCTGGGCGGTGATGCTGTCGTCCTCCAGGGACTTCAGGACCTCGTTGGTCATGTACCAGGAGGTGGTGTTCTCGTTCCCATTGGACAGCTCCATGGTGATCACCGTGCTGTCGCCGGGCTGGAGCTGGGCCAGGGAGGTATCGAAACCGCCGGACCCGAAGTCGCTCTGCATCTCGGCGTCCTTGGTGAAGCTCACATGGAAGGTGCCGCCGGGCAGCGGATCGTCGTCCGCGGCCAGAGCCGTCACGCTCCCGATCGACAGGAGCAGGACCGCGCTCAGAAGGACGCACATCAGTTTCTTCTTCATTCAGGCTCCCTCCTCTCAGGCGGTACGGCCCCAGGTGCTGTTGGCCGCGTCTTCAAAGTGCCGGTTCTGCACCGCGTCCACCTGGGCCTCGATCACGAACTGCATATCGTCATAGGAATAGGTGGTGATGATCTTGTTCCCATCCTGGGTCCGGCTCACCGTGGCCTGCACATCCGCGTTGATGGTCAGGGTGTCCGTCACCGCCGGGGTGATCTGGCCGGGGGCCAGGACATCGGGATAGTAGAACACGCTCCGCTCTTCGGTGTGGGAATCTTCCGCCTCGATCCAGCCGGAGCCCTCCACCACGTTCAGGTCGATCAGGGCCGGATCCAGGGACCGGTCCTTCTCCCCGTCCGCGTTCACCCAGTACTTATACAGGGTCAGGCGCACGTACTGGTCGATGGTGCCGGTGTTCTGCACGGCGATGGCCTCGGGATAGGCCACGCCCAGCTTCAGCTTTTCCCCTTCCGGGATCATCCTGCTCAGCAGCCTGCCGGGGACCTCCTGGTCCCAGTTCCCGCTGCCGTCGATGTAGTTTCTGTGGGAGACGATGGCGTAGTCGCCGCCGTTGCTCTCCAGCAAGCTCACGCCGATGTGGTCCATCTCCACCTCAGCGGTATAGTCGTCGGAGAAGTAGGTCAGGGCGGCGCGGGTGCCGCTGACGGAACTCATCAGCAGCAGGAGCAGGGCCAGGACAAACAGCGCCATGGTCACCCGCGGGGTCAAGAGCTTTTTCAGTTTCGCCATGGCTTATTCCCCTCCTTCCGGGGTCGTGCCTTCCACGATCAGCTGCTGGTTCCAGATGCTCGGGTCCGTTGCCGGGACAGCGCTGCCGTCCTCGTTATACAGCACCGGCGCGCACTCGTGGACGACGGCAACGTTGATGCTGTCGCCCAGCTGGGCAGCCTCTGTCAGGCCGCCGACCAGAACGGCAAAGGGCGCGGCGTCCGGGTTCTCCGGACCCAGGGGCACGGTGTAGACCCACCAGTCGCCGGACTGCTCCCAGCCCGCCCCGGCTTGGTAAGTCAGGGGGAAGTTCGCGTCGTCCGGACCCCAGGCCCGCACGCGGACATAGACCTCCTGGGCATTCGCGCCTTCGGCGTCATCGTAGCGGATGGTCACATTCTTTTGGGCCCCCACGACGTTTTCCTCAAACACCGTCTGATAGCCCAGATCCAGCGCCACGCCGCCGCTGGCCGCGGCGTAGGTGGTGAAGTAGGCCCAGGCGCTGCCGATACCGGCGCTGAGCACCAGCGCCAGGATCAGGACCAGCAGAACGAGTTTCCTTCTTTTCACTCTTCCGCACCCCCTTCAGGCTGCACATAGGCCCAACCCGGGATCCCGTTGATCTCGTTGTACTCAAAGTGGTTATTGGCGCCGTAGCCGCCGCTGTTGCGGTCGTTATGGTTGTTGGTAAAGCTGGCCGTCGCGAGCTCCGTGGCCGAGAGCACCGGGATCTCCACAGACGGGACTTCGGCGGTATAGCTGGCGCCGCTGTAGACCTCCGTCACGGTGACGGTGGACCCCGCCGGGATCCGGTCCAGGGTGACGCTCTTATCCCGGTTCCCGTCGTTAAAGTCCAGGCTCACCACGTTGCTGTAGACCGTCTCCGCGTCCTCGCCCTCGCCCTTGACGGCGGTGATCTCAAAGACGAAGCTGGCGTTCCAGCCGTCCAGGTAGGCGTCGATGCCCTTTTCGATCACCAACTGCCCGTAGCGGGGCTCCTGGGTCACCTTCAGGTAGGTGGTCACGTCGTAGTTCCAGCCGCTGCCGTCGGCGGTGTTGCCGCCGGTGGTATCCGGGCCCTCCACGTTCCGGCCGGGCAGGGACACCAGGTAGGGCGTGAAGCTGTAGGCGTAGAGCTCAGAGAAGGCCTTGGTGACGATGGAGGCCGCCGCCTCCGGTCCCAAACCGGGGACGTATTCCACATACTGCTCCGGCGTCAGGCCCGCCCCGTGGGGGACCAGCAGGTACAGGCCCGCGTTCAGGTCCTTGATCTCGCCCAGAGGCTGCTCCTTAGCCGCCGGCGTGACCTCCGGGGCCGCGCCCTCCTCCGGGAAGAGGAACTTGGCGGCTTCCTGGGCCAGGTCCAGCCAGGCGGAGGCCTTGGCCTCCTGGGCGGCCGCGTCCGGGGTCAGGCCCTCGATCTTAGCGCTGAAGTCCTCTGCCAGCTCGCCGAAGCTGCCGGCTCCGAAGTCATAGGTATACCCGTCGCTGCCGGGGAGCTTCTCGGCTTCCGCCACCAGGTACAGGTCCACCACCGCGGGGGCCACCAGCGGATCGCCCGGCTCCCCGGTAGTCCCGCCGCCCTCGGGGGTCTCCCCCTCCTCGGGCGCGGCCGGGTCCAGGTCATCGGCGAAGTTTTCCGCGTTATCCAGCTTAACGGTCAGCGAGTTGGGCTGCTCCAGATCCAGCGGGCCCGCGCCGGGGGCCTCACCCTCCGCCGCCAGGGCCACCGGAGCGCCAAAGGCCAGCGCCGCCGCCATCAGGATACTGACCGCCCCGGTCAGTACGCTTTTTTTCATAGGCGATCTCCTCCTTTTCCATCGCCGGAGCACCGGCTCCTTATTTCTCCTCTTTATTCTTGAATTCCTCCAGCAGCTGTTTGCCGGACTTCTTCGGCTTGCGGAAGCTGTAATAGAACAGCATCCCCGCCAGCAGCACGAACAGCAGCGGCACGCCCAGCGCCGGGATCACCACGTAGGTAGACACCCGGACGGCCTCCGCCGTCACGATGGGCGCGTCCTTCAGGTTTTCGATGCGGGTCCCCCGCACCAGCATCCGGTGGCTGTTGACGCCGTAGGGGGTGCAGGTGATGAGGGTGCAGTAGTCCTCGCCGGGGGTGATGTCCAGGTCCTGGACCTCCTCGGGCAGGACGATGCGGATCTGGTCCACCACGTAGGTGATCACGTGGGTCATGACCGTGACGGTGAAGATATCTCCCTCCTTCAGCTGGTCCAGGTCGGTGAAGAGCCGGGCGGAGGGCAGGCCTCTATGGCCGGAGATAGCGCAGTGGGTGCTGGGTCCGCCCACGGGGAGGGAGGTGCCCTCCAGGTGCCCGGTGGCCACCTGGAGCACCGAGTCCTCGGTGCCGTGGTAGATGGGGAGATAGACCTTGATGGACGGGATCTCCACATAGCCCATGATGCCGGAGCCGTCGATGTTCAGCAACTGCTGGTACTCCTCCGCCATCTCCTCGGACATGGGGAAGTGGACGCCGGTCTCGGCCAGGCGGCGGTTGAAGTCCTCGGCGGCGGCGACCATGGCGTCGGCCTCGGCGGTGTCGATCTGCTCCACGGCCTCGATGTAAGAGGCCACGGCCCGGGTCTGGTGGTAGCGGTTCCACCAGTCGCTGACGGTGGGATAGAGCAGCAGCGCCAGCCCCGCCAGCAGGATGAAGAGCAGGATGAAGGTCGAGACGCGGCCGCTCTTTTTTTTCTTGGTTTTCGTCTTAGCCATGGAGGTCCACCTGAACAAATTAGGAATTAGGAATTAAGAATGAGGAATAAAGGAATTTTGATTTGAATTAGGAAGCCTTTCATTCCTAATTCCTCATTCCTAATTCCTAATTCTCCCGCATCTCCCGGCCCTCCGGTTGGAGGGCGCGGGAGAAAGGAGAAAATCAGAACTTCGGTTTGAACGGCCTCCCTCTGCGGCTCAGGCCGCAGAGGAAGGGCCTATCTTATGTAGGTGTTTGGGAGAGCTCAGCCCTCTTTGGTCATGCGCTTCTTGGTGATGAGCAGCACCAGGGCCGCGGCCACCAGGACACCGCCCACCGCGTAGAAGATGGTGGTGCCGATGCCGCCGGTCTCAGGCAGCTCCAGGCCGGTGTAGTTGGGGATATCCAGCTCAGGAGAGGCCGCAGCAGCCTCTTCACCGCCGACCCAAAGTTCACCATGATGGTCTGCATTTACTTTGATCTCAATATCAATGGGGTCAGCCTTGTTATAGCCCGCAGGGGCCTCAGTCTCTTCCACAGTGTAGGAATCGGCATCCAGGCCCTTGAAGGTGATCTTGCCGCTGCCAGGAGTGGTGAGTTCAGTTCCAGTGGCGTCCCAACCGTCAACGGTCACTACCAGCGCAGATTCATTGTTGTCATCCTCAACCGGGGTGAACTTGAACTTCGCATACTGCCCGTCTTCATTCTGAAGTTTGAACTTGGCGCCAGCAAGAGGATCCTTTTCAGCTGCGGCAGCGTTGTCACCGGTCACGCCGATGTACTTGAGCAGGTCAAAGCCGTAGGTATAGGTCTCGGTCTGGTCGTGGGTGGTCGTGTTGCCCTCGCCAAAGGTCAAGTAAGTATCGTTGATTTCCGGTACATTAACTTCAAACGCGTCGGTCACGGTCGCCTGGTAGCTGACAACGATGTCCACACTACCGCTGGCTGTGAGAGTCGCAATATAGGCATCATTAAATACGACCTCGAAAGTGCAGTCATCACCATCCGGATTATAAGTGTAAGTCCAATGATCAGCAGCAAGCACCACTTCACCGCCAACAGTCACTGTAACACCAGCATCTTCATCAAAATCCAGGCCATCGTTCATTTTGTCGTGCAGGACATAGTTGATGCCGCCCCTCTCAGCGGTGATAGTGGTCTGGAAGTTCACCACATCGCCAACATCGGCATCGTTATCATCGCCATAATCACCGGTGCTGTCCTCCTGCACTTCCTTCTCGATCTGAGGGATGGAGTTCTTCTCGTGCATGGTCACATTGGCACCGGCAGTGTCCAGAGCCACCAGAGCGCCGGCAGTGGAGTCCACCACATAGTAGCCAAGGGGCAGATCGCTCATTGTGGTTGAGGTGCGGTTAGCAGGTGTTCCGTCGGCTCCATAGGTATCGCCTGGGACCGTGGCGGTGGCGTTCGGCTTAATAACTGGTTCGTGGTTCTTGGCAAAGGCCAGAGCAGCTTCGGCAAGCTCCTCGGCGTTGATCGTTAAGCCATCCTTAGGAGTGACATACTCGTCAGCGCCCTCAATGCCGTTCAGGTTAAATACTTCAGCGCCGTACTCGGGGGCCTCGAAGAAGCCTTCCCAGCCCTCGGCGATGGTGTACACGCCCTTGAGCTGGCTGCTGTCATCTGTCTCCGTGTCAGCAGCAGCCACAGGGGTGAAGTCCAGGATGCGGTAAGCATCATAGGTCATGCCAGGGATGGCGTTGTCGACCGTGATGCTGCCGGTGGTCGCCGCCGTGCCTTCCGCCGCGAACGCGGTGACGGAGAGGCTCAGGACGAGCAGGACCGCCAGGAGAACGCAGCTCAGTTTTTTCATTGCTTTCATGTTGTTCTTTTCTCCTTTTAAAAATTTTTTAAAATAGGATACGCGAAAGGGTGCTTGCTGTTATGGGTTTACGGTGCTGGGTGTATGTGCTGCGGGGCTTCCCGGTCCCGGGTGGGACCGGGAGACCCGCGGGAATACTGGGACTTTGCTTGGGTCAGGCTGCTCCGCCTTTCCGCTTGCGCTGGGAGGTCTCCAGAAGCATGACCGCGGACAGGGCTATCATGGCGATCCCCACCGCGTACAGGGGCCCAAAGCCCTCGCCGCCAGAATCGGGGAGCTCATAGGGAGCAGGCGGATTATCTACTGTGTAGTTCTTCTGGCTGTCGTTCATGTAGTTAACAAGAACATGCTCATAGGTCTTGCCGTTGAAGGTCACGTCCACATACTCCGGCACCTCCGGGGTCTCGCCAAACTTGAAGACATAGGGGGTGTCGTAAGCCACATAGCCATCCGGCGCTTTGGTCTCGAAGAGTACGTAGTAGTCGTCATAGCCAGTCACTTGCTTGATGGACACGCCGTCCTGACTGTCTTCTACACCGACTTCATACTTATCCGGTTTGACTGTCTCCGCAAAGCCGTAAGTCCTTCCTTTGATCTCTACTCCTTCTCCAGATCCATCTAAACGGTAGACCGTAAATTCGGAGCCGTCCAGATACTTATCGGAGAGGCCATCCTTCTTCAGAAGACGGAAGCTCGGCGTGGAGCCTGTGGTAGCTCCGCCTCTCTTTAATTCGAATTCGCTCTCGTCTTTGTCCGCGATGGTGATGCTGGAATTAACAGAAACCGTGTTCCACACGTCAACCTCTTCGCCAGCTTTTCCGCTCACCAAGGTGTCATAGGTGATAGTCAGGCGCATATTGTCCGGGACTGTGAGCACGAAGCCGTTTTCTCCGGTCTCAGGATAGCTGAAATAATACGCGGGTGTCTCGGGAGTGACCTTGCTGGGATCGTCAGTCCGCGGGAGCTCCTGCGGAGACGTGAGCTGGCCGTCCTCCCCGGAAACCTGATACATGATCTTCAGAGAACCGTCTACCAGGGTCAGTTCCGGGCTCATGATGTCCGTGACATGATAGCTGTCCGGGTCGTAGCCGTCCCCTCTCTCCGGATCGTCAATGGTGACCATATTCACAGCGCCATGGTTGACCACGATGGTATAGGTGATCTTGTTCTCCGTGTCGCTCATCACATGGCTCTTATCCAGGAGCTTGGGGAACAGCTTAGTCTGGGAGCTGTCACTGGGTTCCTTATCCAGTGCATACTGGACAGAGGCCGTGTTGTCGAAGGTCATCTCCTCCGCTTTCAGCTCCGAGCCCTTCACCTTCATCTGATAGGTGAAGGAGTAGACAACGCCCCATTTATCATCCTGATCTGTATGTTTATTGTTTGCCTCCATCCATTCGTGCAGCGTATCATTGCCTCGTAGGCCCTTCCAAGTGCCCTCGTGCGGATTCTCAAACCAGGTGTCTCCATGTTCTCCACCCGCTTCACCGAAAGCGTCAACGGTAGCCTCAAGGGTATGATCTTCGGTATTGTTCGTAAAATACCTTGGATCTTCAACGCATTTATACCAGCCGCGGACACTTTCTCCCCACTTGCTTGGCGTTAAAATGGTCAGTTTCAAGGAGTTGGGGACATATTCCAGCTTCGGGTCATAGCTGTCGTAGAAAGCGAAGTTTTTAGGGTCAATATCGTATACCGGTCTCTGATCATCCTTGCCCTCTTTGTTCACGAAATTTTCGTAGTTAAGAAAACGTACGGTGTAGTCGATCACATATTCCCCGGCATCGTTAAGGTAAGGAAGGGTGCTGTTCTTTGTCACCTCCAGTTGCTTTTCCGGCTTGGTGTGCTTATAAGTAGCGTCGCAAATCACATTGCTTCCGCTGCGCACCTCCGCATGGTTAGACAGCACCCAGCCGTTTTTCAGAAGGTCGCGGACGGTGTGCCCGTCATCCACATAGACACCGTCATATGTTGTCGTCCCGTTTTCATCTTCCCGGAGGACCCGCGTTGTGTCAGGGATCTTATAGGAGATGATCAGCTGGCAGGGATCCTCGATCATCCAGACGGAGCAGCCGCGTCCTAGTTTATTGGTTCTCAAATGGGTATTGAACCAGATAACGAACTCGCGGTTTGTCTTTTGGCCCTCTATATCCTCGTCGTAATCGCCGATATCCGGGTCAAAGCTACGGGCGATCCTGTAGCTGTTTGTGCTAGTGTCTCCCGGGGTGACCTGATCATATGGCTGGAAAACTATCTCCTCGCCGTTGTCAAATACAGCCTTGACGGTCATATTTTCATAGAAATCTTTCAGCGGGATAGAGGAAAGGTCTACGGTATAGTCCTTCGTTATGGGGTTTCCGTCGGCATCGGTACCCACCTGGACGTCATAAAACTGGAACTCGGTATCGCGCACATTGAAATACGGGAAAACCTTGTGCGGATCATACGGAACGCCATTATCATCAAATTCACTTACACCGTGAAATCCCGGCCCCGTATCGCGTCCAATATCAGCGTTCTCACTCGTTCCGGCCCTGTAGTTGGCAATGAATTCCCGCCCGGGCACATCGACCGTTATCGTATAGTCAAGGGAGCTCCCGGTATCCGTGGCGCCCTTGCTGACAGAAGCGGTGCCGACGACAATGCCCCTGCCGATTTCAAACTCAACATCAAAAATGGTGGCGTTGACGCTGTTTTCGTACTCTCCGTCAGCATCCTCCGGTTTTGTGTAGTACTCGATCTTGATGTAGTCGCCGGGCTGCCATCTGCGGGTTGGATCACCCGGGACTCCTTCCCAAAAACTATCCTCAAGCTCTTTGAGGTCCAGAGTGAACTGACCGTTTTCAACCTTGAGCAGGTCGCTGTATCCCCCGGTCCAGTCCTCGATCGAATAGGTTTTGATGGTATTTCCGTTGGCGTCTTTCCACTTTATCTCAAAGGGCTTGGCGTTGGAATATGTCTGTTTCGCGCCGAGTTCATCGGTGAGCAAGGTATCCCGCACATCGGCGGAGCCGGTGCCCAGCTCGATCTCCCAGTCAAGAAGAGTCTCGCCGTTTACATCCTTCTTGCTGACGGATTTTTTTATCTGATCGTCTACAATGGGCGTCTTGGTATTATCCACCCAGGGTTCTTTGTCTTTGTCCTCCCTGTGGGGTTTATCCGTCATGGTGACTGTGTTTTCCACCGTGAAGCTGAAGCGGTTCTCACCCTGTTCAAGCTTGATCTGCTCCCCCTTACCGTCGAAATTCACGACCGCGTCATATTCGATGGTGACCTTCTGGCCCTTGTTCAGCGGGTCAGGCAGGCCATTGATCTCCCAGCCGTTCGTTGTTTTTTTCAGGGTGGGCTGGGGATCCAGGGAAGCGGTGATATCCTTGCCGGTCTCATCGGTCACGGTGATCTTAACAGAGCCCTCATCAAGGCTGACGCCCTGTTCCATCAGGTCTTGCAGCTGCACCTCTTTGAGACGGCCGCCAGTGACTTCGACTTCCACTGTATAGGGGATGGTGTGGTTCGCCGGGTCATACTCTCCGGCTTTTTTCTCCAGCGTTGCCGCGGGCGCTTCTTCCGTTTTATAAGTGAAATCCTTGCCTCCTTCCCAGGGGAGCGTCAGGCCGCCCCCTTCCGACGTGCCATCGGCCACCACGAAGAAGTTCATCTCGCACCAGGTGTCTTCATCCTCAATATTGTCAAGGTAGATGTCCACCTTGCCGTTCTCGTCGATTGTATAATGGCCTGCCGCCGCCCCCTCTTCTGTGTAGATAGTGCCCTCTGTGGCGAAGCTCTTTACACCAGCCGGGAGCTGAAAGGTAAGATGGTCGGATTTGAACTGTTTGTCGCCCTTTTCGGAAAAGTTCAGCTTTAACTCATAGTTGTCGCCCAGGACGACCGTACCGCCGTCCGGAATTTCCTTACCGTCTTTATAGAGCTTAAAGAAATTGATATAGGGATCGACCTTCTCACTATCTACCGCGATCGTCGCCGGCTCTCCCCTGGTAACGCCAAAGGCGGCGTCCAGGAAGATGGAGAAGGGAGAGAAGCTGTCGGTACCAAAGCTGACGCTGTTGCCCTCGGTGACGGACTCCAGGACCGTGGCGCCCTCCTCGGCGAAGTGCACCACCGTCAGGGGCGCGCCGGTGATAAGGCCGCTCTCGTCCAGGAACTGGATGTTCACGGTCACCGTGGCCTCCGGCTCCACCTCCACGCCGTCGGAGGTATAGAAGCCGATGTCATACAGGACCACCGCGCTCAGGTCGATCTCACCGGCCGCGTCCTGCATCTGCTCCAGGTAGCCCTCATAGGCAGTCAGGTTTTCCTCCGGGGTCAGCCGGCCGGCCCGCAGGGTCACGTCCTCGGGCAGATTCGCCTCGGCGGGGTACACCACCGTGATCAGCACGCTGCTGTCCCGGTAGACCTTCGCGCCGCCGTTCTCGGGGACGGCCAGGCAGGAGGCGTCATGCACGTGCTCCTCCACGCCGCAGACGATCTCGCCGTTCTCGTCCTTGCAGGCGTCGCTGTGGAGATGCTCTTCCTTACCGCACACGAACTGGGAGCTCTCCTCCGCAGGCTCCTCCGCCTCGGGGGCGGGGGCCAGGCAAGTCTCGTCGTGGGTGTGTTCCTCCAGACCGCAGACGATCTCGCCCGCCTCATTCCGGCAGCTCTCGTCATGGGTATGCTCTTCCTTGCCGCAGATCAGCTGGGGCTCTTCCGCCTCGGGGGCGGGGGCCAGGCAGCTCTCGTCGTGGGTGTGTTCCTCCAGACCGCAAACGATCTCGCCCGCCTCGTCCCGGCAGCTGTCGTCATGGGTGTGCTCTTCCAGACCGCAGATGTACTCCTTCGCGGGGACCTCCGGGTCCTCGCCGGTGGTCTCGAAGAAGAAGGGGCCGTTCCCGGCGCCCTCTACCGGGCGCTCCTCGATGGTGAAGCAGTCCTCACCGTGGACATGCTCCAACAGCTCGATCTGGCCGCAGATGGGATTGCCCACCCGGTTGCCGGCCTCGTCCAGCTCAAAGCACTCGTCGGTGTGCTCGTGCATCTCCAGCTGGCCGCAGATCAGATTCCGGCTCGTCTCGAAGCACTCGTCCGTGTGGACGTGGCCGCCCTCGGGGATCGCGCCCTCGGGGATCTGGCAGGTCAGGGTCTCGGTCCAGGCATAGCAGTCATCCGTGTGGGTGTGCTCGGGGATATCGCAAATCAAAGTCTCGTTGACCGTGTAGCACTCGGGGCCGTGGTCGTGCGGCTCCATGGTCAGATCGCAGGTCAGGGTCCGGACCTCGGTATAGCAGCTATCCGTGTGGGTGTGCTCCTCGCTCTCCTCCAGCCCACAGCTCAGCTCCCGGCTGACGGTATAGCAGCTATCGTTGTGTACATGCTCCTGCTCCGTCTTGTCGCAGGTCAGCACTTCCTCCCGCAGGAAGCAGTCCGGCCCGTGGGTATGCTCGGCCTGGGTGCAGGTCAGCTCGCCCTGCTCCCGGAGATAGCAGGCCTCGGTGTGCACGTGGGGCTGCGCTTCCTCCTGGCCGCAGATCGGGGTCCTCAGCTCTTCATAGCAGCTGTCCTGATGGGTATGGGGGTAGACCTCCCGCAGCGTGCAGACCAGCGCGCCGTCCTCCCCGTAGCAGTCGTCATTATGGACGTGCACCACGTAGTCGGCGTAGCCGCAGATCTGGTTCCCCTCCGCGTCCCAACATTCCGGCGTGTGCTCATGCACCGTCAGCGGGCAGGTCAGCACCTTGACCTGCCGGGTCATGGCGTGGCCCGTGGACGTGAGGACCGCGGCGGTGACCGCCGTGACCACCAACGCCAGGCACAGAAAGACAGCCGTCGCCCGGGCCGCGGTCTTGTGCTCCCGCGCAAGCTCGGCAATCTGCCTGAAAATAGAAGATTCCATAGTGCCCTCCTTCTTCCACACACTCTATTGCTGATCGCGAAACCCGCTTCGCGATTTCCATGCTGTATTTCCTCTCCGGCGCGGGACTCCCCCGCCCGGTCAAGACGCCGGTCCACCGCATAATACCCATTATGCGGTAAACAAAAATCCCCCGGCCTCAGCGCCGGAGGAATAAAAAAAGTTAAAAATTACCCTTTTTTCTTCTGAGTTTTGATTGCTTTTTTGACGGTAGCTCTGTTATACTGTAGATGGTCAAAAGCAAGCAGCACAAAAAAGCCCCCACCTCTGGCCGGTTTGCCAGGGGCGCGAGCCGGAGAAGGAAAATCTTCTGACTTCTAAAAAAATTGAAAGCTCTTGCAGTTCGCGTTTTTATGTAGTATAATGCAACAGGTAATTTTGGAGAAATATCGCCGCTGTTTACCGCATAATGGGTATTATGCGGTATATTTTATGCTCAGCAGGCCCAGGCGTTCAATGTTGTGCCGCTGCTCGGCCTGGCTGACGCTGGTGTAGATGCGGGTGGTGTTGATGCTGGAGTGGCCCAGCAGGTCCGCCAGGTGGCAGATGTCCCGCTCCGCCTGGTAGTAGGTCACGGCGAACAGGTGCCGCAGGTTGTGGGGAAAGACCTTGCTGGCCGCCACCCGCGCCAGACGGCACAGGGCCTTCATGGCGTGGAGGATGTTGTTCCGGTCCATGGGCCGCCCGCTCCGGGTGACGAAGACGCTGCCGCTTTTGATCCCCCGGTCCCGGGCGTACCGCAGCAGCTCCCGGCAGAGCTGCCCCGGCAGCAGCACCGTCCGGGTCTTCCCCTTCAGGCTGACCGCCGCCTGTCGGCTCCGCAGGGCCTGCACCGTGATGAACCTGAGCTCGCTGACCCGGATGCCCGTGGCGCAGATGGTCTCCATCAGGAGATACAGCCGGGTGTCCCGCTTGCGGCGGGCCGCCTCCAGCAGGCGGAAATATTCCTCCTTGGTCAGCTCCCGCTCCTCCCGCCGGAAGGCCTCCCCCTGGAGCTTGAAGGCCTTCACCGTGCAGTCGCTCCTGCCAGTGAGCCTTAGATAGTAATTTACCGCCGCCAGCATGGAGTTGGCGCTGGTGATGGCGTAGGTCTCCGCCAGGCGCTGTTTATAGGCCACGACCAGGTCCTTGGTGATCTCCGGCCGGTCCCCCACGTAGCGCAAAAAAGCCAGCACGTCCCGCCGGTACTTCTCCCGGGTCGCCTCGCTCTTCTCTTCCTCCCGCAGCGCCGCCTCCAAAAGTTCAAGCCGCTCGTCCGCACACGTTTTTTCCATGGGTATTCCCTCCCGTAACAGTCTGTGTGTTTAGCCGGCAGGGCCGGACCGGAGTTCTGGTCCGGCCCCGTCTGCTATATTATCAGTTTTCCTGTTTTCCGGGAGTTTATCATGTAATATTTTATTAAATTAATTATTTTGTTTTTCAACAGAAAATTCCCCCGCGCCGTCAGGGCGCGGGGGAAGGTTTTTTTGGCCGGGATCAGCACTGCTTTATGAGCCTCATAAAGAACTCCACCGCGCGGTGGATGACCTCCAGGCGGATGCGCTCGTTGTTGCCGTGGATGGTGGCGCGCTCCTCGCCGGTCAGGTCCATGGCGGAGAAGCGGTACACCCGGTCCGAGAGGTCTCTGTAGTGCCGGCTGTCAGAGCATTGGACCATCAGGTAAGGCGAGACGATGCAGCCCTGCCAGGTCCCGGCCACGGCCGCGGAGACCCGCCGCCAGCCCTCGCAGTCCGTCCGGGAAATGGGGCTCGGCTCCATGTGGTCCCCGGCGGTGAGCTTGATATCCCCGTCCTTGATGACCGCTCGCACATAGTCTATGGCGGAGCCGACAGAGTCCTCCGGGTTCAGGCGCATGTTGGCCACCATGGAGGCCGTGGGCGGGATCACGTTGGGGGCCTTGCTGCCGCTCATCTGAGTGAAGGCCACCGTGGTCCGCACCAGGGCGTTCAGCTCGCCGCCGCTTTTTTTGCAGATCATGTCCAGCAGCCCGCCGAAGCACCAGAGGTTGGCAAAGATCATCCGGTACAGGAAGCCGGAGTGCCGGCCCAGGGTGTCGAACATCTCCAGCACCGGCTTCGTCAGATGCGAGCGGAAGGGGTGGGCCTCCAGCTTGGCGCAGGCCATGGACAGCCGGCCCACCGGCGTGTGGGGTGCGGGGGCCGAGGCGTGGCCGCCGCCGGAGGAAATGCCGAACTCCAGGTTCAGCATACCCTTCTCCGCTATGCCGATCAGCGCGCAGGGCTCCTTCACGCCGGGGAACACGTCCTGCACCACGGCGCCGCCCTCGTCCACCACCAGTTCCGGCTCTATGCCCTGGCCGGCGAAATACTCGACGATACGGACAGCGCCCCGGCCGTTGATCTCCTCCCCGCCGGAGAAGGCGAAATACACGTCATTTTCCGGAGTGAAGCCCTGCTTGATGAGCTCCTCCGCGGCGGACAGGATGCCGTTGAAGGTGACCTTGGTGTCCAGCGTCCCCCGGCCCCACATGACGCCGTCCTCTACGATGGCCTCAAAGGGAGGCTTTTCCCAGTTCTCTTCCTCTACCGGGACCACGTCATAGTGGGCCATGAGCACCGCCGGCTTTCCGCTGCCCCTGCCCTTCCAGTGAAACAGCAGCGCCCTGTCCTCCATTTTTGTGAGGGGGCAGGTCTCCATGACATGGGGGTACAGCTTGGGCAGCAGGCCGATGAGCTTTTCAAACTCTCCCTCGTCCTCCAGCTCGTGCCGGGCGTTGGACACGGTGCGGCACTTGACCAGCTCCGCCAGGTTCCGCTCCGCGGCGGCTTTGTCAAAGTTTATCTCCTCATGCGCAGGCTCCTCCGCCTTGGGCGGCACGAAAGTGAAGGTGCGGACCAGGATAAGCGCTATGAACAGGGCTAAAAACGCCAGGACCACAATAAGAATCGTCATTGATTACCCTCCTCTCACAGCAGGCCCTTTTTGTACAGGATCCGGGAGACGGCCAGGGTGAACAGCACGCCCACCGGCACCATGATCCCCACAGTCCCCGCGTTCAGGGCCGGAACGGCTATAAACAGCACCAGCATGAGGATCACCGGGGCCACGGCGATCTTCCAGTTCTTGGAGATGAACGCCACGCCCAGGCCGCCGAAGAGGGCGGGCAGGATCTGGGCAAAGGCGGGGGCCAGCGCCGGGGCGTTCAGGACCGGCGTCAGCGGCGTGATGAGCAGCACGCCCAGGATGATGATCAGCGTGGTCACGATGCTGGAGACCGCGATGGCGATGGTGGAGACGATCTCCCCCTCCTCGGAATTGACCTTCACATCCGCCTGCTCCAGGGCGTTTATGGCCACCGGCAGCTTCAGGTTGGATATATTGCCCGTGACGAAGGACAGGTAGGAGCCGCCGGCGCCCAGCATGGGCACATAGGTGAAGGTCTCCACCACGGCCACGGCCCAGTACATGGGCGCCGTGGCGATAAGGCCCATGAGAAAGCCGTGCCAGTCCGGCATAGCCTTGTATATAACGGCCACCGCCGCGGGGAACGCGAACAGCAGCACCATCACCGACAGGTTCCAGATGCGCCCGTCCCGGTGCACAGAATCCATGTAAGAAAGCTTGCTTTTCATATCGTCAGCCTCCTCTCAGCCCAGCCAGGCGGTGATGGGTATGGCCGCAGCCATGCCCGCGATCAGACTCACCGGCAGCGCGTAATCCGAGATCCAGGGCCATTTGAGCTTCTTCACTGCCAGGCCCGCTAGGCACATCACCAGGGCCGACACCAGCATCACCAGCGGCGGGACCAGGCCGGACATATCGCCGGCAAAGACGTTGGAGAAGTCGCAGAACACATAGCCCAGAAAGGCGGATATCATGCCGATGAACATGGAAGAGGAGAATATATCGCTCCACTTCTTGTCCCGGTTCTCCATGGAGATCATCCCGTTCTGGAGCTTTTTGCCGACCACCGGCACCAGCCAGATGCCCACCATGATGCTCACGGTCATCACGCAGACGATGGTCACATACTGGGATGCCGTCAGCGAGCTGACCTGGCCGAAGGTCAGGCCCATAGCGCTTTCCGCATTGGTGGCGGCTATCGTCTCATAGGACATGGAGCCCACCACGCTCAGCCGCAGCCAGGGCAGCGGCACGCCTAAGTCCTTGGCCAGGGTGATGACGCTGATGACGATCGCCACCGCGGGAGCTACCGTAAATACCGCCGAGGTCACAGCGATCCTCTTCAGCTTGTCCCGGCTCATGCCCAGCTCAAGGCCCCGCCGCCACGCCTTCACCAGGAAGTACACCGACTGGGCCAGCACCGCGGCCACGATGAGCCCTGCCAGCACGTACAGCACGGGGCTGTTCACGTTAAAGCCCATATTCACGCCTCCTTAATTTTTATAAGTATAGAATACCGGTATTTGGGGAAAAGCACAAGGAAAATTTTAGAAAAAATTCTGGTTCTTTCGCGGCCCACGGGGAATATCAAAACTCCAGGGCCCGCCACCCCAACGCAAAGCCCAGCGGAGCGGGTTTGTGTTGGAGAAGCAGAAAAGCCCTGAAATGCGGCGGGAGAACCGTTTGACGGTTCCCCCGCGCCCTCAGGGCTTTTTTGCAATGGCACGCCGTAAGGGATTCGAACCCCTGACCTTCTGGTCCGTAGCTTCGGAAAAGTTATCCAAACGCCGCTTTTATCTCCATTTTGTTATCTTTTCTACGGCAAAAATGAGCTGATGTGGTCTGTAGAAATCTCGCGTTCTTTCCGCTCCGGCTCCCGTTTGGGTCGCTGTTTGGGTCAAACTGGCTCATTGGCAGGGAAAAAGAGAAAACATATACCATTAACAGTGGAACACCGTTCCCGTCCTCCGCGTTTTGCCTATAGTAACTCTGCCGGGCAGATTTTGCAAGTCAATTCTGCCCTCCCGCACCTCACCATTTGCGGCGCAGTAATCAATGAAGAAGCGGCTTGCCGTCCTCACGCCTTTAGTCTATACGTCCGATTCCTGTTCCCACCCTCGGCGACGACGATATTTTCGGCGATAAGCTCTGCGAGATAGTCCCGCACACGGGAAGGCTTCAGATCCACATATTTGGCGATCTCTGCTGATTTTGCAGCCGGGTGATCCGTCAAATACGCAATGATCATAGCCCTTTTCGCTGATTTGATCGCCGACGGATATTTATCACCGATTTTTATCGCCGACTTATCGGCGCTTATCGGCGATAACGGCAAGGTCAGCTGAATCCGATTGGGAGCAAAGGTCTGCGTAATGGTCGGTTCGCTCCAGCCCTGTTGCTTCCAGGCATAGAGGATGCTGGGGATTCCGATGCAGGTCCGCTCACCGACATCGATCATCTGGTCAGGACATTTACGCTGGCTTTTATGTGGAAAAACAGCAGAAGTGGCGTTGCCTACATCTCGAATATATAATTTATGATATAAAAGAGGCGTTTCGTATCTTAAATGAATCACCTCTGTAATATTGCCAAGAACTTAGCAGTTCAGAAAATTTGCACTCTGAACTTTGGGTAGGTCCTCCCGTTGCTGTTAATCTAATATATGTATTGCATTCAAGTATCTGGTATACTACAAATAATGTGCAGTTTTAAGAAATACATTTCCCCCATTGGATAAATTAAAAGTTTTCTCTTTTATATAATTATCTTTTTTGATTGGTTTTCTATATCCTTATACGGCGGCGCAGGGACTCCACGCCAAAAGAGTCTGATATTAAACTGATGCTCTTGCAACTTCTTATCCAGATTTGTGACGTGATTAAGATCACTCTTAAATTCTTTACTTGACTTACTACCTAACAGCTCTTCTATTCTTCGGATATTGCAACTACGAACTAATTCCTCCTCAAGATTCCGCACTTGTGGGATTAAAACAACTTCCGATACCGCCTCGCACGCTTTTAATAATTCTATATTTTTCTTCAGAATATTCGGGTTTCCCGCATCCGCGTCAAAAATCAGCACCACCATGGTATCGTAAGAAAGCGTCCTTAACCGCATTTCTGTAATTTCCTGTGTCACCACATTCAATTTCTGAACTTTTCCAGGCCTGATTGCTGCCAGTTTCGTTTTTAAGGTATCAACTATTTTTCTCTCATTCTCGCCCTCAACGTAGTACAGCACATATTTGCTCTCTCTTTCCATCCGCGTCACCTCTTCCCTAACTCATCGGCAATTGCATAAATGAGATCGACCGCAGGCGCGCTGGAGAACATATCGTTTTCCACGGCGTTTTTTAGCGAATCTGTGCTGCGCTTGAGTATAGCGGAGGCGTTGACACAGGTAATCGGACACTCTGTATCGCTCATATCCTTTCGCAAGAAGGTAAAAGCATGTTTTGGTAAGTTCATGTCCAGTATATCTGTGTTATGCGTAGTAAAAAACAGCTGAGCATTGGGCGGGAGATATTCGATCATCAGGGAAAGGATCGCCTTCTCAATGTCGCTGTGAATATACGGGAATTTTTCATCACAGTAGTAAAAAGTAAGCCCCTCTTGTATCAAAGAAGAAACTACGCTGGCCACCTCTACCCCGGCCTTCGTCCCGCTGGATAACAGCGTTGTGTTAAACGCCTCCCCATCCTGAAGGATGATTGATTTATATAGATGGCGAATCACATAGGCATTTTTCACGTCTTGCGACATTTCCACCTTTTGAATCGCCGGATCCAGGGCCTTCAAAATGTTCTCCAGAACAAATTGGAACGTCGTATCCCGATCCGGCAGGCGAAGGGTGCGCTCTGTATCCTCGGGATATTCAAACATCCAGTCCAGCGCTTCTATCTTTTCCAATTCCTCTATATAGCTGCCTTCCGGGAAAGAAGGGGCAGACCCTATCCGTTCGGCGCAAGTTTTATAGCTGTCTTTTGGCAATATATTCTCGCGGCGGATCTCCAATTTCACATTTTCTGGGCTGTACTTCTCTCCCTTGCAAGGAGTGACAGTACACATGACTCGATAGAAAATGTTGTTGCAGGAAGCCATGTCCAGTGTAAAAGTCGCATCCTTGCTGCTGTCGCCGACGGCGCGCGTGATCATAAAATAATTTTGCTTGTCGATAAAGTTAAAAATGTTCATTAACATGCGCCCAAAGGTGGTCTTGCCGGATGCATTTGCCCCCATGATTATATTGACCTTTTTATATCGAAAATTGGGGCGGTCGGCCAGATGCTCGTTTTCAATGCTGGAACCAACAATTTTTTTCGGATAAGTGAAATTTATATGGAAATTTTTAAATGCGTAAAAATTATCTAACCGCACATCTAAAACAACCATTGTAGCCCTCCTGCCTCTTATTTGTTCAGATTTCACGAAGTAATCCTCCTTTTCTATTTTATCACTGTTTCAAAAATATTCAACAGTTTTTTTTGCTGCTTTCAATAAAAGAATACCACATTCCTACAAGGATATTCCTCGAAGTTCCACGAAAGCCTTTCTTAATACATATTTTTGTGCACTCTATTCAAGGAAAAAGAAAGACTTAGCAGCTCAGCAGATTAAGGCAAAATATCTTGCTAAGATTCATGAATCTATTTGTAGAAAACAATTTCTCAATCTCACCCGATGTAATTAAAGAATCGTTAGATTTAGAAATTGGCACATTATCAGTTTCCACTAATAATATAATTCAATTTCCTACTCTACAAAGTTGACTTAATCTTCTCTTTTCATAATTATTGCAGAGTTAGGCATCGTTGTCTATTCAAGGTTTATCGTAAGGGAATCTGATTGGGAAGGAATCTTGCGCCAATCGCGGCGCTGTAGACAATGAATAAGCCGGGAGAGGGTGGACCACTCCCGGTTTTGACTTGCCGTGAATTGTAATACTCTCAACCCTGTGCGCCGCAGGCGGCGCAGACAGTCCCGGCTATAATTTCCTGGTCATATGCCGGTTGGACGATGACCGTCTCATAGTGGGATATTTCAGGGGTACCCGCCACCCATACCTGGTCACAGCGGACGTCGGTGGTGAAACCGCCGTGCTGTTCCGAGCCTCCAGAGTGAGCGTGAGTGAGCCAGCCGTCATAAGAGGTAAATACTTCACCGCAGCGGCAGACCATCACTTCATAGGAACCGCCTTCAAAATGCCCCTCTGTTCCGGGCACGTCCACGACCTTGACCTCTTCCATGATTGCCTCAAAGTGAACGGTCGTTTTAACGGGGACCCATTCGTGGACATGGGCTGGAGCCGGGGCAGAAGCCGGGACGGGAACTTCATAGTCAGGTTCCGGCTGGCTGCTATACGGCAGAGCTTCAGCAACGTACTCTTTCATCTCGGGTACAGTTGTAGGTTCCGACGTGGGTAGTGGAGAAGGCGTTACGGACAGCGCGGTAGGTATAACAGACTTTGTTGCTAAACTGCTTTCCATGACAGCAGGCACAGCATTTACCCCTTCCACCTGCGTTTCCAACGAGGTGGTTTTAGCGGGACAAGACAGCATAAAAATACCGGCAGCGAACAGAACGGCAATACTCTTTTTCATGTGGTACACTCCTTCAAAAAGTTTTGGAAATCGCTCGGCTTCGATGTTTTGTGGATAGTACCATAGTGAAAAGATTATTGCAAGTCTTTTTCTCGGAGAGAAAACCAACAGTCCAGGCGATTCTCATGCCTGGGCCGTTTGCTGTGGTACCTCATCGTTTGCGCCGCAGTAACCAAAGAAGAGTCCGCCGAAGAATTTTTTGTAAAAACAGATTCGCACTCGCCGTTTTTTCGGAATTGATAGTAGTAAAAGTTTTTCTCAAAAGGAAAAGTAGAAACTCTCTCAGATTTCTGGAGCCGTTCTTTTTCGGGAGATGTCCATCAGGAGGTAAAAACAATTTGAAGAAATACGTTTACGAAACTAACGAAAGCGACGGCTGAGTATATGGAGAAAAACTTTTTCCCTCTGCCGAATCAGATCTTCAGTCTGGGGCTCTGCTCGGAAGAATTCATCATCTACAGTTACCTGATGTACCTGGAGGACAGAAAAACATTTCAATGTCACCCCAGCGCCAGGATTATCGGGAAAGCCGTGGGACTGAGTGAGAACACCGTGCGCAAGTACATCCGCAGGCTGGAGGACAAGGGACTCATCTACACAGAGCACACAAAGGTACGGCCGAGGAACGGTCCGCCGCGCAACGGGAATCTGTTGTTCACCGTCTGGCCTATCCAGGATGCTGTAGAAAACTACCAGGAGCGTCAGCTGGCAGAGGCGGACGCAGAGCGGCAGCGCCAGGAAGCAATGCGCCGTGTGGAGGACTACAACGACCAGCACCCGGACAAGCCCATCACGGTAACAGAGAACGACCGGCCACCCGTTCCTGCCCTGTGAGGCCGCAGGTGGCCGCGTGTGCGTTCTTTCGTTTCCCGGAGGGCGAGTACACATCCGTGACAGTCTGCGCAAGGTGGGCGCAAATTGCGCCGGTCGAAAACGACGCAGGAGAAAGCAGCGGGGTCGTAAGCGACCCGCAGCGCTCACTTCTGCCCGCACACCTGCCCGCAGGCAGGCGTTTCGGAGGCCAACCGCCCGCAGTGCGGGCGGCTCTTAGGCCGGAGATGTGCGGGCAGTTTTTGCCCTTTCTCAAGGGCGTTGCAAATTCAAAAATTTTTGAAAAAGGGCGTTCCGACATGGGAAAAAGCCCGGAATTTCAAGGAAAACCCCAGGCGTTCCTGACGCCGAAATGGGCGGTTTTTGCCATCATTCAGAAAAATACGAAGTTTTCCCTCTGATTGGCGCTGAATGGAAAAGGGATGATAGCTGAAGCTCCAGTAGAGCAAGCCCGCATCCATGAGAGACCGTGCTGAAAGCAGATCGCGTACTGATCTCAGCGACAAAAATTTTTGTTGATTTGGGTATGGCTATTTCCCAAAGTTGTGGTATTGTGTGTTGCTGACAAAGGAGGCGAACAGAAAATGGCAAAGAAAAGAGCCAACGGCGAGGGCAACATCCGCAAGCGGAAAGACGGCCGCTGGGAAGGACGATACACAGCGGGCAGCAATCCGCAGACCGGAAAACCTATCTCAAAAAATGTGCTGGGCAAAACGCAAGCGGAGGTTCGGGAGAAGCTCAAAGAGGCGATGGCCGCGGCTGAGAAGATCGACGCGACTCGCTCCGAGGATTTCACTCTCGCCCAGTGGCTCCGCTACTGGTTGGATAACTACGGGCAGGTGTATCTCCGGCCCTCCTCCCAGGTCAACTATGAGGGCTTCCTGAAAAACCAAATCACCCATGACCCCATCGGCGGCGCGAAGATCAAAAAGCTCACCACACACGACCTTCAGTTCTTCTTCAACCGGATGCGTGTCTCCGGCAGGGTGCAGAGGAAAGAGTCCGAGAAAAAGCCCGCCGGTCTCGCGGGCAAGTCCATCCGCAATATGTACTTCTTCATGTCCCACGCGCTGGACCGGGCGGTGATCGAAAAGCTGATCCCGGAGAATCCGGCCAAGGGAGTTGTCCTTCCCAAGAAAGAGAAGCCTGAGATGAAGACTCTGCCGCTGGAGGATCTGAAGAAGTTCTTTCAGGAGGCAAAAAACTCCGGGGTGTTCGAGCTCTACTACACAGAGCTGGCCACCGGCCTGCGGCGCGGTGAGCTGCTGGGGCTCAAGTGGGAGGATCTGGACTTCACGGCAAACAGCATCTACGTCCACTGCCAAATCACACGGATGGACGGCAAGGTTCAGGAGTCTCCCCTGAAAACCGGCAACGCCTATCGGAGCATCATAGTGGCGGAGGACGTGATGAACATACTGAAAGAAAAGAAGGAACGGGAGGACGGCTTCAGCAAATATGTGTTCTCCTCGCCAAGCGGCGGGCCGATCTCACCAGACAGTGTGCTGCATATGCTGCACCGAGTGTTGAAGCGGGCAGGGCTGGACCGTGTCCGATTTCACGAGGGTCTATCCCGAATTTTGTGTAAAGTCCGAAACATGGCATAAAATAGAGCGAAGATATATGGTCAGGGAGGGCGG
>CANQTO010000048.1 GCA_947626785.1 uncultured Oscillospiraceae bacterium
AATTGTTATCAAAAGACCTCTCGAAAGTCTGCAAACCCGCATAAATACTGGGTTTTTACGACTTCTCAACTTATTCGAACTCGATCGTGGCGCTGGGCTTGGGCGTAAAATCATAGAGCACCCGGTTCACGCCGGGCACCTCCCGGGTGATGCGCTCCACCAGCCGGTGCATGAGGGGGAAGGGGATCTCCTCCACGGCAGCGCTCATGGCGTCGGTGGTGTTGACGGCCCGGATAATGACCGGCCAGTCAAAGCTCCGCTGTCCGTCCCGGATGCCGGTGGACTTGAAATCCGGCACCACGGTGAAATACTGCCAGACCTTGCCCTCCAGGCCGGCCTTGGCAAACTCCTCCCGGAGAATGGCGTCGGACTCCCGGACGGCCTCCAGCCGGTCCCGGGTGATGGCGCCGGGGCAGCGGACCCCCAGGCCGGGGCCGGGGAAGGGCTGGCGGTCGACCATGCCGTCCGGCAGGCCCAGCTGCCTGCCTACCGCGCGGACTTCATCTTTAAAGAGGATCTTCACCGGCTCCACCAGTTTAAATTGCAGATCGTCCGGCAGGCCGCCGGCGTTGTGATGGGCCTTGATCCCCTTCTCGCTCTCCAGAACGTCCGGCCAGATGGTGCCCTGGGCCAGAAATTCGATGCCGTCCAGCTTCCTGGCCTCTTCGGCAAAGACTTCGATGAACTCGCCGCCGATGATCTTCCGCTTTCGCTCCGGGTCCGTCACCCCGGCCAGCTTGTCCAGGAAGCGGTCCGCGGCGTCCACATAGATGAGATTGGCGTCCATCTGGTCCCGGAAGACGCGGATCACCTGTTCCGGCTCGCCCTTGCGCAGCAGACCGTGGTTGACGTGTACGCAGACAAGCTGTCTGCCCACCGCCCGGATCAGCAGCGCCGCCACCACGGAGGAGTCCACTCCGCCGGAGAGCGCCAGCAGGACCTTCCTGTCCCCTATCTGGGCGCGAAGCGCCGCTACCTGTTCGTCGATAAATGCCTGGGCCTGCTCCGGCGCGGCGATACGCGCCATATTTTCCGGCCGTCTGTCGTAGATCATAGAAACCCTCCGTTTTTTACCGCTTTCGCGAATGTGGCCCCATGGTATCATAAAAAGAAGGGAGAGGCAAGAACATTTTAATCGTCTCGCCTCTCCCCCGTTTACAGTAGGAAGTCCAGGACCGCCTTGTTGAAGGCCTCCGGGTTTTTCCCCGCGATGAAGTGATCTCCCTCGATAAAAACCAGCCGCGCGCCGGGAATGTGGGCGGCGATGCACTCCGTGTGCTCCCGTTTGATCAGGTCTTTCGTACCGGCCATGACCAGGGTCTCGCTCCGGATGGCCGTCAGCTCCTCCGGGGAGAGGGCCGGGTCGTTGACCATAAGGCCCAGCATCTCCGCCTTAGCCCGGGCCCGTGGGCTTTTGCCCCGGGCGCAGAGCCGGTAGGCCAACTTGATGGGGCGCTGAACGCTCTGCTTTACGCCGGAGGGGTCCAGGTTGCCGCCGTCCAGGATCAGCTTGCCCAGCCGCTCCGGGTGCCGCAGGGCGAAGATCATGGCGATATTGGCCCCGTCAGAGAAGCCCAGCAGATGGACCTTCTCCAGGCCGCGGGCGTCCAGAAAAGCCAGCAGGTCCTCCGCGAACTGCCGGATCGTAAAGGGCGCGGAGCCCCGCGGCGTCCGCCCGTGGCCCCGGGTATCCGGGGCGTAGACGTGGAAGTGTTCCGCAAAAACCGGGATCTGCCGGGAGAAGGTCCCGCTGTCCTCCCCGTTGCCGTGGAGCAGCACCAGCGGCTCTCCGCTGCCCTGTTCCAGATAAAAATGCGTGATGTCCAACTTTATCACTCTATCTTCTCCTTATTATTGAGCTAAGGATACTAAGTCAACCGTATAACCCATTTCCTTCAACAGCGTGATCACGCCGTCTTCACCAACCATGTGCGCCACACCCAGCAACGCAAAGGTCGTTTCATCCTTTTTCAATTGCTGGATCACTTTGTCCGCCATATGTTTATTCCTGATGAGAAAAAACTCATACTGTATGTGCTGCCATGAATCTTCGTTCGCTTGCCTCAAAGGGGATACTTCCATTTGTTCGATCCCGGCAGCGTCTCCTTTGCACCACATATCAAACTCGTCTTGGAATCTTTTTGCCATCTCTTCAACAGCAATATACTCATTTAGTGCTGCCATATACGCCTCTGGCGGCAAGTTATATGTCAGGGCATACTGCTCTTCCCAGCTTTCAACGCCAATGATGTTTTTCTTGTCTCTAAGGGCATAGCTGATAAACATCTGATCGATACCGCACTCTGCGATCAGTTGGGATTTTGTACTCGCTGCGAGAGAAAGCAGCCCTTGCAGGGTTTGATAGCCAGCTTGCGTTATATTCTCCATGTTAACAGACGGATATAGTTTTTGAGCGCGGCGTCTCATATTCGGGTATTCCTCTTTTATGGCCGTAACCGCTCGTTCAACCGTCTCCGCCCCTACGAGCGATACGGTCTCTTCTATGGAGAAGTCATCGTTTTGATCCGGTAAGGTATTCAAATCAACCTCAAACATCGCGGTCTCGCATTTTTCATAAACGCTCATAATATCCGGCGGTAATGGATATATGCTCGTTCTCCCGACATGAATCGATCCTAAAATATAGACAGATGAATTGTCATCAGATACCTTGTATAAGAGCGGATTTACGGAAATCTTCGCTTCCATCTGACAGGAAGTCAATAAAAGCAACCCGGGCAGAAGCAAGACTGTGCAGATAAAAACAACACATTTTTTATTGTTGTGGATCAATTTAAACCACCCCTCAAACGAATCAAACTGCCGCTGCCATGCCATCCGCCGTCTCAAAAAGCCCGGAGGCCCGGGCTTTTTGACGTGGTGGCAAGTCACTCGAACTCCACCGTGGCGGGGGGTTTGGAGGTGATGTCGTACAGGACCCGGTTGACGCCGCGGACCTCGTTGACGATCCGGTTGGAGGCGGCGTCCAGGACCTCGTAGGGGATGCGGGTCCAGTCGGCGGTCATGAAGTCGCTGGTGACGACGCTGCGCAGGGCCACGGCGTAGTCGTAGCTGCGGCCGTCGCCCATGACGCCCACGGAGCGCATATTGGTCAGGGCGGCAAAATACTGGCTCATGCTGCCCTCCAGGCCCGCCTTGGCCACCTCCTGGCGGAAGATGGCGTCCGCCTCCCGGAGGATGGCCAGCTTCTCCTCGGTCACCTCGCCGATGATGCGGATGCCCAGGCCCGGCCCGGGGAAGGGCTGGCGCATGACCAGCTCCTCCGGCAACTCCAACTCCCGGCCCAGGGCGCGGACCTCGTCCTTGAAGAGCATCCGCAGAGGCTCCACGATCTCCTTGAAGTCCACATAGTCCGGCAGGCCGCCCACGTTGTGGTGGCTCTTGATGACGGCGGCGTCGCCCTTGCCGGACTCGATCACGTCCGGGTAGATGGTGCCCTGGACCAGATAGTCCACCCGGCCGATCTTCCTGGCCTCCGCCTCAAAGACCCGGATGAACTCCTCGCCGATGATCTTCCGCTTCCGCTCCGGCTCCGTGACGCCGGCCAGCTTCTCAAGGAAGCGGGGCCCGGCGTTGACCCGGACGAAATTCAGCTCCCGGTTGGCGAACGCTGCCTCCACCTGGTCGCCCTCGTCCTTGCGCATGAGCCCGTGGTCCACGAAGACACAGGTCAGCTGGCTGCCCACGGCCTCGGACAGCAGAGCCGCGGCCACGGAGGAATCCACCCCACCGGACAGGCCCAGCAGCACCTTGCCATCGCCGATCTTGGCCCGCAGGCTCTCCACCGCCTCCCGGCGGTAGTCGGACATGGTCCAGTCGCCTGTGGCCCGGCAGATCTCATAGAGGAAGTTCCGGAGCATCTGGCGGCCGTACTCGGTGTGGTTCACCTCCGGGTGGAACTGCACCCCGTAGAAGCCCCGGCCCTCGTCGCAGATGCCCACGGTGGGGCAGGCTTCCGACCGGGCGCAGAGGGAGAAGCCCTCCGGCACTCTGGCCATATAGTCCCCGTGGCTCATCCAGGTGACGCTCTCCTCCGGCAGGCCCTGAAAGAGCTCGCAGCCGGTGTCGAAGAAGGTGCGGGTCTTGCCGTACTCCCGGGCGGAGTCCGCCTGGGCGGCGGTGACCAGGCCGCCCAGCTCCTGAGCCAGCAGCTGGCAGCCGTAGCAGATGCCCAGGATGGGCAGGCCCAGCTCAAAGACGCCCGGGTCCGGGTGGGGGGAACCGGCGGCATAGACGCTGTTGGGGCCGCCGGTAAATATGATGCCGATGGGGTCAAAGCGGCGGATCTCCTCCAGGGACAGATCGTAGGGCTTGACCTCGCAGTATACGTTGTGCTCCCGGACCCGGCGGGCGATCAGCTGGTTATACTGGCCGCCGAAGTCCAGGATCAGGATCTTCTGGTTATCCATGGGCTTGCTCCCTTAGAACATGGTGATATAGGCGTCCCGCTCGGCGCCCACGGAGACGTACTTGATGGGGCAGCCGACGGCCTTCTCGATAAAGCGGATGTAGTCCAGGGCCGCCTGGGGCAGGTCCTCCGGCTTCCGGCAGGCGCTGATGTCGCAGGCGAAGCCGGGGAAGTCCTCATAGATGGGCTTGGCCGCGTTCAGCTCGTCGATATCCGAGGGGAAGGTGTCGATCCGTTTTCCGTCCAGCTCATAGGCCACGCAGACGGGGATCTGCTTTAAGTAGGACAGCACGTCCAGCTTGGTCAGGGCAATGTAGGTGCAGCCCTGCATCTGGGCCCCGTAGCGGGAGGCCACTACGTCGAAGCCGCCCACGCGCCGGGGCCGGCCCGTGGCCGCGCCGTACTCGCCGCCGGCCTTCCGGAGCTCTTCCGCCTCCGGGCCGAACATCTCGCAGGTGAAGGGGCCCTCGCCCACGCAGCTGGAATAGGCCTTCATGATGCCGATGCTCTCGTCCAGCTTGGCAAAGGGCACGCCCGCGCCGATGGGGGCATAGGCCGCCAGGGTGGTGGAAGCGGAGGTGTAGGGATAGATGCCGAAGTCGATGTCCCGCAGGGCGCCCAGCTGGGCCTCGAACATCACGGACTTGCCGGCCCGGATGGCCCCGCCCAGGTACTCGGTGGTGTTGCAGACATAGGGGACGAAGGGCTTGCCGAACTTCTCCAGCCAGGCCATGATCTCCTCCAGGCCGATGGGCTCATGGCCGTAGCCCTTCTCCACGGTCAGGTTCTTCCACTCCAGGATCCCCGCCAGGCGCTCGGGCAGGCTGTCCCAGTGGAGCAGGTCGCCCATGCGGATGGTCTTTTTCATGTACTTGTCCGCGTACACCGGGGAGATGCCCCGGCGGGTGGAGCCGAACTTCTTATCCCCCAGCCGGTCCTCCTCCAGGCCGTCCAGCAGCTTGTGGTAGGGCATGCAGATGGTGGCCCGGTCGCTGATCTTCAGGTGGGCGGGGTTGATGTCGATGCCGCCGGCGCGCAGGCTCTGGACCTCGCCGGACAGGTGCTCCAGGTCGATGACGATGCCGGGGCCCAGGATGTTCACCGTCTCGTCCCGCAGGATGCCGGAGGGCATCAGGTTCATGATGAACTTGCCCTTCTCGTTGACCACCGTGTGGCCGGCGTTGTTGCCGCCCTGGTAGCGGACGACGATGTCGTACTTCTCGCTGAGCAGGTCCACCATGCGGCCCTTGCCCTCGTCGCCCCAGTTGGTGCCTACAATGGATGTTAACATGTCTTGTCTCCTATCTTATCATGCCTGATACGCCGCGATGGGGCGGCGTTTGTGCTCGCTGCGGGCGTGGTAGCGCTCGATGACCGCCCTGTCCTCGGGGCTGACCTGGCCGGTCAGCAGATAGTCGTCGATGGCCTTGTAGCTGACGCCCATCTCGCTCTCGTCGGTCTGCCCGTCAAAGAGTCCGGCGGAGGGGGCCTTCTCAATGACCGACCGGGGCGCGCCCAGAAACTCCAGGAACTCGTAGATCTCCGTGACAGTCAGGTCGCCGATGGGATTGAAGTCGTGGGCGCCGTCGCCCCACTTGGTAAAGTAGCCCATATAGGCCTCGCTCCGGTTGCCGGTGCCCGCCACCAGCCGGTTCTCCGCGGCGGCGATAGCGTAGAGGGTGGTCATGCGCAGGCGGGGGGCGATGTTGGCCAGGGCCATGTCCGTCAGCTCCGCCACGCCCTCCAGGGCCCGGATCTCCGCCTGGCGCACCGGGGTCAGGTCCACCAGCCGGGTCTCGATGCCGAACTTCTCCGCCACCTCCCGGCCGTCGTCCGCGTCCAGGCCGTAGTTGCGCTTGGAGGCGCAGGGCATGAGGATGCCCACGGTGTTCTCACAGGCGGCTTTGCACAGGATGCCCACCAGGGCGCTGTCCTTGCCGCCGGAGTTGCCGAAGACGATGCCCGCCGCGCCGCTGCTCTTCAAGAGCTCTCTGATAAAGGCCGTCCGGCCTTCAAATTCCTTCTGATAGTCTCTCATTGCTCCTCTTCTCCTTTCAGTGACGCCTCCACAAAGCCCCGGAACAGGGGGTGGGGCCGGTTGGGGCGGCTTTTAAATTCCGGATGGAACTGGACGCCCACGAAAAAGCGCTTTTCGCTCAGCTCCACCGCCTCGATGATATAGTCGTCCGGGGAGCTGCCGCAGAGGCAGAGCCCCTTCTCAGCAAGCGCCTGACGGTAGGCGTTGTTGAACTCATAGCGGTGCCGGTGACGCTCGTACACCAGCTCCTGGCCGTAGCAGCGCGCCATGGTGCTGCCTGGGCGGATCTTGCAGGGGTAGGCTCCCAGGCGGAGGCTGCCGCCCTTGTCCGTCTCGTCGCTCTGGTCGGGCAGGAAATCGATGATTTTGTGGGGGGACTTGGGGTCGAACTCTCCGGAGCTGGCCCCCTCCAGGCCGCAGACGTGCCGGGCAAATTCGATGGCGGCCACCTGCATCCCCAGGCAGATGCCCAGATAGGGGATGTCCCGCTCCCGGGCGTAGCGGGCGGCGGCGATCATGCCCTCGGTGCCCCGGTCGCCAAAGCCGCCGGGGACGATGATCCCGTCGCAGCCGGCAAGCTGCTCCGGGGCGTTGTCGTCGGTGATGGGCTCGCTGTCGATCCAGCGGATGTCCACCGTCGCGCCCAGGGCGTAGCCCGCGTGGCGCAGGGCCTCGGCCACGGACAGGTAGGCGTCGTGCAGCTGCACGTACTTGCCCACCAGGCCGATGGTGACGCGCTTTTCCAGGCTCTTGATGCGCTGCACCATGGCCTGCCACTCGCTCAGGTCCGGGGCCTTGGTCCAGAGCCCCAGCCCCCGGCAGACGATGAGGGAGAAGTCGTTCTTCTCCAGCATCAGCGGCGCCTCGTAGAGGGTGGGCAGGGTGATGTTTTCGATGACGCAGTCGGGCTTGACGTTGCAGAACATGGCCACCTTGCGGAAGATCTCCGGCTCCAGAGGCTCGTCACAGCGCAGGACGATGATGTCCGGCGAGATGCCCATGCCCTGGAGCTCCTTGACGGAGTGCTGGGTGGGCTTGGTCTTGTGCTCGTCGCTGCCCCGGAGGAAGGGGACCAGGGTCACATGGATGAAGAGGGAATTCTCCCTCCCCTGCTCCAGGCTCACCTGCCGGGCAGCCTCCAGGAAGGGCTGGCTCTCGATGTCGCCGGTGGTGCCGCCGATCTCGGTGATGACCACGTCCGCCCCGGTCTTCCGGCCCACGGAGTAGATAAAGTCCTTGATCTCCTGGGTGATGTGGGGGATGATCTGCACCGTCTGGCCCAGGTATTCCCCCCGGCGCTCCTTGTTGAGCACGTTCCAGTACACCTTGCCGGTGGTCAGGTTGGAGTACTTGTTCAGGTCCTCGTCGATGAAGCGCTCATAGTGGCCCAGGTCCAGGTCGGCCTCCGCCCCGTCCTCGGTGACGTAGACCTCCCCGTGCTGATAGGGGCTCATGGTGCCCGGGTCCACATTGATATAGGGGTCCAGCTTCTGGGCGGCTACCTTCAGCCCCCGGCACTTCAAAAGCCGGCCCAGAGAGGCGGCGGTGATACCCTTGCCCAGGCCCGACACCACGCCGCCGGTAACGAAAATATACTTGGTCATGAAACTCCTGTCCTTTCCGGAACGCCGCGCTCACGGAACAAAAAAATGCGTTCTCCGATGCCTCAAGGGGGCACTCGGCCCCTTACACCAGCGAACGCTCGAAAACAACAAAAGTTCCTCTTTATTACTGGTTTAATATACCCTACGCGGGCCGATTTGTCAAGCGGGAAAAGAAAAATTTTGCCGCTTTTCCCGGAACCGGGAAAAGCGGCAAGGTCAGGCTCATCAATAGAGCGGGTCGTTCCAGGAATAGGAATAGATGTCGCGGGTATAGCCGCCGAACTGCTCCCGCAGCAGGGCGTAGCGCTTGGCCAGCCCGTCCTTCTCGTCGGGATCATAACGCCAGGCCCCGGCGGTGGGGTCTTCGCCCACCGACGTGTCGATCACACATTGCGGCGCCCGCCGCTGCATCTCGGCCACCTGCTCCGCGGGGACCCCGTTCAGGCAGCCCAGCCAGAGGCGCTCCAGCTTGGTCAGGTTGTAGAGGGGAGAGATATCGCTCAGGCCGTAGTAATACGCCACATTCAGATGCCGCAGCTCCTGGAGGCCGGACAGCGGCGTGAGATCCTCCACATAGTTGGACTGGAGCTCCAGGTACTCCAGATGGGGGCAGTCCGCCAGAGGCGAGATGTCGCTGATGATATTCATCGCCAGGATGCAGACCTCCAGGTCCGGCATATAGGAGACAAAGGAGATGTCCGAGATCAGGTGATTGTGGCCCAGATCCAGATACTTCACCTTTGTGCAGTACTTCAGAGGTTCACTGTTGCCGTCGCCCACATTGCCCCCTATGGTGGGAGCGGAGGCCAGGATGCGCTCCACATTCGTGCGCACGCTGTAGTTGTTTGCAAACCAGATACGCCAGATGACCTCCACGTCCGGGAACGCGTCCCGGATAGCGGCCATATCCTCATTGGAGACGCCGCAGCTGTCCATGTCCAGGACGGTCAGCCGGGGCATACAGGCCACGGCCTCCCGGACCGCGGCGCCGCCGTCGGTCATGGGGATGTGGTTCAGGTCCATCGCCGTGTCCAGAGTGGAGAACTCCTTGCCGAAGAGGGTAAAGCGGTAGGCAAAGTCCAGCTCCGGCCGGGCCGCCTGGAGCAGGGCCAGATCGGCAAAGCCGAAGTTACGCCCTTCCGCCTCCCGGCCCAGATCCACCGAGGAGAGCTCCTTCATGGCCGGCAGCAGGGGGAGAAGCTCCTTCGCGCCGGCGGCGTCCAGCTCCGGCAGACTCAGGCTCGTGTCCCGGACGGATAGCTCCTGCCTGCCTACGGTGAAGCGGTACTCATAGCTCAGATCCGGCCTGGCCTCGTACAGGGCCAGAAAATCCTCCGGCGCCAGGCCCTCGGCCTCGCCGGGCAGCCGGACCTCCGTCAGGGCGGGGAGGTAGGCGAAGCGCTGGGCGGCCTCGGCCAGGCCGGCGGCGTCCAGCAGCGGCAGCGTCAGCGTCTGGTCCTCCGAGGAGCAGACCAGATCTCCGGGCATGGGGACCGTATAGCGCAGCGCCACCTGGGGATGCGCCTGGCCCCAGGCGTAGATCTCCTCGTAGCAGCCGCTGCCGCTGAGATCCGCCGTCTCGAGAGCCGTAAATTTCTCCAGCAGCGGCAGGTCCTCCGCCGTGACCACCGCCGTCAGATCGGCCGTGCGGGCGGGGAAGAAGCCGGCGGAGAGATGAACGGTCAGCTTAAAGAACAGAAATCCCGCCGCGACAGCCAGTACCAGGAGGACTGCCAGCAGGGGCAGCCAGATCTTTTTTTTCTTCAGCATAAGCGCCTCCGGAAGGAAGAAATTCCCCAACAAAGCAGCTCCTTGTTGGGGAGATGAGCGTGTCGACAAAGTCGCCACGCTTCAAATGCGACCCACTTATCTCCGGCCTAAGAGCCGCCCTACGGGCGGTTGGCCCCCGAAATGCGCCTGCGAGCGCAAGCTGGGCTCGCATTTGAGAAGCTCGCGCTTATCGCAGGGGCTTTGCATCCATCGGGGTCCCCATCAAAGGCTTGCCCTTTGCCGGGGAAAAGGCAAAACATTACCGCTCGCCGATTTTGCGGTGTTTACACCGCAAAATGGCTATGCACCCCTTCGGGGCCCCCGTCAGAGGCTTGCCCTCTGATGGGGATAAGGCAGAATATGTCCGCTTTTTATCCCTGCGAAGCCCAGCGAAGCGGATTCGCGCAGACCCCACGGGGCCCCCTCAGAGGCTTGCCCTCTGAGGGGGATAAGGCAGAATATGTCCGCTTTTTATCCCTGCGAAGCCCAGCGAAGCGGGTTCGCAGGGAAAAGGAGCCGCAGCGGAATGAGCGAGCTTCTTTTTATGGGGCCCCCAACAAAGGCCTGTCCTTTGTTGGGGAAAAGGCAAAACATTACCGCCCGCCGATTTTGCGGTGTAAACACCGCAAAATGGCCATGCGGTGATGTTTTGCCGCTAGTCGTGCGGCTCGTACAGGGGATCCAGCCACGTGAAGGCGTAGGCCTGCTCGTCATAGCCGAACTGCTCCCGGAGCAGCTTATAGCGGGGATGCTCCTCAAAGGTAAAATACCCGTACTTGGCCCAAGTGACCCAGCCCTCGTCGTTCAGGTCCGTATAACGCCAGCCGCCCGCGGTGGGGTCAGAGCAGGTGTTGTCGATGACGCAGTCGGGCGCGGCCGCCTGCATCGCCTCTATCTGCTCGGCGGGCACCGGGTCCTGATAGCTCAGCCAGAGCCGCTCCAGCTTCGTGAGCCCATAGAGGGGGGAGATATCGGAGACGTTGGGGCAGCAGCCCACATTCAGATGCCGCAGCTCCTGGAGCCCGGAGAGGGGCGACAGATCGCCCACATCCGTGGAGTTGAGCTCGAGATACTCCAAATGGGGGCAGTTGGCCAGAGGCGAGATGTCGGCCAGGGGGTTCATGGCAACGATGAGAACCTCCAGGTTGGGCATGTAATTGACAAAGGAGAGGTCGGTAATGCAGTGGTTATGGCCCAGGTCCAGATATTTCAGGTCCGTGCAGTACTGGAGCACGCGGGCCTCTTCATCGTTCACGGCGCCGCCCACGGAGGGCTTGGAGGCCAGGATCTTGATCACATCGGTCCGGACGCTGTACGCATCGGCAAACCAGATCCGCCAGACCACCTTGATGTTGGGGAAGTCGTCCCGGATGGAGGCCATGTCCTCATTGGACACGCCGCAGAAGTCCATATCCAGATAGGTGCAGTTCTGCATATAGGGCAGGATGGATCGGACGGCGGCACCCCCGTCATCCATGGTGATATGGTTGAAGTCCAGCGTCTCGTCCAGCGTGTTCAGGCTCTTGCCGAAGAGGGAGAAGCTGTAGGCAAAGTCCGCGTTGGGATTGGCGGCCTGGAGCGTGCCGATATCCTCCCAGGCCAGGTCGTTGGCGCCCTCGCCGCCCAGGTTCACCGAGCGCAGAGCGGACATGGCGGAGAGCGTCTCCGCCGCCTGGGGCACTTCTTCATGGCTGAGGGCGGAGAGGTCCAGCTCCTCGTCCGCCAGATGGACCGCCTGCCCGGCCAGCGTAAAGGCATAGTTCAGCGCGGCCTCGGGGCACACCGCCTGGAGCGCGGCCAGATCCGCCGGCAGCAGAGAGGCGCCCTCGGCCTGGCTGCCCAGCTCCAGAGTCTT
Source organism: uncultured Oscillospiraceae bacterium (assembly GCA_947626785.1). Taxonomy (GTDB): domain Bacteria; phylum Bacillota; class Clostridia; order Oscillospirales; family Oscillospiraceae; genus Limivicinus. The sequence goes on from CANQTO010000048.1 coordinate 11,697, forward strand.
CAGCTTCGGCAGATAGGGCAGGAGCTTTGCCGCCTGGGCGGCCGTCTCACTGTTCAGGCCCGGCAGGGCGAGGGTCTCCGCGTCCCACTGGGCGGTCACGTCGCCGGGGAAGACCACCGTGTATGTGGCGGCCACCTCCGGGTGCTTTTCGATCCAGGGGATAAACTCGTCGTAACAGGTGCTGCCGCTGAAGTCCACGCTCTGCAGGGCGGTGAACTCATCCAGCAGGGCGGTCTCTCCCGGCTGAAGGACCAGGGTCAGATCCGTGGAGTCCGCCGGGAAGCTGCCGGCGGCAAAGTCGATATTGGGCGTGCCGATCACCGGTATGGAGAGCCCGCCCCCCTCTTCGCCGCTCTGAGCCCAGGAATAGCAGCAGAGGATAAAGAAGGCGGCATAGGCCAAGCAGAAAACCGCCTTAAAAAAATTTCCGATTGCTCGTAAGACCTTCATCCCGCGCCTCCAAAACTAAAAATCCGTCAATGTACTCATAATAACACCATGTTTCTACGTTTGCAAGAGTTATGGTAACAAGAATTGAAGCAGAGTTGACATTCGCCGCCATATTCCCCGGTTGACAGGAGGGGAAAAATAGGCTATACTGTCTTTATCCTATTTTTTTAGTAGGAATTTTTTGACCCTTGGAGACAGTCTTATGCTTCTTCCCTCTCTCCCCTTTCCCCGGCCCGCCGCGGGCCGATGTAGGTCTTCACGCATAGAATAACACGTCAATAATATACAATGACAGGAGATAACTATGTTTGAAGACCTTCGCGATCTGATCAACGCCTATAAGGCCAGGGACCCGGCCGCCCGCTCCTCCCTGGAAATTCTGCTGCTGTACCCCGGCGTCAAGGCCGTGTGCAGCCACCGGAGAGCCCACTGGCTCCACGAGCACGGGCATACCTTTCTGGCCCGGGCCGTCTCCCAGCACAGCCGCCGGGTCACCGGCATCGAGATCCACCCGGGCGCCAAGATCGGCAAACGCCTGGTCATCGACCACGGCATGGGCATCGTCATCGGCGAGACCTCCGAGATCGGGGACGACTGCCTGATCTACCACGGGGTCACCCTGGGCGGCACCGGCAAGGACGTGGGCAAACGGCACCCCACCATCGGGGACAACGTGCTCATCGGCACCGGGGCCAAGGTCCTGGGGCCCATCACCATCGGCAGCAACAGCCGCGTGGCCGCCAACTCCGTGGTGCTCACGGATATCCCGGAGGACAGCACCGCCGTAGGCGTGCCGGCCAAGGTGGTCAAGATCGCCGGCAAGCGGACCAACTACGTGCGCGAGGTGGACCAGGTGAACGTGACCGACCCTGTGTGGACGGAGCTGGCCGCCCTGCGCAAGGAACTGCACGAGCTGAAAAACGCGGAAGAAGAGCTCCACGGTTGAGCGGCACAACAATATATAGAACCAAGGCCCCGGCTTTGCAGCCGGGGCTTTTTTTGCAAAAAATTTTCTCCTCCCTCTTGACAAGAAGATATTGCCGTGATATCATTTTGATATCAACTCAAGGAGGACAAAACCATGACAGAAAAAGTTCTGAACAACCGGAAGAACGGCATGGCTATGCTGCTGTTCTTTATCCTGCTGTACCTGGCGGCGCTGGCCCTGACGGTCCTCGGCGCCGGGCTGGCCGGGGCCCTCTGGCCCTGGAACGTGCCGCTGATGGTGGTCGGGATCGCCTGGCTCGGCGTGGGCTGGATCCCCTTTCTGGGCCTGAAGGTGCTCAAGCCCCAGGAGGCCCTGGTGCTGACCCTCTTCGGCAAGTATGTGGGCAGCCTCAAGAGCGAGGGCTTCTACTTCGTCAACCCCTTCTGCACCGCCGTCAACCCGGCGGCCAAGACCCGGCTCAGCCAGAGCGGGGACGTGGACGGGGGCAACAAGGGCGGCTCCCTGGTGGAGCTGTTCAACGGCCAGGCCCAGGCTCAGGCCGCGGAGACAGCCAGCAAGAAGATCTCCCTGAAGGTCATGACCCTCTCCAACTCCCGGCAGAAGATCAACGACTGCCTGGGCAACCCCGTGGAGATCGGCATCGCCGTCATGTGGCGGGTGGTGGACACGGCCAAGGCCGTCTTCAACGTGGACAACTACAAGGAATACCTCTCCCTCCAGTGCGACAGCGCCGTGCGCAACATCGTGCGCATCTACCCCTATGACATCGCCCCCGGCGTGGACACCACCGGCGACGGCCTGGCCGACGAGGGCAGCCTCCGGGGCTCCAGCGAGACCGTGGCCCGGCGCATCCGGGACGAGATCCAGCAGAAGGTGGCCGACGCGGGGATCGAGATCATCGAGGCCCGCATCACTTACCTGGCCTACGCGCCTGAAATTGCCGCCGTCATGCTCCAGCGCCAGCAGGCCAGCGCCATCATCGACGCCCGGAAGATGATCGTGGACGGGGCCGTGGGCATGGTGGAGATGGCCCTGGAGCGGCTCAGCGAGAACCACACCGTGGAGCTGGACGAGGAGCGGAAGGCCGCCATGGTCTCCAATCTCCTGGTGGTGCTCTGCGGCAACCGGGACGCCCAGCCGGTGGTCAACTCCGGCAGCCTGTACTGATCCATGGCCGACAACGCGAAAAAGCAGGTCCCCCTGCGGCTCTCCCCCAAGCTGTATAACGCTATCGCCGCCTGGGCGGAGGACGACTTCCGCTCCATCAACGGGCAGATCGAGTATCTGCTGACCGAGTGCGTCCGCCAGCGGAAGAAGAACGGCAAATACGTCTCGGACGAGATCGACAAGCCCCTGGATCTGGACATTGAATAGGAGGTGCGCCCCGTGAAGCTGCCGAGAACAATCCCCCGGCTGGTGCTGGAGATCCTGTGCCTGATCGTCCTGCTGCTCCAGATCCTGCTGCCGCTGCTGCTCTGGAGCCGCCTGCCGGACCCCATGCCCACCCATTTCAACATGGCCGGAGAGGCGGACGGCTGGGGCAGCCGCTGGACCGTGTTCCTATTCCCGGGCTTCTCCCTGTTTCTGTGGCTGCTCATGAGCGTGACCGCCCGCCTGGACCCCAAACACTGGAGCATGCCCTTCTCTGTCCCCTACGGCCGGGAAGTCCCGGTCTACAGCGCGGTGAAGACCCTGCTGGTGGCGCTGAAGCTAGAGACGATGGCCCTCTTTGCCGCGATGGAGCTGCTGATCCTCTTCGGGGGCGCCCGGTTCTTCAACGCCGTCTGCTGGCCGGTGATGGGCCTGGTGTTCGTCACGCTGGCAGTGGGCCTCTATATAGCCTGGCGGAAACGCTTCTGGTGAACATATGGCAAAAAACTGCCTCCCCTGCGAAAACAGGGGAGGCGTTTTTTTATCCTCGCACGTGCACGGTGTAGTGTTCGATCCGCTTGCGCATAGCGAAGCAGCAGGCGGAGATCACGCAGGCCGTGAGGCCCAGGCTGACCGGGTAGACGGCCATGATCCGGGCGAAGCTGGGATTTAAGGGGAACACGAGATAGACCCACAAAATCCGGGTGCCGCAGATGAAGAGCAGCGAGCACAGCGCCGGGGCGGCGCTCATGCCGAAGCCCCGCAGGTAGCCGGAGAGCACCTCCACGAACAGGGAGAAGATGTGGGCGAAGAGGATGCTCCGCAGCCGGACCATGCCCATGCTCACGACCTCCGGGTCTCCGTTGAAGAGGGAGAGCAGCCAGGGACCCAGGGTGAGCAGGACCAGGGCGGTGACGGCGAAGAGGGCGGCGCTGTAGGCCAGGCTGACCCACAGGGTCCGCCGGCAGCGGTCGATCTGCCCGGCGCCGCAGTTCTGGCCCACGATGGTGGTGCAGGCCTGGCCGAAGGAGTTGATGATGCTGTAGGTGAAGACCTCCAGGTTGTAGGCCGCCGAGGAGCCCGCCATGACCACCGTGTCCAGGGAGTTGATGGCCGACTGGACGCAGATGTTGGACAGGGAGAAGACCATGCCCTGCACTCCGGCGGGCAGGCCGATGCGCAGGACGCGGCCCAGGCTGTCCCGGTCCACCCGCAGACGGCGCAGCTCGATGTGCACGTCGCCCTTTCCACGGCAGAGCAGGCCGAACAGGACGGCGGCGCTGGCGGCGTTGGAGGCCACCGTGGCCACGGCCACACCGTCCACGGTCCGCTTCAGGCCCAGCACGAAGAACAGGTTGAGGGCCACGTTGAGCAGGCCGGAGGCCGTCAGCACCAGCAGCGGCGTGCGGGTATCGCCTGAGCTGCGGAAGATGGCCGCCTCGAAGTTATACAGCAGGATGACAGGCATCCCCACCAGATAGATGCGCAGGTACAGGGCCGACATGGGGAGCACTTCCTCCGGCACATCCATGGCCGACAGCAGCGGCAGCACAAGCAGCTGCCCGCCCAGCCCGATGACCAGGCCGCCCAGGAGGGCCAGCACCACAGAGGTGTGAATGGCCCGGCGGATGTCCTCATGGTCCCCCAGGCCGATGTACTGGGCGATGAGGACGTTTGTGCCCAGGGAGATCCCCACGAAGAAATTGACCAGCAGATTGACGATGGGGCTGTTGCTGCCCACCGCCGCCATGGCGGCCTTGGCCAGGGCCTCCCCCTGGACAAAGCGGCCCACCACGGCCACATCCGCCGCGTTGAACAGCTGCTGGAGCATTGCCGTCGCCGCCAGGGGCAGGGCCAGCAGCAGGAGTTTGTTTCCGATCCTTCCGTGCAGCAGATCCAGCTCATGCCGCGCTTTCCCGCGCTTCATTTTTGAGAGACACCCGCTTTCATGATATACCGTTGATTTCCCTTTTCTAAAGGCGACGGGAGACGGACCCGAGCCGGTTTCTGACGGCAGATTTTTCCCCATGCTGTGTCAAAGCCCTTGACAATACACAAAGTATTCTCTGCGGGCTTTTCCTTGCCTGAGAAAAAATCTGCTCGCCAGAAACTGCTTCGCACTTCACGCGGAGAAATTTTCGAGTGATTTTCCGCACGGAGGAGGCAGCCTTGCTGACGCAAGGCAACGACGACAAGTGGAAAAGCGCCGAAAAGTGCCCGCGTGAAGCGGCTTGTGTTCGTCTTCCGTCGCCTTAAAAGCAACTTGTTATACCACGTCCGGCGGATAAAATCAACCGGTCCCCGAGTTTTTTTATGCTCTTATTTTATGAAGAAGCGGCGGCAGACTGTAGACAAACCACATCTGACGCCAGACTGTAGAATAATTCTCGCGGGAATCTACATGGAGTAGCTAAAAAGATTTAAATCTGTTTTTGAGGCAGCTTCGCCGCCTCAAAAACACCCTAAGGCGAGCAACGTCGGCAGAAGCTTCATTCACTCGCTTCCGTCTGAAAGCCGAAAGCTCGTTCACGCCGCTCTGCCTGACGCCGCGCCGACCAAACGGGGCAAAGCCCCTGCGATAAGCGCGAGTATCTCAAATGCGAGCCCAGCGTAGCGGGCCGCATTTGAGATTCATAAATGTTCCGGTTCGTTTTCCCGGGCCTTGATCCAGGAGCGCAGGCGCTGGAGGGGAGAACGGTTGTGGAAGAAAGGCTTGCCGGTCTTCTCTTCCATAAAGCTCCGGAAGGCGGCCTCCTGGCCCGGCAGGGCGGTCTTGGGGACCATGTAGCCCCCGGTCTGGGTGGCGAAGAGGTAAAAGTACTCCCGGTCCTCCCCCATTTTCAGGATGCGGTCGTAGGGCAGGGGCTCCAGCTCCTCCTCGTCCTCCCGGCCCGGATGGTACACGATGCGCAGCTGCCCCGGCTCGAAGAGATAGCGGGAGGCGGGAAAGCCCAGGCCGGAATTTTTGATGGCGGCAGCGGTCTTCTTGGCGTTGTGGTCGGCGGAGCTGTAGGTGCTGGTCATCAGATAGATCCCGTAGGCCATCAGCAGCACCCCCCAGAACTGGGAGAAGAAGTAGGCGCCGATGAGCACCACGGTGATGCCCAGCAGGTTCCGGGCGATATAGTTGCGCAGGCAGAACAGGTCGTACTGCATGTGGGCCAGCTTCACCAGGCTCTCCTCCGTGTGCTGCATCTCGGCGGTAAAACGCGCTTCCATCCGCTCACCTCCCCTCTCTCGGGGCGCCGGTGCTGCCCCGCAGGATCAGCCGGCTCTCGTACTCCACCCGGGTGATGGGGTAGGCCGAGCCCTGCTCCGGCCGCCCCTCCATCTTCTCCTGGAGCAGATGGAAGGCCCGGCCCCCGTGGTTGACCGTGGAGTGGTCCACGGTGGTCAGCTGCATCCGCTGAAATCCCGAGGGGAAGCTGTTGTCAAAGCCGCAGAGGCTGTAGTCCTCCGGCACCCGGTAACCCCGCTCCAGCAGGGCGTCCAGCACCCCGTAGCCCACCATGTCGTTGATGGAGACGATGGCGGTGATGCCCGGGTTTTTCAGGCACTCGTAGGCCAGCTCCCGGCCCGACTCCAGCTCGATGTCCGGGGACCGGAGCTCCTGCTCATACTTGATGTCCCGGCAGTAGACCGTGACGCTGCCCTCCGGGCAGAGACGGCGGTAGGTATCCTGGAGCCCCTCGCAGCGGCGCACCCGGGCGATGTGGTGGTCGTTCAGGGTGGTGGTCAGGTAGGCGATATGTTTGTGCCCCAGCTGGATCAGGTGCCGGGCCACCAGGCAGGCGGCGCTGAAGTTGTTGACATCCACCATGTCGATGCCCAGGTCGCTGACCGAGTCCCCCACCGCCACCACCGGCGTGTGCCGGTTGAGCTCCAGGGCCTTGCCGATCTGGATGGGGTTCATCACATAGATGATCCCGGCGACCCGGCGCTTATCCAGCTGACAGAGGATCTCCAGCTCCCGGTGGGGATTCCAATAGGTGTTGTAGGTGGCGGTCAGATAGCCGCAGGCCAGGGCCGCCCGCTCGATGCCCATGATGATGGTGGTGTGATAGGGGTTGTTGACCGAGGGGCTGATGATGGCGATCTGCTTCTGCTCGGCCCGGGAGGAGGGGGAGACGTAGTGCAGCCGGGCGGCCGTATCCAGCACCCGGGAGACCAGCTCCGGACTGAAGCGGGAGAGCTCCTTCCCGTTGAGGATCATGGACACACTGGCCGGCGTGACGCCTGTTTCTTCCGCGATATCCCGTAGGGTCACTTTTCCGCTCATAGGATCGCCTCCGAAAAGACATAAAAATTTAATTAAATTAAAGCAAAAAATTAAGCGCTTTTCAAGCATCAATATAGCCAAAAAATCCCTGCAAAAAATGGTAATAATCCTGAAAATGATACGAAAAGATTGACTTTATCTGGGAATACGCATAGAATATCTTTCGTCATTACGGCAGAACCTGCCAAAAATTTAAGCAATAATTTAACAGGAGGAAACACATGAAAAAGATTCTTGCACTGCTTCTCGCGCTGGTCATGGTCCTGGCCCTGGCCGCCTGCGGCGGCGGCTCCAGCGCCCCTGCCGCTGAACAGCCCGCTGCCGAGGCCCCCGCGGCCGAAGCCCCTGCCTCTTCCGGCGCCAGCGACGGGTCCGCGGACGACCTGTCCGACGTGCCCGAGGGCTATCACATTGAGCTCAAGCTCAGCCACGTCTTTGCTCCCACCGAGCAGCTGACCGTTGAGATGGAGCAGGTGGCCCAGCGCATCCGCGAGCGCACCAACGGCGCCGTGGACATCCAGACCTACGGCTCCAGCCAGCTGGCTGTCTACAAGGACAACATCCAGCAGGTGGTGGACGGCGCCAACTGGATCGCCGCCGAGGACCCCTCTTACCTGGCCGACTACAACATCGACTTTGAGGCCCTCATCGCCCCCATGCTCTACACCTCTCTGAACCAGTACTCCTATGTCTGCCAGTCCGACCTGGTCAAGGAGATGTGCCAGGGCCTGGAGGACAACTACGGCATCCACGTGCTGGCTCTGGACTTCAACGTGGGCCTGCGCTGCATGCAGACCAACAAGGTCATCACCACCCCCGATGACATGAAGGGCATGAAGATCCGCGTCCCCAACAGCTCCATGTACATCAACCTGATGAACGCCCTGGGCGCTACCCCCACCGCCATGGCATTCAGCGAGACCATCTCCGCCGTGCAGCAGGGCGTTGTGGACGGCCTTGAGGGCAACATGAACGCCTACTCCACCAACGGCTCCGCCGAGGTGGCCAAGCAGATGTCCTTCACCAACCACCTGATCGGCACCTGCGGCGCATACATCAACATCGACGTGTGGAACGGCATCCCCGAGTCCCTGCGGAACATCATCCAGGAGGAGTTCACCTACGGCGCCAAGGAGCTGACCGACTTCACCAACGACACCTTTGACGAGACCATGAAGACGCTGGAGGAGGAGCAGGGCTGCCACTTCAACGAGGTGGACACCGAGGCCTTCAAGGCCGCCATGGAGCCTGAGTATCAGCGCATGGTGGATGAAGACGGCGTCACCCCCGGCTTCATCGAGCAGGTGCAGGCTCTGGTCGCCGAGTACGACGCCCAGCAGGGCTGAGCCTCTGAGAGCTGCCAAGCTTAAAGCACAAATCAAGCCTGCCGCGCTCTGCGCGGCAGGCACTCATATAAGCCCGAAAAGTTGTAAATTATTGGAAAGAAGGTGTCCCCGACCTTGAATGGAAAAGTCAAGCAGATCCTGAAAAATCTGGATGTGGTCGTCGCCGGTACGCTGTTCGCCATCACGATGGTCATCGTGGTCATCAACGTGTTCACCCGGTATTTCGCCAACTACATCATCCCCTGGGGCGAGGAAATGGCCACCAGCTGCTTCGTGTACACCGTGTTCCTGGGCGCGGCCTGGGGCCTGCGGACACATCAGCACGTGGGCGTGGACCTGTTGGTGGAGAAGCTGCCCGCCGGCGCCCGCCGGGTGGTGCACCTGATCACCGACCTGATCATCCTGCTCCTCAACTGCTACATCACCTATCTGAGCGTCCAGTTCACCTGGTCCTCCCGCATCAAGACCATGCCGATCATGAAGATCTCCTCCGTCTGGCTCAACTCCGCGCTGATCCTGGGCTTCGGCCTGATGGCCATTTACTCCCTGATCAACTGCGTGAACGACGTGAAGGGGATCGCCCACCCCGAGGGTAAGGAGGTGCAGAGCTGATGGATATCGTCATTTATCTGCCTATCATCATCGCCCTGGTGCTCTACTTCACGGGTATTCCCATCGCCTATGCCCTGCTGACCGGCACCCTGTTCTACTTCGGCTTTGTGGACACCACGTCCAAGGCCTATCTGCTGATGCAGAAATTCATCACCTCCACCCAGTCCTTCCCCTTCCTGGCCATCCCCTTCTTCGTCATGGCCGGCTCGATCATGAACTACTCGGGCATGAGCGGGAAGCTCATGGCCTTTGCCGACGCCCTGACGGGCCATATGAAGGGCGGCCTGGCCCAGATCAACGTGCTGCTGAGCATGCTGATGGGCGGCTGCTCCGGCTCCGCCAACGCGGACGCCGCCATGGAGTGCAAGATGCTGGTGCCTGAGATGGAGAACCGGGGCTACGGCCGTGGCTTCTCCGCGGCCATCACCGCCGCCTCCTCCTGCATCACGCCCATCATCCCCCCCGGCATCAACCTGATCGTCTACGGCCTGATCGCCGGTGCCTCCGTGGGCAAGCTGTTCGCGGCCGGCTATCTACCCGGCTTCCTGATGGCCGTGGCCCTGATGGTGGCCGTCAGCATCATCTCCAAGAAGCGGGGCTACGCCCCCAGCCGGGAGAAGCGGGCCACTCTGGGCGAGATCGGCAAGCAGGCCCTGGATTCCTTCCTGGCCCTGTTCTTCCCTCTGGGCATCATCATGGGCATGCGCTTCGGCCTCTTCACCCCCACCGAGGCCGGCGGCGTGGGCGTGCTGTACTGCTTCCTGGTGGGCAAGTTCGCCTATAAGGGTCTGAAGAAGGAGCACTTCATCCCCATCTTCAAGGAGACCATCTCCGGCACCTGCACCGTCATGCTCATCATCGTGGCGGCCTCCCTCTTCGGCTACTACCTGAACTGGGAGAACATCCCCAACGCCCTGCTCAACGCCGTCAGCGGCATTGCCAGCAACAAGTACCTGATGCTGCTGGTGCTGAACGTGGCGCTGCTGATCGCCGGCATGTTCCTGGAGGGCGGCGCGGCCCTGATCATCCTGGCGCCCCTGATGGTGCCGCTGGTGAAGGCCGCCGGCATCGACCTGGTCCACTTCGGCATCATCGTCAACGTCAACATCATGATCGGCGGCCTGACGCCTCCCTTCGGCTCCATGATGTTCACCTGCGTGGCCATCACCGACTGCAAGATGTCCGAGTTCATCCGGGAGGTCATGCCCTTCATCCTGGCGCTGATCATCGCCCTGCTGCTGATCACCTACGTCCCGCAGGTGTCTCTGCTGATACCCGACCTCATCTACTAAGAAACACAGGAGAACGCATATCCGTATGAAAGTAATGGCGCACCGCGGCTACAGCGGCGCATATCCCGAGAACACCATGCTGGCCTTCCGCAAGGCGGTGGAGGCCGGGACCGACGGCATCGAGCTGGACGTCCACGAGACCAAAGACGGGCAGCTGGTGGTTTTCCACGACGAGATCATCGACCGGACCACGGACGGCGCCGGTCCCATCCTGAGCTACACCCTGTCTGAGCTCAAAGCCTTCAACGCCGCCAAGCTCTACGAGGGCCGGCTGCCCTTCGAGCCCATCCCCAGCTTTGAGGAGTACTGTGCCTGGGCCGCCGCCCAGAAGATCTTCACCAATATCGAGATCAAGACGGACAACGTCTTCTATCCCGATATCGAGCGCAAGACCTGGGACACGGTGGTCCGGTACGGGCTGGAGGACAGGGTCATGTTCTCCTCCTTCAACCACCTCTCCCTGCTGCGGCTGAAGGAGATCGTTCCGCCGGAGATCAAGCTGGGCGCTCTGGTGCCCCGGGTCAACGGGCTGAAGGTCTTTCCCGGCGCCTATTGCGGCTGGGCGGGCTTCCAGGCCTACCACGCCCCGGTGGAGATCCTGGACGAGGAGAACGTCCGGGACTGCAAGGAGCACGGCATCCAGATCAACTCCTGGACCGTCAACGACATGGCGGGCCTGGAGAAGCTCTGGGACCTGGGCTGCGATGGAATCATCACCAATTTCCCCGGCGTAGCCAAAGGCTGGCTGCTGTCCCAGGAAGCAGGAAAATGACCGATTCACTTTCTCTCCTTAGTGATCGTACCCCAAGCAAACGAGCCCCGGGCGAAAGCCCGGGGCTTATTAATTCTTTTTCGCTTGTTGCGAAAGCGGCGGCTTTATGTTAAAATAACCCCGCAAGTCAAATAAGAAGGACAAAAGCGATGTTCAAGGGATTCACACAGGAGACCAGCGACTTTCTCTGGGAGCTGGCCTTGGAAGCAGGAAAATGACCGATTCACTTTCTCTCCTTAGTGATCGTACCCCAAGCAAACGAGCCCCGGGCGAAAGCCCGGGGCTTATTAATTCTTTTTCGCTTGTTGCGAAAGCGGCGGCTTTATGTTAAAATAACCCCGCAAGTCAAATAAGAAGGACAAAAGCGATGTTCAAGGGATTCACACAGGAGACCAGCGACTTTCTCTGGGAGCTGGCCTTTCACAACGAGCGGCCCTGGTTCAAGGAGCACAAGGAGCAGTACGAGCGCTGCCTGGGCGGGCCGTTCAAGGAACTGGCCCTGGAGACGAAGAGCCTCCTGGAGGCCCGCTGGCCGGAGCGGGAGTGGGCGCTGCACATCTCCCGCATCTACCGAGACGCCCGGCGGCTCTTCGGCCGGGGCCCCTTTAAGGACCACCTCTGGTTCTCCCTGCGCCGGGCGGACACGCCCCCCAACGGCCCCGGCTTCTGGTTCGAGGTCAACGCCGCCATGTACCTGTACGGCATGGGGGCTTACGACGCCACGCCCAGCCAGATGGAAGCCTTCCGCCAGAGCCTGCGGGCCAATCCCGCCCGCTTTGAGCGCCTGGCCCTGGAGCTGGAGGAGGCCGGGGAGTTCGCCGTCACCGGAGCGGAGTACAAGCGCCCCAAGGGGGACATGGGCCCGGTGCTCAACAAGTGGTACAACCGCCGCTGGATCGGGCTGGAGAAGGACCTGGATTTCGGCGGCGCACTGCTGACGCCGGAGCTGCCGCAGCTGCTGGCGGACGCCTTCTCCCGGCTCATGCCCATGTATGAGTTCTTTACGGAGTTTTACAACGCGGCCCCGGAAGGGCCGCGCCAATAGGAGGGAAGATATGCCGGAGACCGGAAACGCGCCCCGGGTGGCGCTGATCATGCCGGCCTACAACGCGGCGGCCTTCATCGCCGGGGCGGCGCGGAGCGTGCTGGACCAGAGCTGCCGGGACATCGAGCTGATCGTCGTGGACGACGGGTCCTCTGACGGCACCTGGCAGATCTTGACGGAGCTTGCAGAGGAGGACAGCCGCCTGCGCCCCATCCGGGTGGAAAACGGCGGTCCGGCCCTGGCCCGGAACCGGGGCCTGGAGGCGGTGCGGCCGGGGACGGACTACGTCATGTTCGTGGACGCGGACGACGCCCTGGAGCCGGACACGGTGGACTACGCTCTGGAGAAGGCGGCAGGCGCGGACCTGGTGCTGATGGGCTTTGCCATCCTCCAGGAGGACGGCAGCAGGAAATGCTATGCAGAGCCGGAGCAGCGCTTAGGGCCGGCGGAGCTGGGGGAGGCCTTTCCCCGGCTGTATAAGGCCAATCTGCTCAACCAGGTCTGGGGCAAACTCTACCGGGCGGAGCTGGTGACCGGGGAAAACGGCGTCCGCTTCGCGGACTACCGCTGGGGTGAGGACCGGCTGTTCATCTTTGACTGCCTGGAGCGGGTCAAGGCCGTGCAGGTCCTGCCCGCGTGCAAGTACCATTACGTGATGCACAAGGGCGAGAGCCTGATCACCCGCTATTACGATAAGAAGTTTCAGGTCTGCCTGCTGGCCGGCCGGCGGGCGGAGGAGCTGGCGGAGCGCTTCGGCTCGGAGGACCAGGCCTGGCTGCGGACCATGTTCGCCAAGAGCGTTTTTTCCTGCCTGACTAATCTCTTCTCCCCCTCCTGCGGCCTGAGCCGGCAGGAAAAGCGGAACACCGTCCGCCAGATCGTGACCAATGAGCAGGTGCGCCGCCGCTGCCGGGGCGCCGCCGGCGGGCTGCCGGTGCGCTTTCTGTGCGCGGTGCTGCTCAGCGGCTCGGTGGGGCTGAACCTGCTGTGCTTCCGGCTGGTGGCCTGGGTGAGCCGGGCCGCCCCCTGGCTGTTCATCCGTCTGAAGCACAGAAAATAGATATAAAATGCCCCGGAGCATCGCTCCGGGGCAAGCTGCTTTTAATACCAGCGGCCGGGCCGCTTATAAGAGGAACCGAATTCCATCCGGTCCTTGATAAACAGATGGGCGAAGACCGCGGCGGCCCCCGCCGCCAGCAGGGCGATCAGCTTCCTGACCTGCTTGTCCAACGTTTTCCCTCCTCCCGTTTTTGCTGCCTGCGGAGCTATCCCGCAGACGCCGGTATCTTTATTCCCAGTATAGCACATCTTTTCAGATTCGTAAAACAGTTTTCTTGCGCTGGGCCGGAGAATATGCTATAATTGTTTTACATTCTAAATGAAAGGGAGTGGCCCCATGACTTTCAGAACTATGACCGTGAAGGAATGCTTCAGCAATCCCAAGGCTGTCGAGATCATCAAAACGCACGCCCCCAACATCATGAAGTACCCCATCAAGCTCTTCAACAGCAAGTCCTGCGGCGAGATCTTTGACCTGGTGGTCAG
>CANQTO010000049.1 GCA_947626785.1 uncultured Oscillospiraceae bacterium
ACAAGACGGTGTATTTCCGGTCCATCTGGGAGATGGTGAAGCTGATGGAGAGCGCCCTGGACACGGTGAGCGCCCCGAATGTGGACGCCGGCGAGGAGCCCAGCTGGTTCGAAAGAGACGGCGCGATCACCTCTGGAAGCGATCCAGAGGGCTTGTAATGAATCATTTGGGAGTCTCCGGCCGCAAAAAGCAGGAGACCATAACAGACGCAAGTCTTTTCCCATTTTAAAAGGCAGGCTCAGGTAAACAGAACGCCGGTCCGCTGACCTTTTATGGTCAGCAGACCGGCGCTGTTCATAGGGGGCTGTACCTGAATGTGCAGGCATCCGCCCCGGCTATGAAGAAACCATAAGGCGTTGGCCTTGCGGTTTCTTGTTTGTGGTGGAGATAAGCGGGATCGAATCCCCTCCGGGGACTAACGGGCGCGAAGCGCCCGTGTCGCCGCCTTCTGATCAGAATTCAAGAGGTCAGCGGTTCGTGGGGCTCTTTCCCGCAACAAAAAAGACAGCCAAACGGCTGCCTTTTTTGTTGGTGGAGATAAGCGGGATCGAATCCCCTCCGGGGACTAACGGGCGCGAAGCGCCCGTGTCGCCGCCTTCTGATCAGAATTCAAGAGGTCAGCGGTTCGTGGGGCTCTTTCCCGCAACAAAAAAGACAGCCAAACGGCTGCCTTTTTTGTTGGTGGAGATAAGCGGGATCGAATCCCCTCCGGGGACTAACGGGCGCGAAGCGCCCGTGTCGCCGCCTTCTGATCAGAATTCAAGAGGTCAGCGGTTCGTGGGGCTCTTTCCCGCAACAAAAAAGACAGCCAAACGGCTGCCTTTTTCGTTGGTGGAGATAAGCGGGATCGAACCGCTGACCTCTTGAATGCCATTCAAGCGCTCTCCCAGCTGAGCTATACCCCCATGCGCGAGGATTATAATACCAGATGGGAGGGAAAATGTCAAGATTTATTTTTCCCGCTTTCAAAAGTTTTTCGCGAAAGAAGAGGGATGCGGTCAGCCCTGGAGGGTCAGAAAGCCGGGGATGGGCTCGATATGCACATGCCCGTACAGGCCGGAGCCCTCGCCGTCCAGAGCCCACTCCAGGCCGGGAGGGTTCTCGATGTCGATCTGGCTGGCCTGGAAAAAGTCGATAAAAGGGCAGCTGTAGTCCTGGGTGAAGAGGCCCCGGAGCGTGGCGTCCAGGTCCGGCAGCGTCTTGGGCGTCTTCACCAGCAGCAGCTCGAACTTGCCGTCCAGCATGTCCACCGCCGTTTTGGGAAGCTCCAGCGTGCCGGCGATGGAGGTGGAATTGCAGACCGCGCCGAACAGATAGTCGCCCTCGTGCACCGCGCCGTCGGCGGTGATCTTCATGTGGATGGGCTTGATCTTGCTCAGGTCCTTGATGCCGTCCAGGATATAGGCCGTGTGGCCCAGGACGTTTTTCAGCGCCTGGTCCGTGGTGTAGGACAGCCAGGAGAAAGCGCCGAAGGCGGCCACATAGGAGAAGACCTGGTCCCCGAAGCGGCCCACGTCATAGCGCCGCTGCTTCCCGGAGGCCACGGACCGGGCCTGGGCCGGGATGTCCGGCGACAGGGCGCGGGAGACGGCAAAGTCGTTGGTGCTGCCGCAGGGGATATAGCCCAGGGGCACCCGGCGGTCAGACTGGACCAGGCCGGTCAGAGTCTCGTTCAGGGTCCCGTCGCCGCCGGCGCAGCAGAGCAGATCGTAGTCCCCGCCGTAGCGGGCGGCCAGGGCCGTCGCCTCGCCCCGGCGGCCGGTGACGGCGGCGGTGACCAGGTAGCCCGCGTCCATGAAGATCCGCAGGACCTCCGGCATGTGCCGCAAGAACAGCTTCTTGCCGGAGACGGGATTGACGATCAGAAGGGCTTTTTTGGGGTAATCCACGGAAAACGCTTCACTTTGACGGTTCATAAGAGCACCTTATCAGGTTAGCCCCGCCACGTACAGGCAGAGGAAGGCCGCCGGGATGGAGAAGAGCAGGCTGTCCGCCCGGTCGAACATCCCGCCGTGGCCGGGGATGAGGTTGCTGAAATCCTTGACGCCGATCATCCGCTTCAAAAGAGACTCGGCCAGATCGCCGATCTGCCCCACGGAGGAGCAGAACAGGGCGGAGAGGATCAGAAAAGAGAGGGACAGGTCCGGGAAAAGGCCCAGGGCGTAGATGGCCCAGCCGGACAGAAAGGAGGACAGCGCCCCGCAGATACAGCCCTCCACCGTCTTTTTCGGGCTGACCAGGGGGGCCACCTTGTGCTTTCCGAAGAGCATACCGCCGAAGAGGGCAAAGCTGTCGCACACCCAGGCGGCGATGCTGCCGATGGCCAGGCACTTGAGCCAGACGCTGCTGACGCTGATCATCATCAGCAGACCGAAGAGGAAACCGGGGTAGGCCAGGCCCGCCACCGTATACAGCGCGCCGCTGCCGGAGACCTTCTTGTGCAGGATGCCGGAGAACATGGACAGATAGACCCCGCCGGCAAAGCAGGCGATATAGGCGATGGGGCCCGCGTGGAAGATGGCCAGCACCGCTTGGACCGAGATGTACACATACATGACCCAGGCGCAGCAGTAGATCTCCAGCTTTTCCAGGTTGCGGCTCAGCTCATAGGAGCAGCAGACGCCCGCCGCGGCAAAAAACAGGACGCGGGAGAGCTCGGAGAGGAAAACACAGCTGGCGGTGATGGTCAGCAGCACGACGGCGGAAATTACGCGCTTTTTCAAACAGGGCCCTTCTTTCTCTGGTGAAATCAAATGCGACCCGCTTCGCTGGGCTCGCATTTGAAATACTCGCGCTTATCGCAGGGGCTACGCCCCGTTTGGCCGGCGCGGCGTCAGAACAAGGCTGCAAAGCCATTTTGCCGCGCAAGCACGGCAAAATCGGCGGGCAGCCTCGTTCTTCCTTGTCAACTCAAAGCGAACGCTTTGAGTTGAAGAGGAGGAGCAGCGTAGTGAACGAGCTTTCGCCGCCCCGACCGGAAGCGAGTGAATGAAGCTTGCGACGACGAGGCAAAGCTGCCTCAAAAACAATTTGAATTCTTATTCGCTTTACAGCGAAGGCTGAGAGGATTTATCTACAGCCTGAGTTGAACCCAGAGAGGCTCATTCCTTAAGTTTCTTTTAAGATTTTAGCACATTTTGGCTGGGCGCTCAATAGTCATTGTCCGCGTTTTATCTAAATAATCCCCACGGATGCCAAAATTCATCGTTTTTTTACTTCTGCCGGCCCTCGGCGGAGAGGTAGTAGCGCCGCTTCTTCCGGGTGGCGGAGCCGTATTCGATGGCGTTCTGGGGGCAAGCGGCGATACAGGCCATGCACTGGGTGCAGTTGCCCTGCCAGTGGGGCAGGCCCTTCTCCAGGCGGATATTGGCCAGGGGACAGAGCTGCTCGCACAGGCCGCAGCTGACGCAGGCGTCGGTCACGGTGAACTTTTTGTCCTTGACGAAGAGCTTATAGAAAAGGGAGTTGATCCTGGAGCCGGTCACGCCGGAGCGGCCGTTCTGGTCCTCAATGGGCTTGCCGAGGGCGATGAGGCGGGCGGCGCTCTCGATGGGCGCCACCGCCGCCCGGAGCATGCCCTGGGCATCGTCAAAGCTGGGGGCGGAGAAGAGCGTGATGAAGTTCTCCGGCATCTGCACCGAGGACAGGCCCATGAACTCCAGCTCCAGCTCCCGGCAGAGCGCTTCGGCGTGGCGCGCGGCGTCCCCGGTGCCGCTGCCGCAGGTCAGGAAGAAATAGGCCTTCCGGCAGCCGGTAAAGCGGCTGTCCCGGATGAACTGCTCCACCACCCGGGGGATGCGCCAGCAGTAGGTGGGGCAGACAAAGACGTAGGGCCGGTCGGAATCAAAGGCATAGCGGGCGGTGTAGGGCTCGGTGAGGCGCTGGCGCATCAGATCGTTCATGCTCAGCAGCTCGTCCCCGGCGACCCGGGAGAGAATAGAGGCGGCATAGCGGCTGTTGCCGGTGCCGCTGAAATACAGGACCATGATCTTACCCCCAAATATTTTTATGTAAACTTAGTTTAACACAGTTCCCGGCCCGCCGCAACGGGGAAATCAGAAAAAATTTGCCCGGCGGGAGTTTTCCCGCCGGGCAAATTGATTCAAATATTCAAATCATTTCTGCTCGTTGACGTAGAGGTTGACCTTGCTCTGGATGAGCTTGGCCACTTCCTCGGCGGACTTCTGGCCGCTGAAGAAGGCCTGGGTCTCCTCTTTGACAAGCTCGGTGATACGGGCGTTCTCGCCCAGGCAGACAGTGGTGTGCTCCACCAGGTACAACAGCGCGTCCGCCTGCTTCTGGGTCATGGCGTAGATGTCATAGTAAGCCCCGTCCCCGAAGCTGACGCCGCCCCGGCTCTCCTCGATGGGCTCGCCGTTCTCGTCCAGGACGGTGTTGCCAAGGCCGTCCGTCTTCCATTTGGGTGTCGTGGCCTCCTTCAGCTTGTCCTGGAAGGTGTTCCGGTTGGTGGGCAGAGTGTCCCAGGGACTGTCGGCCTGGTAGCTGTCGGTGAGGAAGACGCGCAGAAAGTCCCAGGCCGCCTCTTTATCAGTGCAGGAGGAGCTCATGGCCAGCGCGGAGCTGAAGGTGAAGGCGCTGCCTATGCTGCCGTCCAGGGTGGGATAGCCGATGTAGCAGAGATTGTCTCCGCCGCCGAAGTAGGTGGCGTCCATCTGCATATCGTCAAAGTTGTGGAGGCGGCCGTTCATGAGCATCTGCCGGCCCTGGGCCAGACGGGTCCGGTCCCCGTCGTTCTCGGAGTCGTAGCTGTCCCAGTCATAGTCGTTGACAAAGCGGCCGGCAAAACGGAGGATGGACAGGAAGTCTTCGCTGTCAAAGCGGCACTCGCCGGTGCTCCAGTCCACCAGCCGGTCCAGGTTCAGAGCCAGCTCCACCTCCAGGATGTCCGCTTTGGTGGTGCCGGTGCTGAAGATCTCGCAGCCCTCGGGCATGGTGGCCAGGGCGGCGTCCAGCTGCTCATAGGTCCATCCCGGCGTGCCGCCCACCACGCTCTCGGCGCCCAGAACGGTGGCGATCCCGAAGTCGGAGCAGACCTGGTACAGGCCGCCGTTGACCTCCTGGGCCCTGAGGACGCTGTCAAAGAAGTCCTCCCGGCTCAGCTCCGGGTCCTGATCCAGCCAGGGGTACAGATCCTCCAGCAGGCCCTTGGCGGCCAGCTGGGTATAGGGCAGGTTGTCCAGGACCAGCAGGTCCGGCATATTGCCGGCCAGGATCTCCGTGGTCAGCTTGGTGAGGCCGGCGGAATAGTCGTCGTCGGTGTTGTACTCGGAGTAATCCACCACGTCGATATGGCAGCTGTCGCTGTGGCGGTTGAAGTCGACGATCTGGGTGCGCAGATCGTAGCCCAGGCCCTGGGCCGCCAGGGTCAGATGGACCTTCTGGGGGAGGCTGGACGAGGGGGTCAGCTTCAGGGTGAGCAGCTCGGTGGTGACGCGGTAGTCGTCCCCGTCGCCCTTCCCGCTGTTGATGATGCCGTGGACGGCGCCTTCCGCGTCTATATAGACGTTGCTCAGGCTGTCGCTGCTCACGTCGCAGGAGATCCAGTCCAGGACCGGGGCGGCGCTCCCGGCCTCGATGTCATAGCCGTAGAGATGCACGCCGCTGGTGTAGCAGAAGTCCCAGTCCCCGCCGCCGGGGATCAGGTCATAGGCATCGGAGGGCAGGGGGATGGCCTTGCCCCACTGGTGTGCGGCGCTGTCCAGGGGGAGCAGCTGCATGCCCTCCTGGCCGTAGCAGGAGATCACGATGCGCCCGTCCCGCAGGCGGAACAGGTCCTGGATCCAGGACTCCGCCTCCACGCGGTAGACCTCCTTGCCCTCCGTGTCGAAGGCGATCAGGCCGCCCTGCCCCTGCTGGTCGTCATAGGGCAGGAGCAGGCTGCCGTCCTCGTCCAGGAGGCTGCCGCTGCTCAGGGAGAACTCCTCCGTGTCCAGCTCCAGAGGGACGCAGCTGAGCTCGCTGCCGTCCCCGGCCAGATGGCGGAGAAAGACCTCCTGGCTGCGGGCCCGGTGCTGGTAGTATTCGTCGGAATAGAGCTGGACATTTTCCTCCGAGCCCTCGTACCAGGAGCTGGACACCGTCTCCAAAGCCAGCAGCTCGCCGCTCTCCAGCGGGATCAGGGCCTGGAGATAGCTGGAGGAATCAAAGAGCGCCCGGCCCTCCGTGTCCTCGGCTGCCTGGAGGGGGACATAGCCGTCCAGAGGGCGCATGTTCCCGTCATAGTCCGAGAAATAGTAGTGTTCCTCGTAAATGGCGTACTGGTTTTTGTATTCGGGGACGACGCCCTCGGGGATCTCCTCGCCCACCTTGTCGCTGCTGGACAGGTAGACGCCGCCTTCGGTAAAGGCCTCGGGCCAGAGGCCGTTGGGGTGGTTTTCCCGCAGGGTGGTATAGTTCGCCGCGTAGACCAGCTCCGGTGTGGGAGTGGCGTCCGGGTTCGCGGGGGCCGCCTCCTGCTTGCCGCAGGCGGCCAGGCTCAGGGTCAGGACGGCCGCCAGCAGCAGGGCCGGCAGCCGGGAAAGGGCTTTGTTTTTCATCGGTTTACCTCCGTGGTTTCTGGAATGTGCTTATCCTACACCCTGCTTGTATCGTTTCGGTCAATTTTTTGTATCGTTTTTGTATACTTGAAAAATTTTTTTTGAGAATTTTCGGGAAAGAGCTCATGGATAAACAGGTTGGGGGAGCTTCTTCGGAAGGAGGACCTTGCCGAAGCAGACCACGTTGCGCACACTGTCCCGGGGGATGCGGATGTTGGCGTCCTCCCGCTTGGGATTGGCCGAGAGCAGATAGAGGGCGCCGGAGAAGTCCACGCACCACTGCTTGCAGTACACGTCCCCGTCCACGAAGAAGATGCCCACGTCGAACTCCTGGAGCTCCGTGTCCCGCTGGACGTAGACCTGCTGGCCGTTTTGGATATAGGGCTCCATGCTGTCCCCGTCGATGTCGATGCAGAAGTCGGCCTTGGCGGGGACGTTTTTGCCCCGTGGGATCAGCTCGTAGTCCTCCCCCTCGATGGGGGCCGCGTAGCCAGCGGCGGCGGCGGTCAGATAGTGCCGGATGTACTCCACCGGGGCTTCCTCCTCCCGCTCCGCCTCCTCCATCCGGCGGCGCTCCTCGGCCAGGATGGCGTTCACCGCCCGGCGGCCGTGCTCGTCCAGGCGCAGATAGTCCCGGCCTAGCCGGGCCGCCTCCAGGGACAGCGGGTCCTCCGCCTCCCCGGCCTTGCGGGCCAGGCCCGCCTCCACCAGGCTGAGGATGGCCTGGGTCTGGTTCTTCATCTTCCGCGTGAAGCGGTATTCGTCGATCTGCTCCAGCTGCCGGCGGCTCATGGTGATGGTCACCCGGGGCTTTTCAGTGGGCATGGTGGGCGCCTCCTTTCTTAAGGAAACGCTGAATAAATCGCCATATACATCTGGACGGCTGATTTTCCGCCATATTTAGTCTCGAAATCTTGAAATACACAAAGTATTCCTGCGATTTCTCGCCGTCATCTGGCGAAAAATCATCTCGCCCATCTGCACACGTCGATTTAATCAGTGCTTCCCTTATTCATATCTTATCATCGGTTCATCACTTTTGCAAGGAAAAGTTTACACAAAATGCACGAAAATCCGGCAGAACTTTTGTGCAAAAAGTTCTGAACTTTAGTCTTGACAGTTCTGAACTTCTGAACTATAATAGGCGCAGACAGATGAAGTTCGGAACTGGAGGGATGAGCTTGGCCGTCAGGCTGACGGAGGAACAGAAAAAGAAGATCCGGCGGGACTATGAGACCCTGGGGAGCTACGCCGCCGCGGCCAGGGCCAATCAGGTGAGCGCCGCCACGGTCCGGCGGCTGGTGCAGGACGCGGTCCGGAAAAAGCTGGCCGGCGATATCATCGACAAGAGCCTGGCCGCTCTGAACGACCCGGACAAGCTGGAGGGGGCCAACCCCGCCCAGATCACCAGCACCTTGAAGACCCTGCTGGAGTTCGTGCAGGAGGAGAGCGGGGAAGCGCCAGCGGAGGGGCCCTTCGACATCCCCTCCCGGCTCATCGCCCGGGACTTCGTGGACGTGCACCGGGATATCCTGGCCCGGGGGCACACGGAGTATATGCTCAAGGGCGGCCGGGGCTCGGCCAAGTCCTCCTTTATCGCCCTGGAGATCGTGACGCTCATCAAGAACCACCCGGACCTGAATGCCCTGGTGCTGCGGAAGGTGGCCAGGACTTTGCAGGGCTCGGTGTTCAACCAGATCGTCTGGGCCATCGACGCTCTGGAGCTGGGCGGGGAGTTCAGCGCCAAGGTCTCCGTGCCGGAGATCGTCTACAAGCCCACGGGGCAGACCATCGCCTTCGCTGGACTGGACGATCCGCTGAAGCTGAAATCCCTCCGGCCCCGGGTGGGCTACACCGGCATCCTCTGGTTCGAGGAGCTGGACCAGTTCGCCGGGCCGGAGGAGATCCGCAGCGTCCGGCAGTCCGCCCTCCGGGGCGGGGACGAGGCCTGGGTGTTCATGAGCTTCAACCCGCCCAAGGCCCGGAACAACTGGGCCAACCGGGAGGCGGAGGAACCGAAGGCCGCCCGGCTGGTGTCCCACACCGACTACCGCTCCGTGCCGCCGGCCTGGCTGGGGGAGAGCTTCTTAGAGGAGGCGGAATACGTCCGGCAGGTCAATCCCACCGCCTATGAGCACGAGTATCTGGGCATCCCCAACGGCAATGGCGGCATGGTCTTTGAGAACCTGGCGGCGGAGACCATCGGCGCGGAGCAGATCGCCCGCTTCGACCGGCCCCTGTACGGGGTGGACTGGGGCTTCTTCCCCGACCCCTGGGCCTTCAACGGCGTGTACTTCGACGCGGCCCGGCGGGTGCTCTACATCTTCCGGGAGCGGACCGCCTACAAGAAGGGCAACCGGGAGACGGCGGAGATGGTCCGGGCCTCCGGCGTGGGGGACTGGGACATCCTCACCGCCGACAGCGCCGAGCCAAAGAGCGTGGCGGATTACCGGAGCTTCGGGCTCAACTGCCGGGGCGCCCGGAAGGGACCCGGCAGCGTGGACTACTCCATGAAGTGGCTCCAGAGCCTGGTGAAGATCGTTATCGACCCGGAGCGCTGCCCGGACACCTGGCGGGAGTTTACGGAGTACGAGTACGAGCGGACCCGGGACGGGGAGCTCATCAGCGGCTACCCGGATCGGAACAACCACCACATCGACGCGGTGCGCTACGCCACCGAGGAGATCTGGAAGTGGATGGGAGAATGACAATTAAGAATTAGGAATGAGGAATGAAGGTATGAGATTGGATTGGCTGAGGAGTCTGTTTGGAAGAAGGGCGGAGGCGCTGGACAGGGGAGTGACGGAGCGGGCCTTCGGCGTGCGGCCGGCCCTCTCCCGGCCTATGGAGGAGGGGCTGGCCCTCTGGTACAGCCTGTATGTGAACGACCCGCCCTGGCGGCGGGAGGACGAGCGGCTCCGGCCCAGCGGCTTGCCCGCCGCCATGGGCCGGGAGCTGACGCGCAACGCCCTGGCGGAGTTTGAGCTGTCCGTCTCCGGCGGGGCCCGGGCGGAGTACATAGGTGAAGTGCTGAAGCGGGCCCGGCCCGGCTTCGCCCGGGCCATGGAGCTGGGACTCTGCTTGGGCGGGGCGGCGCTGCGGCCCTGCCTGGAGCGGGGGCAGCTGTACGTGGACGTGTGCGGCGCTACGGCCTTCACCCCCACCGCCTTCGACGGGAACGGCCGGGCCGTGGGCGGCGTGTTCCGGGAGACGGCCGTCATGGACGGGCAGAGCTACACCCGTTTGGAGTACCACGGCTTTGAGCCGGACGGGGACTATGTGATCCGCAGCAAGGCCTACCGGGGCCAGCCGGGCGGGCAGGAGGTGCCCCTGAGCGCCGTCCCCAGATGGGCGGAGCTGACGCCGGAGGTGCGGATCGAAAACCTGGAAGGGCCGCTGTTCGCCTACTTTAAAAATCCCGGCGGCAACGACATCGACCCGGGCAGCCCGGTGGGAGCCAGCATCTACGGCGCGGCGCCCACGGTGGAGCTGCTGCGGGAGGCGGAGGAGCAGTGGTACCTGCTGCGCTGGGAGTACCGGAGCGGCAAGCGGAAGATCTACAGCGACGGCAGCGCCCTGGACGCGGGCCAGTTCGACGACGAGCTGTTCCTGCGGGGCAGGTTCACCGCCGACGGGGACCTGTTCGAGACCTTCAGCCCGGCCTTTCGGGACGAGGCCCTGTACAAGGGCTTTCAGGACATCCTCCGGCGGCTGGAGTACGCGGTGGGGCTCAGCTACGGCAGCCTCAGCGATCCCCAGACCGTGGAGAAGACGGCCACCGAGATCCTGGCGGCCAAGAGCCGGCAGCGGACCACCGTCAAGGCCATTCAGGAGAGCTTCCAGGGGGCCCTGGAGGACCTGGCCCGCGCTTTGGACGCCTTTGCCAGCCTCTACGGCCTGGCCCCGGAGGGGGACTACGCGCTGAGCTTCAGCTGGGGCGACGGGGTCCTGGACGACCCGGACACCCTCCGGCAGGACAAGGCGCTGATGCTCCGGGAGATCGCGGCGGGCATCACGAGCCCCTGGGAGTACCGGGTGGCGTTCAAGGGCGAGAACGAGGAGACCGCCAGGGCCATGCTGGCGGGGGAGGCGGCCCCGTGAGAGAGGAGAAGAGGACCCTGGACGCCGGAACGATTGCCGCCATCGAGGCCATTTTGAAACGGGGCAACAACGCGGAAGTCCGGCGAAAGGGCGGAGGCTGCGTAGTCCTGGAGGTACAGAAAAAGATCCTATACGCGCCTGACGGATCGGCGTCAGGCAAGAGCAATCGGAGCTGAACTACCCAAAGTTTTTGGGTAGCCCGGCTCCCTTTTTTTATCCGGTAAAACCCGCGAGGAACAGCGGTTTTTATATGGAAGCGCCGGGCATATCGAAGTGCGCAGATGGGCGAGATGATTTTTCGCCAGATGACGGCGAGAAATCGCAGGAATACTCTGTGTATTTCAAGATTTCGAGACTAAATATGGCGGAAAATCAGCCGGCCAGATGTGTGCGGCGATTTGTCCGGTGCTTCCAAAGAATCTGAAGGGCAAAGGACAGCCCCCGAAGGAAAGGAAGATCAGCACATGTCCATCACACGCAAATTCTTGAAGGAGATGGGCCTGGCCGAAGAACAGGCGGAGGCCATCATCCAGGCACACAGGGAGACTGTGGACGCGCTCAAGGCGGAGGCGGAGAGGCTCGGGGCCCCGGCCGCCGAACTGGAGGAGGCCCGGCAGCAGCTGGCCCGGCTCCAGGCCCGCTACGACGCGGACACCGGTACCCTGCGGCAGCAGCTGGCGGACCGGGATTACAGCGACGCCATCACCAGAGCCATCGCCGGGGCGGGCCTGCAGTTCAGCTCCAAGAGCGCCCGCACGGCCTTCGAGGCGGCGCTGCGGGAGAGAAAGCCGGAGCTGAAGGACGGGACCCTGGCGGACTTCGACCGCTTCGTGGAGGAGCAGCGGCAGGCGGACCCGGCCGCCTTCGCCGGCAGCCGGCCCGCGCCCCGCTTCGCGGAGCGGGTGGGCCTGGGCGGACCGCCCGCCGGCGGGAAGAGCCGGGCGGCGGAGATCGCCCGGCAGTATCACAACGATCTATACGGAACGAAAAAGGAGGAAAAGATCTGATGTCATTTATCCAGAGCGGGGCGGCCCGGGGCTGTGAGGCCGGGGCCTTCCTGGAGAGCGAGGTGGGCCTGGTCCGGAAGACCCGCCTGATCAAGGCGGAGAAGGGGACCGCCTGCGGGGCGCGGAAGCTCGTCCCGGCGGGCAGCCTCTACGAGGACGGGGACGAGAAGGGCATCGTCTACGAGGACGTGGACGTGACCAGCGGCGACATGCCCGGCAGCGTGGTCCTGGCGGGGCGGGTCTATAAGGACCGGCTGCCCCAGGAGACCCAGACCGGGCTGGAGGGCGCGGCGGGCTTCACCCTCGTCGAGGCGTCCCCGGCCACAGAGCGGCCCTACTGAGAGAAAGGAGAAAAACAAGCATGCCTGAAAACATTCTGGGCCTCATCGGCCAGGAGGAGTGGCTGGACGTGGGCCTGACCGTGGCCCGGCCCAACGACCCCCTGGACAGCCTCATCGGCGATGAGCGCACCAACAACATCATGGCCTCCTGGCAGAGCATCGCCGCGGAGTACCAGACCCCGGTGATGGCCAACTTCCACGGCTTTGACACCGAGGCCAACCGGACCTTCCATGTGCCCGTGGACAACCACCACATCGAGAAGGGCCTGATCAAGGTCAAGCTCAACCAGTCCGAGCGGATGCGGGAGCTGCTGCGCTCCGGCGTCCGGGAGGGGGAGCTGAAGGAGTATATCCTCCAGGACGGTGTGCGCCTGGCCGACCAGGTGGCTACCCGCTCCAAGGTGGCCAAGGCGGAGATGCTGGCCACCGGCAAGGTGACCATCAAGGAGAACAAGCTGGACCTGACCGTGGACTACGGCGTGCCCGCCGAACAGACCGGCCTGGAGCTGAGTATGGGCGCGGAGGACGACCTGGCGGGCCAGATCCAGGACATCGTGGAGAAGGCCGCCGCCAAGGGCGTGGCCCTGACGGGCCTGGTGACCTCCCGGGCCATGCTCACCAAGCTCCGGCAGAACAAGGCCATCCAGGGCGCGGTCAACGGCGCCCTGGGCCAGGGCGTGACCCTGAGCAGGGCCGCGCTGGCGGCCTGGCTGGCCGACGAGTTCGGCCTTGCCAGCGTCGTCACCGACGATCTGAGCTACGGCGTGGACGGGGGCATTGGCAGCGACGGGCGGCCGGTGGTCACCCGCAAGCGCTACTTCCCCCAGGACCGGATCAGCTTCTTCGCCGCCAACGCCGCCGGACGGGTGGGCGTGGGCCTCTGGGGCGATCCCCCCGAGGCGGCCCTGGCGGGCTTCTACCCGGTGTCGGAGAGCGGACGGCAGCCCTTCGTCTATGTGACCCAGAAGATGGAGTGGGATCCGGCGGTGCTGTGGACCAAGGCCAGCGGCCTGTTCATGCCCGTGCTGTACAACCCCAACTCCCTCTGGATCGCCAAGGAAAAGGCGGCGGAGTAAGACTGTGAAAAGGAGGCGGGCCTGTGGCAGCCATTGACTATACGTTTTACACCGGGAGCTACCTGGGAAACGCGATCCGGGAGGAGGAATTCCCCAGGCTGGCGGCCCGCGCCTGCGAGCAGATCCGGGCCTGGACGAGGGACGCGGTGCGGCCGGAGGAGAAGAGCCCGGAGGCGGTGAAGAAGGCCGTGTGCGCCCTGGCGGAGGTCCTCCGGGACGAGGAACGGCTCAGCGCCGCCGCCTTCGGGGAGGACCGAAGGTTGGCGGGGGAGACCGTGGGAGACTGGAGCCGGAGCTACGCCGTCTCCGGCCCCACGGACACGGAACTGAAGCTCCTGGAGCGGCGCAAGCGGGAGGCGCTGGAGCTGTACCTGGGGGGACTTTTCCCGGGAAGGGTGCAGAGCTGGCCCTCCGTGCCCCGGAGAAAGGGGCGCTGAGATGGACATGTTCCCCCACACAGTGACGCTCTATCTCCTGCGCCGGGAGACGGACCGGGAGAGCTTTCAGGTCCGGACGGCCTGGAAAGCTGCCGTGCTCCGGGGCGTACTGCTCCGGGAGAGCCCGGAGAGCCGGGAGCGGAGCGAGGGCCCGGAGCAGACCGGCAGCGCGTCACTGCTCATCCCGCTGACGGTCCGGGCGGAGGACGGCCGGACCGGCCGGGAGCTGCGCTATCTGGCCCCGGCGGCCTATGAGCGGCTGCCGGACCGGAGCGGCTTCTGGACGGCGGAGGCCGGGCCCGGCTGCTTCTTTGTAAGCGGCCTGGCCTTACCGGAGGAGGACTGGCCGGCGGAAAAGCTCCGGCAGCTGCTGGAGGAACGCTATGGCGGCGTGTACGGCGTGAGCAAGGCGGAGCTGAGAGACTACGGCGGACTGGGGCACCTGACGCTTACGGGCGTCTGACCGACGGAACGGAAAGGAGAGAGACATGGAAAACAAGCAGACAGCGCGGGCCGGGGAAGAACGGATCGGCGAACAGATGATGATATGGGTCAACAGCTTCCCCCAGGCCCCCGCCGGACTGCGGGAGGGGGCGATCCTCTACGGGAGACTTCCCCAGGGCGCCCCCGGCATGGCCCTGATCCCCGTTGCCGGCGGGAAGACCGTCCGGGACATCCTGGGCGGCCGGGAGGCGGAGTTCCGCTTCCGGATCGAGTACCGGGTCCGGCCGGAGGACAGCCGGGCCCGGCTGGAGGCCGGCCGGCTGCTGGACAGCCTGGCGGCCTGGGCCGCAGAGCAGAGGCCCCCGCTGGGCGGGGGCCTGGAGGCCCGGGAGATCCGGGCCCTGAACCGGGCAGCCCTGCTGCGCGTCCATGCGGGAGGCGAGGAGGATCACGGCATCCTGCTGAGCCTGCGCTATGGAACAAAAGAATAAATCACAATTCTATTTTTATGAGGTGAAAAAATGGCGGAAGAGAAATTCACGATCAAGACCCCGGCGGGCCAGACCGTGGCCCGGGAGCTGTACGTGGTGTACGGCAACGCCGGGACCTACGAGGCCCCCAAGTGGCACCCCATCGGCAAGCGGGTGGAGGACTCCAGCGCGGAGAACGACTTCTCTGAAGAGAGCAAGCAGGACATTCTGGGCGGCACCTACGGCACCATGAAGAAGCCCATCATCAGCCAGGACTTCGACCCCTGCGAGATCGACCCGGAGGACGAGTACCAGGCCAAGCTCATCCAGCTGCTGGTGGTGGAGCAGAACGTCCAGGCCCTGGCCAACCAGGACCTGCTGCGGGTGCATCTGTACCTGACCGACGAGAGCGGCAACGCCTTTGCCGAGCGCTACCCCTCCAGCATGGTGCTGCCCAACGGCCCCGGCGGCGAGGGCGGCGGCTCTTTGACCATGCCCACCAGCATCACCTTCGGCGGCGTCCGGGAGACCGGCAGCGCCAAGGTGACCGCCGAGGGCGTGACCTTCACCAAGGCCGCCGGGGAGGAGTAAGCCATGGGGGAGATCCGCTTTGACACAGGCGTCAAGAGCTACAGCCTGAACGGCTGCTGCGAGGTGGCCTTCAACCCCACGGATAGCGGCTTCGCGGAAAAGCTCTCCCAGGTCTTCTCCCAGCTGGACGGGATGCAGGAGCGCATGAGCCGGGAGCTGGAGGAGGCCGGGGACGGCGGGGAGCTCTTCGAGCTGTCCCGCCGCTACGACCGGCAGATGCGGGAGAAGCTGGACGGGCTCTTCGACCGGCCCATCTGCGAGGCCCTCTTCGGGGACATGAACGTCTACGCCCTGGCCGGGGGACTGCCCGTCTGGGCCAATCTCCTGCTGGCGCTGCTGGACGAGGCGGGGGAGAGCCTGCGGCGGGAGCAGACCTTGACCGACCCGGCCCTGGAGAAATACCTGGCCAAGTACCGGGCATGAACTGCGACCTGCCGGAGAGCGTGAGCCTGGGGGGCCGGGAGGTCCCCATCCGGTGGGACTACCGGGCGATCTTAGACATCCTGAGCGCCCTGGCCGACCCGGAGCTGTCCGAGCGGAGCAGGCAGCTGGCGGCCCTGGCGATCTTTTACCCGGAGCGGCGCCTGCTCTCGCCGGAGAACGCCCGGGAGGCCCTGGAGAAGTGCTTTTGGTTCATCGGCGGGGGCGCGGAGGCGGAGGAGGGGCGGAGATCCCGGCGGCTCATGGACTGGGAGCAGGACTTCGCCCTGATCGCCCCGCCGGTGAACCGGGTGCTGGGGACCGAGATCCGCCGGCCGGGCCAGAGCGTCCACTGGTGGACCTTCCTGGGGGCCTTCTACGAGATCGGAGACTGCCTGTTCGCCCAGGTGGTCCGGGTCCGGGAGCGGAAGGCCGCCGGGAAGCTGGACCGGGCGGACCGGGAGTTTTACCGGAAAAACCGGAGCCTGGTGGACTTCCGGCGGAGCTACACCCAGGCGGAGGAGGAGCTGCTGAAGGGCTGGCTCTGAGCGTACCTTGACAAGTTCATAGAGACAGCGGAAAACTATGAAAACCTCTTGCGGCGTTTGGAAAAGTATGTTAAGATATTCTTACCAAACGGGAGAAGGAGTGTTTTTTTTGGATAATCAGAGCATAGTGAATAATCAGAGCGTAGAGAACCAAATCGTATGCCCCCAGTGCGGCAGCACCAATGTCCGGGTAGAGGTCCAGCAGGAAAACCAGGGCAGCGTGACGACCCAGAAGACGAAATCGAAATACAAGGAAGACAGGAGGCACGGCTGCCTCTGGTGGTTCTTTATAGGTTCGTGGTGGTGGATCGTCGATCTGTTCATTTGGATCTTTGCCTTTATTCCGAGACTGCTGATCCACGTGGGCAGAAAGAAAAAGTACACGTCAACTTCGACCTCTGTGGCGAAAACCAAGAATATCATTACATACAAGACGGTCTGCGTCTGCCAAAACTGCGGACACAACTGGGTCAAATAGCGCGAACGAACCCCCGCACTTTTAACATAGACTTGTAAGAGGGGAGAAACGAGAAATGGCAAACTTCACATCCAACGCCAGCG
Organism: uncultured Oscillospiraceae bacterium; assembly: GCA_947626785.1. GTDB lineage: Bacteria > Bacillota > Clostridia > Oscillospirales > Oscillospiraceae > Limivicinus. The sequence goes on from CANQTO010000049.1 coordinate 16,554, forward strand.
ACAAATCGAAGAAAACGGCGCTCCTTATCTGGGCGATAGGCGCGCTGGGATTCCTGGGCCTGGAAAATTTCTATGTAGGAAAGATCAAAAACGGGTTGATCCATGTGGTCCTGGGCGCTTTTGGGCTCATGACCGTTTATACAATGGCGAATATGGGGGACAACATGGTTATCCCCATGTCCATTATTGTGTGGGCGATTTTTGGAGGACCTAATTTTGTCAAGCTCCTGCTGGGTTCTTTCCGTGACAACGTGGGAGCGCCATTAAGGCGCTGAGACCCTGTACCGGCCTGCACCCGTTCCAATAAAAACCATCATGAATCCGCAGTCTCTATGAGACGGCGGATTTTTTATATACGAAAGGGGATGGGAGAAATAGCGGAAAAAGAAGAGAAAAGACAAATCGTCTTTAACCAGACGCCGGACCGCACATTCACAGAACAGATCAAACAGCTGAAAAATCTCCAGGCGGAGTATGAGCGGCTGGGGCGGAGCGCCCAGCTCTACAGAGTCCGCGTCCGGGAGGGAAACCGGGAGATCGAGTATACCAGCATGGCCTATGCCGAGATGGAGAAGAGAGAAAAAAAGCTGGTGCAGGAGGTGAAGGAACGGGCGGCCCAGGAAAAGGCGGCCCGGGAGGCTGTAGATACCCAAAAGAAGGAGACGCCCCAGCAGGCAGAGGCGGCCGTACCGGCCGGAGACCCGGCAAAAACAGATGCCGACACAGCGGGCAAGAAGAACGCGGCGGTCGAAATCGGAAAGACCCTGACAAACGTGATCGGTGTTCTCTTCCGTGCCCTGAGAAAGGTGGGGGAACTCATGAAATCCGTCTTTTCCTCAGCGTTAAAGCTTGTGACTAAGCTTGGCAAAGGCTTTCTGACGCTTGCAAAGAAGATGAACGTCTTTAACGGCCTGTCCAAGGCTGTGGGCCCGGCGCTGAAAAAGACGGGGGAGATCATGAAAAAGGTCTTCCTTCAGACGCCCCTGGAAAAGGGCCTGGAGCTGCTGCGCACGAAGACACTGGAGCTGGCCAAGTCCGACGTCTCCCTGAACGGGGTCCTGGAGGGCCTGAAGAGCGCGCTGGTCTCCGCCTTTATGCCCATCTATCAGGCGGCGCTCCCGCCTCTGACGGCGCTGCTGGGGGCGCTGACCCGGATCACCCAGGCGGTGGGGCGCTTTATCGCCGCCCTGTTCGGCGGGACGGGCAAGCAGGCCCAGGGCAGCTCCAAGGCCCTGGAGGAGGAGACAAAGGCCCTGCAGGGGACGGGAGCGGCCGCGGAGGAGGCCGCCGGGTCCCTGGCCGCCTTTGACGAGATCAACACCATCGAGACGGAGGACAAGGCCGGGAGAGGCGGCGGAGGCGGCGGCAGCGCCGGAGAGAGCGGGAGCGCGGAGACGACGGAGCTCCTGCCGGACAAAGCGGCGTTTCTCAGCTGGGGGGAGGCCTTCTCCGCTCTGCTGGATGAGATCCTGGACAGCGGCCTGCCCCGGCTCCGGGAGGGCTTCGAGCGCTTCGCCGGCTGGTTCAACGGCTTTTCCCAGAAGCTCTACGGCATGTTTACCTTCGAGGGCGTGCGGGACAAGGTGCAGCGCATCGGCCGGGAGCTGGCGGCGGCGTTCAATGAGCTGACGGCGGGGATAGACTGGAACACCTTCGGCGCGGCGATCGGCGCGGGGCTGGATCTGGCGGTCGTTTTGGCTGTAAACGCGATTTACGGATATGACTGGAAAAACCTTGGAGCTTCGTTAGCAGAGTGGCTGGACGGAGCAGTATCTTCCATAAACTGGCGCTCAGTCGGTCAACTTTTGTGGAGCGGATTCAAAATAACTATCGACTTTTTGACCGGACTGCTGATGAACTTGGATATGGAGCAGTTAGGGATCTCAGCTAAAACGATGATACTTGAATTTTTCCAGTCTATGCAGGAGACAATTGCATCCATTGATTGGAGGCAGATCGGGCAACAAATCAAGACTTTCTTGGTTAATATGGATTGGCCGGGTATTGTTTATGCGGCGGCAATGGCCTTTGGCGAAGCGTTTGGGGCGGCGGTAATAGTTCTTGAAGAAATACTGGGAGAACAGTGGCAAAAGGTCGTCGATTGGTGGCGTGACAAATGCCATGACGAGGACGGCAAGTTTGTATGGGAAGGATTCTTGGAGGGCATCCGTAACGCAGTTTCCAATGTGGCAGGATGGATAAAAGAGCACGTTTTGGAGCCTTTTTCAGCCGCATTTCGTGAGGCCTTCGGCATCCACTCCCCGTCCACGGTCATGGCGGAGCTGGGCGGCTATCTGATGGACGGCCTGCTGGGCGGCATCCTGGACCGCTTCGCCCCGGTGCTGGAGAGCGTGAAGACCGTCCTCAACGGCATCCTCCAATTCGTCACCGGCGTATTCACCGGGGACTGGGACCGGGCCTGGCAGGGCGTGAGCGGCATCTTCCGGGGCGTCTGGAACGGGATCGTCTCCGTTCTGGAGGGGGCCGTCAACTTAGTGATCAGCGGCGTCAACTGGATGATCTCCCAGCTCAATAAGCTGCATATCGACTTCCCGGACTGGCTGGGCGGCGGCAGCTTCGGCTTCAACCTTCCGCCAATCAGCGGCGTCTCCCTTCCCCGGCTGGCCCAGGGGGCGGTCATCCCGCCCAATCGGGAGTTTTTGGCGGTGCTGGGCGACCAGAAGAGCGGCTATAACTACGAGGTGCCCGACGAGAAGCTGCGCCGCCTGATCCGGGAGGAGACGGCCGGCCTGACGGGCGGCCGCCCGGCGGAGGTCAAAATTTATCTTGACCGGAAGCTCTTAGGCTCCGTCCTCATCGACGAGATCAACGACCGGACCATCCAGGCCGGGCGCTCTGTACTGAAGATCTGAGGTGAAAGATGGCAGTCAATATCCTTATCATCAACGGACACGACTATACCCGCTATGTTGCCGACAGCGGCTTCTCCTGGAGCCGGGACGATGTGGACAGCGAGAAGACCGTCCGGGTCAAGAGTGGTCTTCTCCGCCGCGACAAGATCACGGAGAAGCGGAACCTGAAATATACCATGCTGCCCATGCCGGAGGCCTTGGCCGCCCAGCTGGACGAGGACCTGAGCGCCCCGCAATTTTCTGTTCAGTATCACGACATGCACGGGGAGCAGCGGCGGAGCTTCTACTGCTCCCAGTTCTCCGGGGGCCTGCGGCAGATCATGGATGAAGGAAACCTTGTATGGGACGGCATTTCCTTCAACCTGCATGAGATATAGGAGGCGCGTATGGCATTGAGCACCAGCGAGCTTTGGAAGCGGCTGTTGGAAAAGAAAAACACCCGGCGGGAGTATAAGTTCGACATCAACGGGACCGAGTACGGCCCGGAGGCGGTGGTCAATCACACCGTGACCCAGGAGCTGTATACAGAGCTCAGCATCGGCAACGCGGCGTCGGCCTCGCTGACGCTGGAGCTCGCGGCGGACAGCATCCCCCGCGCCGCCACCGTCAAGCGCTATGTGCGGCTGGTAAACGGCGGAGAGGAGAGCGAGTGGCTCCCGGCGGGGATCTTCTTCACCAACCGGAGAGCGGAGGAGGACGGCGTGTGGAGCATCGAGGCCTTCGACGTGCTGCGCAAGGCGGAGGCGGTCTGGACGCCGGAGAAAAGCCTCCGTTTCCCCCTGCCCATGCCGGAGGCGGCGGCGGAGCTGGCCCGGCTCATGGGCTGTGAGCTGGACCCGCGCACGGAGCTGAACGGGGCGTACACCGTGGACTATCCGGCCACGGACACCACGCTCCGCCAGGAGCTCCAGTACATCGCGGCGGCCCACGGAGGCAACTGGCTCGCCACCGGGGAGGGGAAGCTTTTGCTCCTGCCCCTGGGCGGCGAGCCGCCTGAGACCCACTACCTCATCACCGAGGCCGGGCGGGTCATCACATTGGGAGGGGTGAGACTTCTTGTCTGACAAACACTATATCGGCCTGGACCTGACCGGCTTTGAGGACCGGGGCGAGGCAAGGCCCGTCTCCCGGGTGACGCTCCTTCTGGACGAGGAGCACGCCGTCACGGCGGGGGACGACACGGGCCTGGAGCTGAGCGCCGCCTGCCCCCACGCCACCCAGGCGATGGCCAACGCCATCCTGGCGCGGCTGAAGGGTTACCGGTACAAGATGTACAGCGCAGGGTCTGCCAATCTGGACCCGGCGGCGGAGCCGGGCGACGGCGTCACGGCGGGGGGCGTCTACTCGGTCCTTGCCTCCATCCGCGAGGGAGGCGACGGCTACCCGGATCTGGAGGCCCCCGGCCGGGCGGAGCCGGAGGACGAGTTTCCCACCCAGGGGCCCGTCACCCGGGCCTTCAACCGGCAGATGGCGGCGGCCCGGGCCTCCATCACCAGGCTCTCCGATGAGATCGAGCTGCGGGTGGAGAAGGACGGCGTCATCGCGGCCATCAACCTCAGCAGCGAAAAGGCCAGCATCCGGGCGGAGAAGATCAGCCTGGAGGGCCTGGTGACGGTGAACCGGACCTTCCAGATCGACGCCCAGGGCTGTCTCCAGTGTACCGGCGGCAAGATCGGCGGCTTCACCGTCACCGGCTCCGCCCTGTATAACGGGCTCTCCACCTTCGCGGGCACGGCCAACGGGGTGTATGTGGGCACGGACGGGATCTCCCTGGGCGGCGGGAAGTTCAAGGTGGACAGCTTCGGCAACCTGACCGCCAGCAGCGGGACCTTTACCGGAAGGGTCCGGGCCAATCAGATCCAGGTGGGGGGCGACAACGGCTACATCACCGGCAGCCAGATCGGCAGCGGGACCGTCATGGGCAGCAACATCGGCAGCGGCACCATAGGCGGCGGGAACATCGGCAGCGGCACGATCACCGGCGGCAACATCGGCTATCAGACCGTCGGCGTGGGGAACATGGGCACGGACTCCATCGAGAACCGCTGCATCCAGTCCGGGTCCATTTTCAACAGCACGATCAGCGGAAGCGCCGGGATCGAAAAAGGAAAATTCAGCCAGGAGGTGCAGAATCTTTTGGCCGATGTGATCACGGCCAACAACATCTTCGGCGGGACGGCCTCCGCCAATTTCCTGGCTGCTAACACCGGTTCCTTCGGCGACCTCTCCGCCAGCGGCACCTTTAAGCTGGCGAACAAGACGCTCACCCTGAGGACAATATCGTATAAAAACAGCAGCAACGTGACAGCTACCGCGACATTTGTCACGACTACATAAACGGAGGGCAGATATGGCAAAAATCATCTTCCATTCAGGCCGCGAGCTTCCGGTCTCCTTCTTTGGGATCTCCAGCATGGGTATCCTTTACATCGACTGCAAGCTGCCTATCGCGGAGGCGTTCACGCTTTTCAGCGGCGCGGAAAACATCGAGAGCTTTGACTACATCACCGAAGAGGAGACGGCGGAGCACAGTTTTGAGGAAAGGACGGCAAAAGTGACCGGCTTTAAGACCTTTGTGGGCGTCCAGAAGCTCTACAACGGCCTGACCAACGGCGACCCGTCCGTGCGCATCACGCTCATGCGCGCTCCGGAGAGCGTTTAGGAGGCGGCACATGACGGAAAACGAAAGAGCCACCGTCCAGGCTGTGATCCATACCTTGGACAGCCTGACGGTGACGGGACGGGAAAATATGAGCAAGCTGCTGGGCTGCATAGGCGCGCTGGAGGAGCTGCTGGAGATCAAGGAGGAGAAATATGGCTGACAGAACAGTAAGCGAACTGGACCCGGTAAAGGAATCGCCCATCGGCGGCCTGCCGGAGGTCCTGGCGCTGTATGACGACACGCTGCTCCCCGTAGAGCAGCAGGGCGCGGCGATGCGCATGACGGGCAGGCAGTTTCGCCAGTTCGGCGAGAAGACGGCGGAGATCTACGTCCAGGGCGCGAAAGACGCGGCCCGGGCGGCAGAGGCCAGCAGAGCGGACGCCGAAGAGGCAAAGGAAGCCGCAGCGGCCCAGGCGGACCGGGCCCGGGAGATCGCCGACGGTATCCAGCTGGACTGGGACGCCCTGGACCGGGCGGTGGAGGACGCCCAGGTCAGCGCCGGGCAGTCCGCCCAGAGCGCGGCCCAGGCGGAGGATTGGTCCGACGCCGCCAAGAGCTGGGCCATCGGCGAGGGCCTTGGGGAGAAGCGGCCCGATGAGGCCACCGACAACGCCAAGTACTACGCCGGCCGGGCCCAGGGCAGCGCCGAGAGCGCGGCGGGCAGCGTGCGGGTCATAGAAGAGAACGCGGAGGCGCTGCGGACCGTCCAGGACAATCTGGAGGGCATCCTGGCCGCGCCGGAGGCGGCGGACCGGGCGGAGGCGGCGGCCGATTCCGCGGAGTTCGACGCCGATCGTGCTGACGAAGCTGCCAACAGAGCCCAATCTATCGCCCAGGGCGCTAAGGGTTATTATGAGACGCCTGAAACTCTTCGCGAGGCCATTCCAGAAGGAACGACAGGGGACTGGGCCATCGTAGGCAGTACGGACACCATCTGGGTCTGGGACAGCGAGTCCGGAGATTGGAAGAACACTCACCAGACGACGGATCTGTCCAACTACTACACCAAAAACCAGGCCGATGAGGAGAACAACAAGCTCCTGGCGCAGATCACCCAGGAGACGGATGAAAAGCTGGCGGAGAAGCTTGGCAAGACGGAGAATGCCGCCAGCGCATCG
>CANQTO010000050.1 GCA_947626785.1 uncultured Oscillospiraceae bacterium
AGGGCGCTGAAAAAACCTTGAAATGACGGGCTTTTTCAGCGCCTAAATTCTAACGCCCAAGCCTGAAAAGGAAAGCTCTCTTACACGATTGGCATTTCGTGGCTTCGGACGATCAATTTAGTCACACAGGACCATTTGCAGCCCGACCAAGGTGATTCTCGTTTCTTTTTTGCACTTAGGGCAAAAGAGAGAAAATTATATATTGTTAACAAAAATCCGCTATGCAAGAAACATAGCGGATTGATTATTAGGTTACTCTTTCGGTATAAGTGTTATGTCTGCGTTTATTGTTAAAAAGATGTGTTCGTCTTCTCCGACTGAAATCTCTTTTGTTTCTTCGTAAGATAATTCATATGTTTCGACGTTTTCCATTTCCACATAACCAGATGAATTTCTTGTTATTGCATCTTTATCAACATAAAGCATACAAGCCTTTGTATTACAAGTTGCATCATATATCCCAGCCGGGACATGATACCATATATAATCCCAGCCGTCTAATGTAACAGCTTCACCGTATTCACCGAGTTCACCATCTACAAGCCTTATTTCACCATTCTTGCCCACTTGGTCAGGGATATCCAATTTCGCTCTTTCTGGAAGTGGATACTGTTCCGTTTCGTCTTTAACTGTTTCCCCGTTCACTTGTAGTCCAATAAGCCGAATAGATCCATCAGATATCACAAAGACAGCAGAGAAAGGTATTTCATCTACTACTCCAAACGAGTTTGACGCTTTAACTGAACTATTGACATAATAGTGGTCGAATTCTCGTCCGAAAGACCAATCCAGCAAAGGAAAATCGGCGCTGGATGGATGACTAAGGCAAGCAGAAACAGCATCTTCACAGCAGGTTATAAGTTCTTCCTTTTTATCTTCATCGACTAAAAAATTATCAATTGTCCAGTTTTCATATCCGCGCTTATATAAGTCTATGTCTACCCCAACTTTTATAGTCTCAACTGTCCCATCCATATTGCAATATATCCTTGCAGTTGTACCGTGCGTTTGGAAACTGTACCGGGGGCCATTAGACCAATCTTCTATTTGCTCCATTTCATTTGCTTCTTTTGGGTCAATTCCAACAGAAGTTAATATTTCTGATAATCCTGGGATTATATCATCTGCATTATATGTAACCTGTTCGTCCTCTGCTTCAACGGGATGTCTTTCTTCTCCACCGCATCCAAACAGGAAAACAGTTAGAGAAGCGAATAGTAGAATTATAAGCGTCTTTTTCATCTCATCCCCTCCTTACTTTAATAATACCACAGATTACCAAAGCCGGCAAGACCGGCAAGAGAATATTGCAATATAATATCAACTCTATTTTAAGCTTTCACAAGTGGCAAGCAATGCAAGTGGTGCCCCATTCCGGAAAAACTCCGTTGTCCGCTTGCCCCGCCTGACGCTTTTCAAACCGGCAAGCAGGGCAAATGGTGCCCCATTTTGCAAAAGCCGAGATCTCCGCCTGGAGCGGAAATCTCGGTTTGCTTGTTGAGGGCAGCGCCCTCAATCCCCCTTGAACAGCGCCGGTGCCGGCGCTGGCTGCGCGTTTCTTCGAAACGCTTAGGACTTTAGGCTGACCGCTCTCTGCATGAACGGTCGGAAAAGTGACCGTTTTGTGTTCTTAATACAAGCCTCCGGGCCTGCTCTTATGTTGAAATTTAAAAGGCCAAAAACAGGGGTGGAAGTCAAATCATATTACCCTGTCAAAACTGCCTCTAAAAAATCTTGATATTCCGGGCTTTTTTTGGCCCTATTTTTCAACATCCAGGGGCGTCTGCAACTCCCCTGGACCCCTCTGCGCACTTGAGGGAAGAAACGGCTCTCTCCGTGAGCCATTCCTTCCCTCAAGTTTTATAAAAGAATGTATTTTTTACTACTGTGTTATGCAAACCAGATGTTGCACTCAAGTGCAAATTGTGTTATAATTCAAGAAAAACATTTTGGAGGTTGTTTATGCAGATCGTGGCAGACCGTCTGCGGGAGCTCCGGCACTCTGTTGATCTCTCGCAGAACAAGCTGGCCCCCTTGCTGGGGCTGCGGCAGTCCGGTGTCAATCGGTATGAAAACAATCAGTGCGAGCCGTCTATCAAGGTCCTTCTGCGCTATGCGGACTTCTTTGATGTGTCTCTGGACTATATCTGCGGCCGGACGGACGAGCCGAAGGGCATAGCTTACAGCGGCGAACCTCAATTGGAGAAGCTGCACCCGGAGCTGGACGAATTTATTGAGATGTGCTTCGACCCCAAATCGCCTGTCAACAAGCGGCTGAAGAAAACCCTGGTGCAGATGCTGGAGGACGAGACAAAATGAGCAGCACAAAAAAGACTTCTCTGATCACCGTACAAAATGTGGCTGTGACGATCATGAGTGTGGATCAGAATGACTATATCAGCCTCACAGATATGGCCAAGGCCCGCACAGATGCCTCGCGGGCGGCAGATGTCATCAAAAACTGGCTTCGCAGCCGCACGACGCTTGAATTCTTGGGGACCTGGGAGATCATGTATAACCCGGACTTTAAAGTGGTCGAATTCGACCACTTTAAAAGTGAAGCGGGATTACATACCTTTACGTTGAGCGCAAAGGAGTGGATCGAAAAAACCAACGCTATCGGACTGTATGTGCAGGCTGGCCGCTATGGCGGTACTTATGCGCATAAAGATATTGCCTTCGAGTTTGGCTCTGCAATCAGCCCGGTGTTTAAGCTCTATCTGCTGAAAGAATACCAGCGGCTAAAAGACGAAGAGAATGACCGGCTGAAGCTGGAATGGACAGCAAAACGCTTTCTCTCTAAAAACAATTATCTGATCCACACGGACGCGGTCAAGAACTATGTGCTGCCGCAGAAGAATTATACGAAAAACACTGAATGGCTTGCCTATGCGGATGAAGCGGATCTGCTGAATGTGGCCCTGTTTGGTTGCACCGCAAAGGAATGGCGGGACGCCAACCCGGAGCTGGCCAAGCACAGCAACATCCGGGATTTTGCATCTATCGCGGAGCTTACCGTGCTGTCAAATCTGGAGACGCACAACGCGGAACTCATAAAGAGCGGCATAGGGAAAGAGGAGCGCTTTGCCGCTCTGCATCAAATCGCTCAGTATCAGCTACAGGTATTGACCGAAGCGGAACGGATCAAAGAACTGCCAGAGGACGGTGAGGAATCATGACCGCCGTAATCTATGCCCGCTATTCCTCCGACAGCCAGCGGGAGGAGAGCATCGAGGGCCAGATCAGAGAGTGTACCGCTTTTGCCGAAAAGAACGGCATCACGGTCTTGCGGCACTACATAGACCGGGCCTTCTCCGCCAAGACAGACAACCGTCCGGAGTTTCAGAACATGGTCAAGGACAGCGGCAAGCGGCTCTTCGATATGGTCATCGTCTGGAAGCTGGACCGCTTCGCCCGGAACCGCTACGACAGCGCACGGTACAAGGCCACGCTGAAGAAAAACGGCGTCAAGGTGGTGTCCGCCACCGAGGTCATTTCTGACGGGGCCGAGGGTATCATCCTAGAATCTGTCCTGGAGGGCTACGCCGAATACTACTCCGCCGATCTGTCTGAAAAGGTCATCCGGGGCATGACGGAGAACGCATTGAAAACCAAGTACAACGGCGGGACGCTGCCCATCGGCTATCAGATCGACAGCGACCGGCATTTTCAGATCGACCCGCTGACAGCGCCGTTTGTGCTGGAGGCTTTCAAGCGCTATGACGAAGGTGCCACCATGAAGGAGCTCCGGGACTGGCTCAATGACAGCGGCATAAAGAATACGCAGGGGCGGGAGCTGACCTACAACAGCATCCAGCATCTTTTGAAAAACCGCCGCTACATGGGAGAGTACACATACCGGGATATCGTCGTGCCGGGAGGCATCCCCGCTATCGTTCCCCAGGACCTCTTTGACCGGGTGCAGGAGAGAATGGCAAAGAACAAAAAGGCCCCGGCCCGCCACAAAGCCGAGGACGATTATCTGCTGACGACGAAGCTGTTCTGCGGCTACTGCGGGGCCTATCTCTGCGGCGAGAGCGGCACCAGCCGCACAGGAGTTGTCCACCACTATTACAAGTGTGTCTCCGTCAAGAAGAAGCGGACAGAATGTCACAAGAAGCCCGTCAAGAAAGAGTGGATAGAAGATCTGGTCGTCCGCGAAACTATGAAAATCGTCATGGACGATGCGGCCATTGAAGCGATCGTGTCCATGCTCATGGACTTGCAGAACAGGGAGAGCAGCAGCCTGCCCCTCTATGAACAGCAGCTCCGGGAGACGGAAACGGCCATTCAGAATATGCTCAACGCCATCCAGCAGGGCATCCTCACCAAGTCCACAAAGGCGCGGCTGGAAGAGCTGGAGGCTACGAAGGAAGAGTTGGAGACCCGTATCGCCTGCGAGAAGCTGGCAAAGCCCAGGATCAGCGCGGAGTTTATGACGTTCTGGCTTCACCGCTTCCGCAAGCTGGACGTGCGGCAGAAGTCCCACCGCAAGATGCTGATCGACACTTTCGTCAACGCGATCTTCCTGTACGACGACAAAATGGTTATCACCTTCAATTACAAGGAGGGCGCGACGACCATCACCTTTGCCGAGCTCAACGCGGCTTTGGCAGAACAGAAAACCGGTTCGGATTTGGATTGCTCAACTGCACCAAAAATCGGCGAGGCGTCAGCCTTGCCGATTTTTACTTCTTCACTTTTCACTCTTCACTTTTCACTAAAAACTGACTCGCCGATTCTGGAGGTAATAGGTAATAGTGAATAGTGAAAAAGTGTGAGAACCAAATCAATGGATGTCCTTTCTGGCATATTCCCAATAGGCTGCCCCGATGCCGATACAGGCAAACAGGATCCCGACCGCGATATATCCTGTATTCAGCCTCCCTTTGTCAAGGATATCCGCGCCCTCGCAATAGCCAAACGGGGTGATGAATTTCAAAAATTTCGCGTGATCTGTCATGTTGGCTATCAAATTGAGGAAGTACAGCATGACCGCCAGCCCTAACCCGATACCCGCGCTGCTGCGGCGCAGGAAGGCAGATATTCCAAAGCAAACGCCTGCAAGTTCAATTTGCAGCAGAAAATAGGCCCCGTGCAGCAGCAGGACTTCTTTCCAGGGAATGTTCTCTCCGATCAGCCGCACCGACAGCAGAGAGAGCGCAAGGATCGTCAGATCCATCGCTGTGATCTCGATCAGCAAGGCCGCCAGTTTTTCAGTGGCGACACGCGCTCTTGAAACGGGATGGGTCAGCAGGAACTCCGCAGTCTTATCTTTTTCCTCTTTCGAAAGAATAGAAACCCCTGCCAATGCGGCGAAGAGTGCGCCGCCAAGTCCGAGGATGTTTCCGCACTCGATGGAGTAAAAACCGATCATTGTCCCGATGTTCAATCGGTCCATGCTAAAAGCGGCCGTAAAGCTGCCCATAGAGGCAAACAATTCCCCCATCGCGTCCATATCTCCGCGGAGCTCAGGGAATATCCAGATACAGATCATGAGCAAGGATCCAATGGCTGCTGTCCATATCAGGAGAGACGCTTTTCCCTGCCGGAGCTCATGTTTTATCACGGTCATATCTCATCGCCTCGCTCGTAATAGTGGAGAAAGACCTCCTCCAGATCCGGTTCTGTGACGGTGATGTCCTGAATGTCACCCTTTGAAAGCGTCTGCAGCAGCGCGTTCATGTCCCCGCTGTAAAGAAAATCAACGCCCTTCGGCGCAGCGTGCAGGTCTTTCATGCCGGCAAGAGAGCCGCAGTCAACAGACCCGCGGACGCTGATCCGTTTGGTCCCCGTTCTTGAAAGCTCAGCCACACGTCCGCTTGCGATGATCGCTCCATCCTTGATCATGGCGGCATCCGTACAGTTATGTTGGATCTCGGTCAGGATATGGCTTGACAGAAAGACGGTCGCGCCCTCTTTGTTTCTCTCCCAGAGTATCTCAAAGAGCTCTCTTTGCATCAGCGGGTCAAGTCCGCTCGTCGGTTCGTCAAAAATGAGCAGCTCCGGCTCATGCTGCAAGGCGCAGACGATGGCGGTCTTTTTGCGGTTCCCAAGAGAAAGCTCTTCTGCCTTTCGCCCTGTATCCAGCTGCAGCCGCTCGCATAAGAGCCCGCTCATTTTCCCGCAGTCGCGCCGGCGCAGATCGGCGGACAGTTTCAGTACATCCTTTACCCGCATACCCGGATAGAAGGAAACCTCTGAGGGCAGGTACCCCACCCGGTCCAGGATCTTCTCCCGCTCCTTTACCGTGTCCAGCCCAAAAATTTGCGCTCCGCCTCCGCTGGGACGGATCAGCCCCAGCAATACGCGGATCGTGGTGGATTTGCCCGCGCCGTTGGGGCCGATGAAGCCGTAGAAATCTCCCTGCCGGACAGTCAGATCGATATGTTCAACGCCCCGGGTCCTTCCGTAATATTTTGTCAGATCATCGATTTGAATAGCGTTCATGGAGTTTCCTTCTTTCTGAGATAGATGCTCTTCCAAAACGCAATGAGCCCGGTAAAGTCCCGTTCCATCTTTTCCATATTCACATCCCCGCGCTGCACCATCTCCCAGAGGTATCCCTCGGAGGCCCAATACATCTCCTGATACATCATGGAAATATCCAGACCCGGGACAAACTGCGCCGGGTCCAGGTTCATGCGCGTTTTGTCCGCTTTCAAGTTGAAGTACTTGTGATAGCTCTCCTGAACGGCGGCGCTGATCTCCGGGTCCTTTTCATAAAATGCCCGGATCGTAAAATTCGCCATATCGGGATACTGGCGGATGATCTCCATTTTTGCCCTCATCCCCCGCTCCATACACGCAAAAAGCTCCTCCTGCCCGTAGCATCCATACCGGGTCAGGATCGCAATGGTCATCTCGGCGCATTTGTCCCACAGGAAGAGGTACAGCTCCTTTTTGTTTCTGAAGTAGTGAAAAAGCAGCGATTTGCTGATCCCCGCCTCTGCCGCTATCTCGCTCATAGGGCTGTTTTTGTAAGAATTCTGAGAGAATACACGATACCCCGCATTGATGATCGCTTGCTGCCTGTCCTGCGGCAGGGAAAAGAACTTCTCGTTCATGGTCCACCTCCTTTGACCGTTCGGCCGTATAAATTGTAGTTCCATTGACCGATTTTGAGAAGACCCCAAAAATGAGTTTCCGGACTTTTTGGGGTCTGTTTTTTCAACAACCAGGAGTAGGACCGGCGTACTAAGATTTTCGGCGGCATCGTTCTGATGCCGCCGCACTTTTCGGATGAGGCAATTTTTCGAGTTGACAGGAGCGTATATGTACGCTATAATGTACATATAATAGATGCAGGAGGTGTTCCTATGACCAACACCAATATCACCGCCTTCCGGAAGAACGTGTTCGGCTTTGTGGACCAGGCCGTCACCTATGGCGAGGTGGTCAACGTCACGACCAAGAACGGAAACGCCGTGATCCTCAGCGAGCAGGATTACAACAGCATGCTTGAGACGCTTCACCTGACCTCTATCCCCGGCATGGCGGACAGCATCAAGGCCGCCGCCGCTGAGCCCATAGAGGACTGCGTCCCATACGATCCCCGGGAGGCCTGGTGATGTTCCGCATCGTTTTCTCAAAGCAGGCCATGAAGGACCGCCGCCTGATCGCCCAGGCCGGGCTGGAGCAGCGGGCCAAAGCGCTGCTGGCAGTTATCGCCGAAGACCCTTTCCGCTCTCCCCCGCCCTATGAAAAGCTGGTGGGAGACCTGTCCGGGTTTTACTCCCGGCGCATCAACCGCCAGCACCGGCTTGTCTATGCGGTCTATGCGGATGAGCAGACGGTCAAGATCCTCCGCATGTGGACCCATTACGAGTGATTCCGGGACGGTTTTACCCCCAAAAGACGGCAGCTGCCGTCTTTTGGGGGTCTTCTTGTCTTCCCCTCACCCGAAGCGCTCCGCGATGAGCAGGCTCACCCGGCTCTGGACCGCCTGCACCGTGTCCGCCAGGGGCTTGCCCCCGGTGAGGTAGTCCATGCCGCAGTCGGTGACGATCTCCGTCAGCTGCTCGTCGGTGTAGTCCACCGCCCGGGTGATGCTCTCCGCCAGCTCCAAAAAGCGGCCGCAGATCTTTTCTGGCAGCTCCCGGCCGCAGGCCCGGCGCAGGGCGTCCAGCCGCACCGGAAAGCCCTGAGTAAAGGCGCCCGGCGCGGGCAGCTGCGCCTCCATGGTCAGCTGCCGCCGGATGAAGTCCCAGGCCCCGGCCTTGTTGACAGCCTCCCGGGGGATGGCCATCCGAATGCCGCCGGAGCTGAAATAGCCCCGGTTCCCGCTGTCGCCGGGAAAGCCGGTGAAGATCAGGTCCCCGCCGTACACCTCCGGCAGGACGGCGACCCGCCCCACGTTGGAGAGCATCGGCTCAAAGGCCAGCAGGACTCTCGTCAGATCATCCGCCGCTCCCTGGGGAGAAGCGGCTTTTTTACCCCACTCCAGCAGGGAGCCGAAGCCCTCCTCGGTAAATGCGCACTTCCCGCTCCGCCGGTCCACATAGGCCCCGGAGGAGATCCGGGCCAGCCAGGCCAGGAGGTTTTCCGGCGTCATGGCGCTGTTGAAAACGGAGTCGTACCGGCCCGTGGCCATCAGCTCGTCGCAGGCCTCGATCGTGAGGGGCAGGCTCCCGTCCCAATCCCGCTCCCGGATGCCCAGTGTAGAGATCTGGACGGCCGTCCACAGCTCATGCAGCTCTCCCTCGGTCTCCAGCGCCGGCAGCAGGCCCGGCAGAAAGTCCGTCCGGTCCAATTCTCCGTCCCCGTCCAGCCAGGGGACCAGGTCCTCAAAGGCGCCGGAGGCCGTGTCGAAGCCGCCGGTAAACAGCAGCAGATCCGGGGCCTTGCCAGAGCCGATCTCGGTCAGCAGCCGGTCCCGCTCCTCGTAGCTGTACTCCGTGACCGCATAACTGTACCCGGTCTTCCCCTCCAGGCCGCGGACCAGGCTGCTCATCTCAAAAGTCAGGGGCGTGTCGCCCCCCTGGTCCTTGACGATAGCCACCCGGACCTCCCCGCCGTCCACGGGCCGCTCCTCCCGGGCGGGACCGACGGCGGTCAGCTTGTCGGAGTTCTCCTCCAGGCAGAGCAGCATCCGCCCGCCCGTCTGGCACACGGCTTTGGGCACCGCGGGGCCGGTGGAGACGATGGGACAGCCCTCAAAAAGCGCCCGGCTCTCGCGGCTCTCCCCGTCCCACAGGGAATATGTTGAAAGATCATAGCAGAGGTAGGCCCCGTCCAGCCCCTGGGTCACGGGCACATTCATCGGCGCTCCCGGCAGCGGGGACATGCTCATGCTCTCCCCGTCGATCAGGTAGCTGCCGGATATGGTTGTGCCGGCGATGAGCCCCAGCGCGCTGGGGGACACGGCGCGGACGGAGTCCTCCCCAAACTCCAGGGGCAGGAGAACGGAGCGGCCGGTCTCCGGCTCATACAGCTCCAGGGGCGCGTGGAATTCCGCGCCCGTCACCGCCAGGCAACCCTCCCGGCTGAGGGCGATCCCGCCGATCTCCCCGGTCTGAAGGCCGGAGCAGTCCGCCTCCGAGAGCAGACGGCCGTCCTCAGACAGCCGGAGCAGACGCCGCCCCGGCTGCCCCTCGGCCAGCAAGCAGAAGCCCTCCCCGTCGGAGCAGAAACCGCTTATGGACACAGCCCCCGGGCAGAGCTGCTCCAGGGGGATGAGCGTTGCCTCGCCCAGGTTGAGCTCGTCCAGCGTCTCCGCCTCCGGGCGGTCAAAGAGCGCCAGTTCCCAGTCCTCTCCCCGGTGGGCCGCCACGGCCAGGGTATCCCCGGCCAGGGCCAGAGCGTCCAGCACGTAGCCCGGCTCCAGGGGATACAGATCCTTCGCCGAGACCGCCAGCAGCTCCTCCGCCGCCGGAGCGGAAAGCTCCGCTATCTGCTCCACCCCGTTCTCCCCCTTGCAGGAGGCGAGGGACAGAGCCAGGGCGCAGACCAGGACCGCCGCGGCTGCTTTTACGCGCTTTTTCATCGGTAACTCTCCTTACTCGGCCCGCTCGGCCATATAGATGTCGATACGCCCCTGGGCCGCGGCCAGCGCCTCGTCCAGGCTCTTGTCCCCGTTGAACCAGGGCTGCATATCCTCTTCCAGCAGACCGGCGACCGTCTTTGTCTCCCAGGTAAGGACCGGGCTGTCCTCCAGCAGCCGGGCAAGCCTCTCTTTATACTGCGGCGTGCAGACGGACCCCGTCAGCGCCTCAAAGACCCCCCGGTTGACCGGCAGGCCCTCGCCGCCCCGCTGATACAGGGCCAGCTGAAAGTCCTCCGTCAGAAGCTGGCGCAGAAAACCCCAGGCGTTCTCCCTGTCCGGGCAGGCCTCCGGGATCAGCGCGCAACTCAGGGAGGGGCAGACCAGACAGCTCAAGTCATCGCTCCCGTCCTGCCCGTCAAAAAACCGCCGCGCCGGCACGACCGGCTCTCCGTCCTTTTTATCCCCGATATCCATGTTGACCCCCAGCTTCTCATACAGCAGAGACTCCGAATGCCAGAGCGCCGGGTCCAGGTTCTGGTTCCCGTAGGAGTCATAGGGGTCCTTCAGCGGCTGCCGGTCGCAGAGCTCCAGCCACTCCCGCACGGCGGGCCGGTCCAGCCGGTAGGTCCCGGCGGCCTCGTCCCAGGCCGCCGCCAGGACCGTCTGACTCAAATAGCCCAGGAGGAGATCCTTCGTCACATAGCTGTCAAACAGCGGCGTCTCCACGCCCTCCCGGTCCAGGACCGCCTGGCAGTCCCTCAGCCGCAGGGGGCCGGGCTCCGCCGCCAGAGCGCCCCGGGCCTCCCAGGTGGAGATGCAGAAGCGGCTCCACAGCTGCCGCAGCTCGCCCCGGCTCTCCAGGGCCTCCAAAAGCCAGGCGGGAAAGTCCTCCCGGGAGAGCTCTTCGTCCGCGTCCAGGAAGGAGTAGAGGTCCGCGAAACCCGTCCCGGGCTCCAGCACGTACCCGTCGCAGAGCACCAGATCCAGCTTCCCGGCGTTCACGTCCAGCAGCAGGCGGTCCTTCTCCGCCTCCTCTGTCCCATAGACGGCCGGCTCCACCTCATAGTCCGGGATGTAGTTCCGAAACATATTCAGCAGCGCCTCTCTCTCCGTCTCCCCCCGGCCGCAGAAAGCCACGCGCACGCTCCGGCTGGGGCTGGTGCTGTACAGATGCAGGGCGATCAGCTCGCCGTTGTCCTGCTTCCGCCGGCCGGCCAGGTCGTAATAGTCCTCCTTATAGACCAGCAGGCAGTCCCGCTCCCCCAGGCGGCAGACGAAGCGGAAGCTCTGCCCGTATTCCCCCGCCAGCTCATACCAGTCCAGCAGGGGCGTGGACCGGAGCTCACTGTCCAGGGCGACCAGGCTCTCGCCGTCGTTGATGAGCGGCTGCCCGTCCGGGCTCTGGCAGACAGAATAGGAGAGCAGCACCGGCTCCTCCGGCTCCACCTTTATTAGGGTATGGTTCTCCCGGTCCGGCCGGTAGAGCTCCGCCTCCCCGCTGGCCCCGGTCCCCGCCATGAGCAGCAGCTCCCCCTCCGTCAGCAGAGGCGAGCCGAAATCCAGGCCCTCGTCCTTCACCTCCCAGAGCTTTTCGCCTGTCAGGGTATAGAAGCCGATCCGGTGGGCCTCCCGGAGGCAGAGCTCGTCCTCCCCGGAGATCTGTATGCTTTTGGGCGCGGCCCCCTCCGGCAGGCCCAGGGGGAAGCTGCCCTCCAGGCCGCCCTCCGGGCTGTAAAGCCCCGCCAGCCAGGAGACCGCTTCCCCGTCCTCGCCGCTCCCGGCGGAAAACAGAGCGCAGCAGCGGCCGCCGCTGTAGGACAGGCATCTTAGGCGCAGCGGCTCCGGGGACGGGGGCAGCTCCAAAGCTGTCTCTCTGCCCAGGACGGGGCCGTCCTCTTCTATCGTGTAGGGGCAGCGCAGGAGCGCGGCCTGCCCGTCCCGGTTCCCGCCGATGAATAGGGCGTCCCTCATGGCAGCCAAGCCGGTGATCTGCCCCGCCATCCCCAGGGGATAGGAGCCGGTCAGGCGTCCGTGCCAGACCTCCGGCGGGTCGGAGGCCTCCACGCTATTTGACGCCTCCCGGCCGGAGCCGCAGGCGCAGAGGCCCAGCGTCAGGCAGCAGAGCAGGAGGATCGCAAGACTTCTCTTCATGATAAAACTTCCTTTTTTATCCGCTCTTGAAGCTATTGTACCATAAACCAATTCTTAAGAGTCTTAAGAATTCTTAAATCTGGCTCAAAGCGACCGGCTGCACGCTAAAAGGAAAGGAGCCGCGGCAAGACGAAATTCTTGCCGCAGCTCCTTTTGTCATCTTATTTGATCAATGGACGATCAGCGCCCAGATCAGCAGCACCAGGCTCAGCAGGAAGGGGCCGGCGAAGAAGTCATAGATCGCCAGCACTATGCCCAGCGCGGGGCCGTGGTCCTTGATCTCATAGCGGACCATGGTCAGGATGTATTTTCCCATGGCGATGGGCAGGCCGATCAAAACGGCCAGGGAGGCGAAGAGGATGAACACGGTGAGAAAGGCGTCGGAATACCGGCTGGTGTCCTGCCACCAGGGCTCCTTAAAGATCCAAAAGCTGCTGGAGGTCACATATTGGCTGACCTGGGGCCAGAAGCGGACGGCCAGCACGATCGCCGCCGCCTCTGCGGTGAGCAGGATGGCGGCCACCGGCTCCAACAGCCGCTCGACGGTGTTGACCGTGGGCTTGACCACTTTGGTCAGGCGGCCGGTCCAATACAGGAGGATGCACAGCGCGTAGACGGGCACAAGCAGCGCCATCAGCCGCGCCAGCGGCTCCGCCGCCGGGGACGTCAGCCTCCAGCCGCTGAGGAGGGCGGCCAGGGCCGCCGTGCAGGTATCAAGAATTTTCATTTCTCTTCCCTCACTCGGACAGCTCCCAGGGCAGGTCCACATAGGTGGGCTCGCGCCCCAGGGCGGGCAGGACCTTCTCCAGCAGCTCCGCCGTGGTGAAGCGGAGAGAGGAGGTGTTGATGCAGGGGTGGCAGGCGAAGAACTCCTCGCCAAGCAGGTCCCGGTCGATGAGCAGCCGGACCTTCTTCTCTTTGTCGTTCATGAGGCCTAAGACGCTGACGGAGCCGGGCGTGATGTCCAGATACCGCTCCATGTGCTCCGGCCCCGCGAAGGACAGGCGGGAGACCCCCAGCTGGTGGGACAGGAGCTTGGTCTTGAAGGGCTTCTCCCCGGGCATCAGCAGCAGATAGAAGTCCGTCTGCTGCCGGTTGCAGAGGAACAGGTTCTTGCAGATGTGCGCCTCCAACAGGCCCTCCACCTGTTCGCAGGCCTCGATGGTATCGGCGTGCTCATGGTCCACCCGGCGGTAGACGATCCCCAGGCTGTCCAGCAGCTCGTAGCAGCGCAGCTCCTTGGGCAGGCGCTCCCCCTCCGGACGGCCGGTATATACGGTCTGATCGATGTACATAGTCTCTCCTACCTCTTGTTGGAGGGCAGCCAGATGCGCTGCTCCTCCGCTTTTTTGATGAGCTCCTCCCGGAAGTCCGGGTGGGCCAGGGAGATCAGGGCCTCCGCCCGCTCCCAGGTGCTCCTGCCCGCCAGGTTCACCGCCCCGTACTCGGTGGCGATATAATAGGCCTGGCTGCGGGGGGTGGTGACGATGTCCCCGCCCAGGCTGGGCAGGATGCGGGACCGGACACGCCCCTCCCGGTCGGTATAGGTGGAGCTCATGCACAGAAAGGCCTTGCCGCCTCTGGACATGGCCGCTCCGGTGACGAAATCCAGCTGGCCGCCGGTGCCGCTGATCTGCCGGGTGCCCGCGCTCTCGGAGCAGACCTGGCCGTAGAGGTCCGCATTCAGGCAGCCGTTGATGGAGATCATATCGTCGTTCTGGGCGATGACCGCCGGGTCGTTCACCCAGCTGAGGGGGTAACCGGCCACCCCCGGATTGTCGTCCAGCCAGTCGTAGAGCTCCCGGGAACCGATAGCCAGGCCCAGCACGCCCTTGCCCCGGCAGAGGCTCTTGCGCCGGTTGGTCAGCTTTCCGGCCCGGGCCATGGCCAGGTAGCCGTCGGAGCAGAGCTCCGTGTGCATGCCCAGGTCCTTCAGGTCCGAGGCGGCGATCAGCTCCCCCAGGGCGTTGGGCATGCCGCCGATGCCCAGCTGCACGGTGGCCCCGTCCCGGATGTGGGGGAAGATATGCCCGGCGATGGCCCGGTCGGTCTCCGTGGGCGCGGGGGAGCGCATCTCCCACAACGGGCGGCTGCCCGCCTCCACCACGAAGTCCGCCTCCGAGATGTGCACGGTCTCCCCTTCTCCGCCCAGGATGCAGGGCACGGCCTCGTTGACCTCCAGGATCACCCGCTCCGCCTTTTCCACGATGGCCCGGGAGACCCCCAGAGAGCCGCCGAAATGGAAGTACCCGTGCCGGTCCATGGGCGAGACGGTGAGCATCGCCACGTTGACGGTGAGGAACTTCTCATAGTACCAGCCGTTGTTCCGGAAGATCATGGGGGTGAAGAAGGCCCGGCCCCGGTCGCAGAGCTTCCGCTCGTAGCCGGAGCAGTGCCAGGTGTTGTAGATGAAATGCTCCCCCTCCGGGTCACACTCCACGATCTGAAGCGGCCCCGGCAGCAGGTTGCCCCGGACCTTCACGCCCCGGAGCTCGTCCTTCCGGGCGGCCAGCGCCGCGTCCAGCGCCACGGGGAAGCCGTTGTTGGAGGTGTAGTCTACCCAGTCCCCGGAGCGGACGATCTGCACCGCCTCCTCCGCCGTGCGGAGCTTGGAGCGGTATTCGCCGGTAACGTTCATCGTGACCCCCCTTCCATATGCAAATTATACCATGTCCCCACCTTCGCCGCAAGGAGAAACAAATTTAGCTCTTCAATAATATTTCCCTTCCGTCCAGGACCGCGCGGGTCAGGACGTCGTTTTCATCATAGCAGAGCTTGAGGGAGAAGAAGGGTGCGTCCTGGGCCAGCAGCCGGAGGAAGATCTTGTCCCCCTCCCAGATGGGCAGGCTGAGGAGCTGCTCCTTCCCCACCCAGGCCAGCTCCCCCTCGTCGCAGTCCGTCAGCTCCCCGGTGAAGCGGTCGGCGGTGAAGATGTGCATGTACTCGGTGCCGTATTTCTCCAGCACAAAGGTGACGATGCCCCGGTAGCGCCAGTCCGTCACCGTAAGGCCCGTCTCCTCCCGCACCTCCCGGAGCATGCAGTCCTCCGGGCTCTCCCCCTCCTCGAACTTGCCGCCGGGGGCGATCCACTTGTCCTTGTTGATGTCCTTTTTCTTCTTGATGCGGTGGAGCATCAGGACTTCCCCGCCCCGCTCGATATAACACTGGGTACTGTTGACAGACATAAAAGCCTCCTATTATAAAATTGTGCCCGCGCTTTGCGCGGGCACAATGACGGTGTTCAGATCAATACATGCCGCCCATGTCGGGAGCGGGGGGCGCGGGAGGATTCTTCTCCGGCAGATCGGCCACCAGGCTCTCGGTGGTGAGGACCATGGAGGCGACGGAGGCGGCGTTCTCCAGGGCGCTGCGGCAGACCTTGGTCGGGTCCACGATGCCCAGCTCGATCATGTCGCCATACTTGTCGTTGGCGGCGTCATAGCCGTAGTTGGGGACGGTGGAGTTGGCCACGTTGTTCAGGATCACGGGGCCGGCCACACCGGCGTTGGCGGCGATCTGGAGGATGGGGGCCTTCAGGGCCTTGGCCACGATGGCGGCGCCGGTCTTCTCGTCCCCCTCCAGGGTGGCGACCAGGGCCTCGGCGGCCTTGGAGGCGATCACGTAGGCAGTGCCGCCGCCGGCGACGATGCCCTCTTCCACCGCGGCGCGGGTGGCGTTCAGCGCGTCCTCGATGCGGAGTTTCTTCTCCTTCATCTCGGTCTCGGTGGCGGCGCCCACCTTGATGACGGCCACGCCGCCGCTGAGCTTGGCCAGGCGCTCCTGGAGCTTCTCCCGGTCATAGTCGGAGGTAGTGGTCTCGATCTGGCGCTGGATCTGAGCGGCGCGGGCCTTGATCTCGGCCGGGTCGCCGGCGCCGTCCACGATGAGGGTGTCCTCCTTGGTGACCTTGACCTGGTGGGCCTGGCCCAGCATGTTCAGGTCAGCGTCCTTCAGCTCCATGCCGATGTCGCTGGAGATGACCTGGCCGCCGGTGAGCACGGCGATATCCTGGAGCATCTCCTTGCGCCGGTCGCCAAAGCCGGGGGCCTTGACGCAGACGCAGGTGAAGACGCCGTTGCGCTTGTTGATGATGATGGTGGCCAGGGGCAAGTCCTCCACGTCCTCGGCGATGATGAGGAGCTTCCTGCCGGCCTTGATGATCTGCTCCAGCAGGGGCAGGATCTCCTGGATGTTGGAGATCTTCTTGTCGGTGATGAGGATCAGCGCGTCGTCAAGGACGGCCTCCATCTTGTCCATATCGGTGGCCAGGTAGGGGGAGAGGTAGCCCCGGTCGAACTGCATGCCATCCACCACCTCGCTGTAGGTCTCGGCGGTCTTGGACTCCTCGAGGGTGATGATGCCGTTCTGGCCGACCTTCTCCATGGCCTCGGCGATCAGGGGGCCGATGAACTCGTCGCCGGAGGAGATGGTGCCGACCCGGGCGATGTCGCTGGAGCCGGAGACGGGCTGGGAAGCGCCCTTCACGGCCTTGACGGCCTCGGCGGCGGCCTTCTGGATACCCTTCTTCATGACCATGGGGTTGGCTCCGGCGGCCAGGTTCTTCAGGCCCTCGCTGATCATGGCCTGGGCCAGGACGGTGGCGGAGGTGGTGCCGTCGCCGGCCACGTCGTTGGTCTTGGTGGAGACTTCCTTGATGAGCTGAGCGCCCATGTTCTCGAAGGCGTCCTCCAGCTCGATCTCCTTGGCGATGGTCACGCCGTCATTGGTGATGACGGGGGTGCCGAACTTCTTGTCCAGGACCACGTTGCGGCCCTTGGGCCCCAGGGTGATCTTCACGGTGTCGGCCAGCTGGTTGACGCCGCGCTCGATGGCCTTCCGGGCCTCTTCGCCATAAATGATCTGTTTAGCCATTTTAATCGTTCCTCCTTAAATTACTCAATAACGGCCAGGATATCGGACTGACGGACGATGGTGTACTCCTCATCCTCCAGCTTGACCTTGCTGCCGCTGTATTTGCCCACCAGGACCTTCTGGCCGGGCTTGACGATCATGGTCACCTCGTTGCCCTCCACGACGCCGCCGGGGCCAACCTCAATGACCTCATAGATCTCAGGCTTCTCCTGATCGGAAGAGGTCAGATAAATGCCGGAAGCGGTCCTCTTTTCGGCGGCGTCCTGCTTGAGGACGACTTTGTCAGCCAAGGGTTTGAGTTTCATACGGTATATACCTCCATTCAAGAATATACAAAATTCAGCATCGTTAGCACTCGAAGTATCTGAGTGCTAACGATGCTAATGATACCACACTTTTCTGTTTTTGCAAGCCCCATTGAAGAAAATTTGCGGAAAAATTTATAAATTTTTTGTTACGGGTTTTCTCCGTCCCCGTCCTGCTCGAAAAAGCGCATTCCCCGGGGGACCACCAGCCGGGCCGCCCCCGGCAGCAGCTTCATGCGGATGTTCTTGGCCCGGGCCGCCTCCCCGTCGATGTTGACCACGTCCTCCTCGTCCAGGTCGATCTCCACCTCGGTGCCCCGGAGATGGGTGATATAGCGGGGGAACTGGTCGGCCTTCCCGGCGGCGTACTTGCCGATGAGCCGGGCCAGGGTCAGCAGGCTCACGCCCTTGATCACATAGATGTCCAGCACCCCGTCGTCCGGCCGGGCGTTAAGGCTGGGGTTGAAGCCTCCGCCGTAGTAGCGCCCGTTGCAGGCGCAGACCAAGCTGTGCTTCCCCTGGGCGGAGAAGTCCCCGCTGCGCACAGACATATTGGTGGCGATCCCCTTCAGGACGTTCACCACCGTGGAGACCACGTAGCCCGCCGCTCCGCCGACGACCGGGAGCTTGCTGTAGGTATGCACGTCCGTGCCGATGCGGGCGTCGATGCCCACGGAGCAGATGTTGGCCCCGTAGCGGCCGCAGCACTCGATCAGGTCGATGGGCGTCTCCGTGCCGGCCAGCAGGGCGTCCAGGTCCCGGTACAGCTCCGCCTCCCGGCCGAACATCCGGCAGAAATCGTTGCCGGTGCCGGTGGGAAAGGGGCAGACGGCCACATTGGGGCGCAGGGCCGCCCCGCAGACGCACTCGTTGAAGGTGCCGTCCCCGCCGCAGGCGTAGACCCGCAGGGCCCCGCCCTGCTCCGCCTCCCGTGCGATCTTCTCCGCCGCGTCCATGGGCCCCTGGGTGACATAGAGCTCCCAGCTGTCCTCCCGGCTCCGGAAGGCCGCCGCCACCCGGGCGCGGACCTGCTCCGTCCGGTCCTTCCCCCCGGCTATGGGATTGACGATAAACAGATGCTTCATCTCTCTGCCTCCGCTTTATTTGCTCCATACATAAACAGATCGCACTTAATCATACCGTTGTACAGCTTCCGCTTCTTATCCGCCGGGCGGCCGAAGCAGCGCTCGAAATCCGGGTGGGCAGAGAGCAGGGAAAGCTCCCAGTTCCGGGCGTTCTCCCAGGCCGCCCCGAAGCGGTGGTACAGCTCCTCCGCCTCCCCCTGCTCCATGAGCCGCCGGCCGTAGGGCGGATTGGTGACGATCACGCCCCGCTCCGTCTGGCGGCGGAAGGCTCCGGCGTCCGCCTGCTCAAAGCGGATGAGCTTCTCCACGCCCGCCCGCGCGGCGTTCTCCCGGGCCAGGGCCAGGGCGTGAGGGTCGATATCCGAGGCGAAGATCCGGTACTCCCCGTGGAATTCCCGGTCCCGGGCGGCCTGCCGGACCTCCTCCCAGAGCTTCTTTCCGTAGCCCGGCCAGGCCATGGCGGCAAAGGAACGGTCCAGGCCCGGGGCCCGGTTCAGGGCGATCAGGGCCGCCTCGATGGGGATGGTGCCGCTGCCGCAGAAAGGGTCGCAGAAGTCCCCCTTCCCCCGGTAGCGGGAGAGGTTTACCATACCGGCAGCCAGAGTCTCCCGCAGGGGCGCGGCGTTGTGGGCCGGGCGGTAGCCCCGTTTGTGCAGGCCCTCGCCGCTGGTGTCCAGGCAGAGGGAGACCTGGTCCTTTATGAGTGAGAAGCGGATCTGGTACACGGGCCCGTCCTCCGGCAGCCAGCGGAGCTTATAGCGGCTCCCCAGCCGGTCGGACACGGCCTTTTTGATGATCCGCTGGCAGTCGGGCACGGAGAAGAGCTTGGAGTTGAGGCTGTGCCCCTTGACGGGGAAGGCCCCCTCCACGGGGATATAGTCCTCCCAGGGCAGGGCCTTGGTGCCCTCAAAGAGCTCGTCAAAGCTCAGAGCCCGGAAGCTGCCCAGCTCGATGAGCACCCGCTCGCCCATGCGCAGGCCGATGTTGGCCGCGGCCACGGCTTCGGGCCCGCCGGAAAAATAGACCCGGCCGTTTTCGGCCCGGACCTCCTTCATCTGTAAGCGCCTGAGCTCTTCCCCCACTGGCCCCTCCAGGCCGAACAGGCAGGGCACGCACAGCCGCATTTCCATAAGCAGCACCTCGTTTTTCGGCGTTTTGCCTATTTTTCAAAGACTAAATTTGTTTATTGACATCATACATCAATTTCAAATGCTTGTAAATAAAGAAGCCCAGAAATCGGCGATTTTTTTGCGAAGCTCAAAATGACGCCCAGTCCGCCAAAAATGCACGGAGAACGACGCTAAAGCCCGTCCGGGGACAAAGTTTTTATCTTCAATGGGGAGAAAGTGGATTTCATACAAAATTTCGTAAAAATACCTATTGAAATTTTTGAAATTTGGAGGTATATTAGCTTAAGGTCATAATCTGTTCATTTTTTCGGGGGGCTGTTCATGGCGATAGAGAGGCTGCAATTCCTTGAGATCCTCAAGGATTCGTACAGCGCCTACTATAACATCATCCCTCCCGAGGAAGCGGCGGCCCCCGCGGAGCTGCCCCTGGCCTTCCGGGCGGACTACTTCTCCCGGGACGAGCGCTACTGGCTGACCAAGAACATCCCCATCTGGGGCAACGAGACCAACGAGTACGCCTACATCTTCTCCGCCCCCGCCTTTGACGCGGACCTGGCGGAGCGGTGCATGAGCTGGGCCATCGACGATATGCTGCCCCGGGTCAAGCCCCACAAGGAGCATCAGTACACCAACGTGAAGGTGATCCTCGTGGCCGACCGGACGGAGGAGGAGACCCGGCGGGCTGTGCAGCGGCGCAGCTTCTCCAAGAGCTACCGTTTCTCTCTCCACGGCTTTACCACGCTCCACGCGGCCATCGTGGACCTGAGCGAGAGCAGAGCCTGGCCCAACAAAGCGGGCTATGCTCTGGCTGATTATTTTAAGAAGCTATTTGCCTCCAGGGCGGAGAAAACCTGAAGGTAAATGCTTATAAAAAACCTACATTTTTATAAGGAGTGAAAAGTGTGAACGCAATCGTAATCCTGCTCGTCGCGATTGTCCTGCTCGCCATCGGCTACGTTACATACGGCAGCTGGCTGGCCAAGCAGTGGGGCGTCGACCCCAATCGCGAGACCCCCGCGCACACCAGCTATGACGGAAAGGACTTCGTTCCTGCCAACCCCGCCGTGCTGATGGGCCACCATTTCTCATCCATCGCCGGTGCCGGCCCCATTAACGGACCTATCCAGGCCGCTGTCTTCGGCTGGGTCCCCGTCTTCCTGTGGGTCGTCCTTGGCGGCATCTTCTTCGGCGCCATGCACGACTTTGGTGCTCTGTTCGCCTCCATCCGCCACAACGGCGGCTCCATCGGCGAGATTATCAAGGAGAACATCGGTGTCCGTGCCCAGCGGCTGTTCACCATCTTTGCCCTGCTGGTGCTGATCCTGGTCATCGCCTCCTTCACCTCTGTCGTGGCCAGCACCTTCGTGTCTGACGGGGCGCTGTTCACCGCGGGCCGCGCCAACGTGTCCGGCAACGCCTCCACGGCCACCACGTCCCTGCTGTTCATCGTCATCGCCTTCATCTTCGGCTTCTTCGTGTACCGCAAGAACGTGAAGATCGGCCCTGCCACTATCGTGGGCATCGTCGGCATCGTGGCGATCGTTCTGGTCGGCCTGAATGTCGGTATCAACTGCAGCCGCACCTTCTGGGTGCTCTTCATCGCCGTCTACGTTACCCTGGCTTCCCTGCTGCCCGTCTGGATGCTGCTCCAGCCCCGTGACTACCTGAGCTCCTTCCTGCTCTACGGCATGATGATCATCGCCGTCGTCGGCATCCTGGGCTCCCACATGAACGTCGCTCTGCCCGCCTTCACCGGCTGGAAAGCCAGCAGCGGCACCCTGTTCCCGACCCTGTTCATCACCGTCGCCTGCGGCGCTGTGTCCGGCTTCCACTCCCTGATCGGTTCCGGCACCACCTCCAAGCAGCTGAACTCTGAGAAGGACGCCAAGGTCATCGGCTACGGCGCCATGATCGTCGAGTCCGGCCTGGCCATCATCTCCCTGATCGCTGTCGGCGTTGTGTGGAACGAAGTTGGCGACCTGACTGCCGGCGCCAAGTTCGCTCTGAGCGCGCCTCCCACGATCTTCGCCGGCGGCATTGCCACCACCGTCGCCACCATGTTCGGCGGCGTGGCCGACTTCAGCAACCCCGTGTACGACACCGTCTACACCCTGCTGACCCTGGCCGTCTCCGTCTTCGCTCTGACCTCCCTTGACTCCGGCACTCGTCTGGCCCGGTACATGTTCGCCGAGCTGTTCATCCCCGAAGGCAAGAAGTACGAGGATCTGAGCGGTGTTCAGAAGTTCTTCGCCACTCCCATCGTCGCCACCCTGATCATGGTCGTCATCGGCTGCGGCATGGGCTTCCTGGGCCTGTCCCAGATCTGGGGCGTGTTCGGCGCTGCCAACCAGCTGCTGGCCGGTATCGCTATGCTGGCTGTGGCCGCTTGGCTGGCCAACATCGGCAAGAACAACAAGATGTTCTACTTCCCCATGATCTTCATGCTGATCGCCACCATCACCTCCCTGTGCACCACCGTTATCGGCAAGGTGAAGCTGGTCGCCGGCGGCGCTGCCGTCTGGGGCGACTGGTTCCAGATGATCTGGTCCATCGGCCTGGTGGTCCTGGCTGTCATTCTGGTCATCGAGGCTGTTCCTGTCCTCACCGGCAAGAAGAAGACCGAGAAGGCCTGATCGCAATTCAACCCATAAAAAGGGGCTGTGAAAAAAAGAGCCGCAGACGGCTCAGGATTTCACAGCCCCGAATTTTTGTGTGGAAAACTGGCG
>CANQTO010000051.1 GCA_947626785.1 uncultured Oscillospiraceae bacterium
ATGCTCCGCTATTTTTCCTCAAAAAAGGGTCTCTGGCATTATCTGCACATGGCGGAAAACAACTATCGAGAATACCTCAAAGGTGAAACGGTCAAGGCCAAAAAATACTTTTATGTGCTGCGCCCTGTCCTCGCCTGCCGCTGGATTCTTGAAAAGGGTACCCCTCCGCCGATGCTTTTCTCAGAGCTGATGGACAGCCAATTGCCCTCTTATCTGGAAAGCACGGTATGCAGCCTTCTGGATCTGAAAATCAGTTCACCGGAAATTAAGACGATCCCTCGCATAGATATTCTGAATGATTATCTGGACAAAAGCATTGCTGAAATCAAAGAGCGAATCAACGGTCTCCCGGAGCGGGCCGCCCAGGGCTGGGGGGGAGCTTGACAGCCTGTTCCTCAGTGCGCTGGATGAATAGTCCCTTATATTTCCATCACAGCGGAGGTTTTGCCGCATAATCGTATAAATTCAAGGAGATTCGTTAGATTTGAGGCTACCCTCAAAAGACATAGTCATCTCTCCCCGCAAGATACTTTTCATAGTCCACACGTGTCAAGGGCTCACCTATGACATGATCCGGACTTTGAAAGGCCAAATGGCCCATATAGCCCACATAGTGGATGGTCAGTTCGGGGTTCAAAGCAAAGATGTCGCTGGTCCGCCTTTCGGTGGGCTTGATGCCGTCTCCGAAGGTAAAGCCCTCATCCTCCGCGTTTTTAAGGAAAGTTTTTGCCAGAGCCGTGCTGGATAGATAGACCCAGACACGTCCGCCAAGAGATAAAAGATTTGTTATGGTACGCATTTTCGGCCTCCTTGCGGCGTTTTCCGGTAACTCATGAGATCACAGACTGCCCGCTTTCCACGCTTCGAAGATCTCCATGATATCGTCTCTCTTTTGCCCGGCAGCGTCAAACCAGGCGCGGATACAGGCGATCGTGCCGATAGTGTTCTCTCTGGCTACGCTCTCTCCATAGGCAATAGCAGCGTCCTTTTCATCATCGTCAAAGATTTTCAGCACGGTCTCATCGTTTCCAACGACTCTCAGCACTACAAATTTGGTTTCTTCCATGGGTCAGCCCTCCAAAAAAGTATGATTTGACCCACAAGGAGGCACGAAAAATACGCCTATCGTTTCCGACAGGCGTAAAAAGCAAATATGCACACCCATCGGTCAAGCCTTAGCACCTTACCTTCCGGCAGGTTGCTGTGCGGTCATTGAGCTTGTCTCTCGCGCACTCTTTATAGGTTGAAATTAAAATAACATAGAAAATAATCACTGTCAAGCAGTATAAGATACGAAAATGATGGAGCACAGACACTTGTCGAAATTTTGCGACAGCACCTTATCCCTCAGCTCAGAACTTTCACCTATGATTTCCGGGAGGGAAAGGCCAATGCAGCCATAAGATTTATTAAGGGGAAAGGCATGTCCCTATATACTACACAAAATTGGCACCCAATTGGCGCAGGTATGTCGATGACAAGAGCAGAACGAAGTGCTATACTGATATCGTCCAAAAGTAGGACAACGGATCGCTACGGCGCCGCTTTCAAAGCCAGACCGGCTGTGAAGGCGGTGCTTTTTGCTGTCCGCAATTTCTGAAGGAGGTGTTTTCTATGGACAGACTCACGCATAGGGCGGACAGGCTTGCCACCGCCTATTGGTCGGTGATAGGAGCTCTCTCGGCTGCTATCGTATCCCTGCAAGCCAGTCATGCTGTCCAGGAGAAGAGAGCAACCAATATGCGAGTGGCTAACGTATAACGCGATGACTTCGTCGGGGATAATGAGACTTCTGTAATTCGCAGCCCGGCCATAATGAAGGCGGGGAGATGAAAATCTATGGTTCTGCCAGCCACAGTCGGAGGTGAAGACAAACAATACCCAAACCCGTTTGGCGGTCATTACAACAATGACCGCAAAGGAGGTAAAACAGCCTATGAAGGACATCCCCATTTGGGAGAAAAGCAATCTCAGTCTGGAAGAAGCTGCCGCCTACTCCGGGATCGGCATAAACAAGCTGCGGGAACTGACCAATGATGCAAACTGCCAGTTTGTCCTGTGGGTAGGGAATAAGAGACTGATCAAGCGCCGCTTGTTTGACCAGTATATCGAACGGATGTTTTCGATCTGACGGGATTCTTCATAAATTTGTGATGTTCATGAGAGCCTTGGTATGATACAATAGCAGTGTCATATCAAGGCTCTTTCCATCACGGAAAGGAGTTTGACAATGTCCGAAAGACGCAAAGATCATAAAGGAAGACTTCGGATACCGGCAGATTCGTGACATCAAAGGTTCAGATGCCCAGGGATGGTTCTTGAAGCTTCATAACGACGGCAGTGGTTACAGGATAATCACAAGCGTCAGGGGCGTTGTCAGGCCGGCGTTTCAGATGGCTTTCAATGAAGACATCATCCGCAAGAACCCGTTTGATTTTAAGCTTACAGATGTGGTTTCCAACGATTCGCAAAAGCGTGTTGCCATGACCGCTGAGCAGCAAAAAATCTGGATGGACTTTATCCGGGAGGACAAAACCTACCGCAAGTATTACGATGAATTTGTGGTTCTTTTAGGAACCGGTATGCGGGTCAGTGAGTTCTGCGGTTTGACAAAAAACGATTTGGACTTTGAAAACCGTAGAATTTGGGTTGATCACCAGTTGGTTCGTGAGCGAGGCGGCAAATACTACGTTGAGAAAACCAAAACTGACTCTGGGATTCGCTATATTCCCATGACGGATGAGGTGTACCAAAGTATGAAAAATATCCTTGCTAACCGCCCAAAGCTGAAAACAGAAATGGTTGTGGACGGATACAGCGGTTTTCTGCTGATAGACAAGGATGATCATCCGAAAGTGGCGCTGCATATCGAAAACGAGATGCGCTGGGCCATGAAGAAGTACAGCAAGCTGCACCCGGACCAGCCTCTGCCTCATATCACCCCTCATGTGTTCCGGCACACCTTTTGCACGAACATGGCAAATGCCGGAATGGATGTCAAGGCCCTGCAGTATCTGATGGGGCATTCCGATGTGAGCGTAACGCTGAACGTTTACACGCATACCGGCTATGACCGAGCCGCTGAACAGATAGCAGAAATCATCGATTTCAGGCAGCTTGACAAGCTGGAAAAGCAGAGAAAATCAGGTTGATTCTATACCGGTTTACTACACCATTTACTACACCATTTGCCCGTTAAATTGCGTAGATTTACGGAGAAATACGTAGGCTACGGGCAAAACAGACTTAATGCGAAAATCGCAAAAAAGCCCGGAATATCGGGCTTTACAGGCTTATGAAGGGAACTGTTTAAGATGACGAAAATCCTATTTGTGTGCCACGGGAACATTTGTAGGAGCCCTACGGCGGAGTTCGTTTTAAAAGACATGGTGAAAAAGGCGGGGCTGGAGAGAGAGTTTGAGATCGCCTCCGCCGCCACCGACACCGACGAGCTGGGGAACCCGGTGTATCCGCCCTCCCGGAAGCTGCTGGAGCGCCACGGGATCGACTGCTCCGGCAAGCGGGCCCGGCTGCTGACCGCCGCGGACTACGAGTGCTACGACCTGATCATCGGCATGGACGAGGAGAACATGCGCAAGCTCCGCCGCCGCTACGGGCCCGACCCGGCCGGGAAGCTCCACAGCCTGATGGAGTACGCCGGGAGGCCGGGGCAGCCCGTGGCCGACCCCTGGTACACCCGGGATTTCGAGCGGACCTGGCAGGACGTGACGGCCGGATGTGCCGGCCTGCTGCGCCAGCTGACGGAAAAATGACATAGAAAACACCCAGGGTGTTCCGAACGTCTTATATTCGGAACACCCTGGGTGTTATTTCAGTGAGCCGTTATACCGGCGCGGGCTCTTCCTCCTCTTCCTCCTGGCCGATGGAGAAGAGCTCGCTGGCGATGGCGCCGATCTTTTCCCGCATATCCGCCGGCGTGTTCTCCTGCTCGTCCTCCGGCAGCAGGCCGCAGAGAAAATCCTGCCACTCGGCGTTGATGGCCTCGATGCAGTTGAGATGCTGCTGCTTCATGCGGGTATAGCAGGCCTCCACCCGCTGCACCGCGTACTCCTGCTGGGCCATGGACTCGGCCACGATCTCCTCCCGGCGCCGCTCCGCGTCGGCCAGGATCTCCCCGGCCCGCTGGTTGGCCTTGGCCACTACCTCCCGGTAGATGGCCTGAGCGGAGAGCACCGCGTCCCCGATGGCGAACTTCCGGTCGTCCAGGGCGTTCAGTTGCCGGCGCATGGCCTCGTTCTCGGCCATAAGGGCCTCCGCCTGCTGGCGGATGTCCTCAAAGACGGCGTTGACCTTGTTGGCGTTGTAGTATTTCTTCTTGACGACGTCGATATGGATCGCGTCAAAATAGGCCTGGTCGAGAGCCATAAGTGCACCTCCTCTGAAGCT
Source organism: uncultured Oscillospiraceae bacterium (assembly GCA_947626785.1). Classification (GTDB taxonomy): domain Bacteria; phylum Bacillota; class Clostridia; order Oscillospirales; family Oscillospiraceae; genus Limivicinus. Next base: position 4,408 of record CANQTO010000051.1, read on the forward strand.
GCCTGTTTCTGTGACTGATTATACCAGAAAAACGCGCCGGAGGCAACCGCCTGGGCAAAAACGGAAAAACTTTCCGCCTTTGGCTCAGCGGCCGCCCATCAGGAAGTCCAGGATATCCATCCCCCGGTCCTCCGGGTTCTTATACAGCTCTGTATAGCCGCAGCGGGCGCAGCTGACGGTGGTAAAGCGCTTGTTCTGCACGTCGAAGATCTTGGCGAAGTTGCCGCCGGTGGCCTGAAACTGGTCCGTCTCGTAAGAGGTATTGCCGCATTTTGGGCAGACATACTGGATGCGTTCCATGGTGAGTTCTCCTTTCAGGAAAGAATGATGTCGCAGATCCGGTCCACGTCCTCCAGGGCCAGGTCCGCGTACATGGGCAGGGTCAAGACCCGGCCGGCCATATAGGCGGCAACCGGCGTGGCGGCGGGGTCGAAGCCGGGCCGGCCGGCGTAGCAGGCGAAGGAATTGGTGAGGGGATAGAAGTATTTCCGGGCCACGATGCCCTTTTCCCCCAGCATGGCGTGGATCCGGTCACGAGTATAGCGGTAGCCGTCAAAGAAGACGGGGAAATAGGCGTAGTTGGGCTCCACACCCTTCTGGGGCGGGAGCAGCCGGATGCCGGGCACGCCGGAGAGCCGCTCCAGATAGCGCTCAAAGACCCTCTTTCGCTTGCCGATCTCCTCCGGCAGGTGCCGCAGATTGCACAGGCCCATAGCCGCGCAGAACTCGTTGAGCTTGGCGTTGCCGCCCACGAAGGGCACGTCCTCCGGGCCCTCGATGCCGAAGTTCTTCAGGGCATAGAGCCGGTCGTAGAGCTCTTGGCTGGCGGTACAGACCGCGCCGCCCTCGATGCTGTGAAAGACCTTGGTGGCGTGGAAGGAGAACATAGCCGCATCCCCGAAACAGGCAGAGCTGACGCCGTTCTTGCGCACGCCGAAGGCGTGGGCCGCGTCGTAGATGAGCGTCAGGCGGTATTTCTCCGCCAGGGCAGCCAGCTCCTCCACGGCGCACAGGCGGCCGTAGACGTGGACCGGCAGGATGGCGCAGGTCCGCTCGGTGATGAGGGCCTCCAGCTTGCCGGGGTCGAGGGTGCAGCTCTCCGGGTCGATGTCGCAGAAAACAGGGGTGCAGCCCCGGCGGACGATGGCGTGGGTGGTGGAGGCGAAGGTGAAGGGGGTGGTGATGATCTCCCCCTTCAGGCCAAAGGCGTCGATGAGGGCCTCCAGGGCCAGGTGCCCGTTGGTGAACAGGGCGACCTGGGGGCTCTGGAGGTAGTCCCGGAGCGCTGCCTCAAAGGCCTGGTGCTTGGCCCCCATATTGGTCAGCCAGCGGCTGTCCCAAAGGTCCCGGATCTCCTCGCAGAACTCCTCAAAGTCCGGCATAGAGGAGCGGGTAACATTGATCACTGACATAGATGTTTCCTCCTTATCGCGCAGGCGCAGAGCGGCCCGGCCTGAGGGTCAGGCGGCCGTCAGATATGGGATGACCCACAGAGCCAGCATCAGCAGCGTGATGACAGCGCCCAGGGCCATGAACCCATAGGCATAGCGCAGCGTCAGACGCATATCTTTCGGCTTCTTCTCGATCTCCGGCAGGACAAACAGCCGAGCGCGCGCTTCTTTTTCCTCGGGAGAGACTCGCGTCAGGGCTGAACCGATCGCCATGGCGGCCACATTGGCGGCCATGCCGACCAGGCTTGGATCCAGATATACCGGCAGGGTGACGCCACTGAGCGAGGTATAGAGGCGCACGGCAAAGCAGCCGGCAAAGCCGGTCAGCATCCCGCAAAATGCGCCTGTGCGCGTCACCCGGCGGCTGAACACACAGGCCAGCACCACCGGCATCCAGGAGCTGGCCACGATGGCGCCGCCCAGATACATGATCCAGTAGATGGAGGGGGAATTGCTCACCGCCAGAGCCAGCACCACCAGACCCGCCAGGATCATGGCGAAACGGCCCGCGTTGATGGAACGTTTGCCGCTGAGTTTCAAAAGGTCATTGGCAAAGGAAGCGCCTATCAGGGACATAAAGGTCGTGGCGGAGGAGATGCCTGCGGCCAGAACGCCGGCCAGCATGACGACGCCTAAGATCGTTGGCATCATGTGCATAGAGGCCCAGATCATCACGAGGGAGGGATCCTCCATATTCGGATAAGCCAGGTTCACGAACACAGCGGCGATCCCCACCAAAAACTGGAGCATAAACACGCCGAAAGCGGAATAATAGGAGGAGCGCACCACGACCCCCTCGTCCCGCGCCATCAGATAGCGGCTGGACTGCCAGGGCCCCACCATGCAGACAGACAGCCAGACGATGCCGTAGGTCACGCCGTAGATCACATTTTCCAAGCCGCTGTCATACAGAGCGCCCGGCTTGCCGCGCCAGGAGAGCAGCGGAGAGAGCTCCGGGTCCAGAGCGATATTTTGGACCGACTGGATCCAGCCGCCGCCCTTGCCGGCGATCACGATGATGGCGACCACAAGGGCGGAGGTAAACAGCCCCGCCATCAGCGTATCGGTGATCAGCACGCCCCGGGAGCCGGAGGCCACGCTGATAAAGGTCAGCACCACCAGAGACAGGATCAGGCAGAGGCGGTAATCCACATTGGTGACGGCGGACATCAGCGTGCCGATCCCCTGCAGGACGGACAGCAGATACACCGTCATCGTGATGATGGCCGTGGCGGCGGCCAGGATCCGCATCCGCTCCGAGCAAAAACGCTTGCCGAAAAACTCGGGGATGGTCAGGACCTGACTGCGCCGCAGATAGCGGCCGAAGAAAACGCCGCCGAGAATATAGCCGACACACAGCATGCCGGACAGGATCATCGTCGGGGAAAACGCGCCCTCATAGCACAGGGCCGCATCCCCCATGAAGATCCCGGTGCTGGTATAGGAGGCGATCAGCGAACCGGCAACCAGGAGGACAGGGGCTCTTCGCCCTGCCACATAAAAATCATTGACCGTCTTGACCTTCCGGCTGATGGCCAGGCCGATAAGAACATAAACCAGAAGGGACAAACACATCCCCACAAAATAGATATTCATTTTTTCTTCTCGCTCTCCTTGTCAAGATAGGGCTTGAAATCGGCCCGAAGCTGCCAAAGAGCGAGGAAGCAGGCGCCGGTGATCCAGGCGCACAGAAACAGGACGATAGCGATCTCCATATGCGGTCAACCTTTCCGAGTCTGGCCTTCTGCTTTGGCCATTTGCTCCAGCCGTTCGTAGTCCGTAAACCGGATGAGCATATCCTCTCCCGTCTGGTCCGTGATACGGATGCCGCGGTTGATGCGTTCAATGGTATCGCAGAGCTGACGGCAGTCATCTGAGGTAAAGAGCACCGGCCCTACCGGCCTGTAAATGTCGAATCCCGACCCCACCGGGGCGAGAGAGACACGGTCCACGCCGGGCAGCGCGGCGATCTGCTCCACGCCGCTGATCTCTCCGATGGCGCCGGCCCGGCTGGTCCAGAGGAGATAGGATGTGGCGCTGCGTTTGGTGGTACGCGGATCGGGAATGGCGGCCAGCTGCTCCGGCCGGTGCCGCCGGCCCAGAGCACATTCCGTCATCCAGCGGATGGCGTCAAAGCCCGTCAGGCTGCGCAGAGGGATATGAAGGACATCCCCAGACAGCCGGTAGCCCATCTCCAGGAAATAGAAGCGGCCATGCTCCGCCATGATCTCAAACCAGACGTACCCGTCTGTGCAGCCGGCTGCCTTGATGAGGGCCCGAACGGCGGGGTCGATCTCTCTTATGTACTGCTCGGTCAGATCTGTCACCGTGGTCGTCAGGCTGTAGCAGTTCCCGGGCGCGCCGGGTTGGGAGTTCATGGAGGCAAAGGTGAGAAGGCGGGCCTCTCCCCCAGCCAGAACGTAATACGACGCGTACTCATGGCCCTCGATCATGCGCTCCACGATCAGACGGCTCTGGGAAGAGACTGAACGGGCATACCGGCACGCCTTTTCCAGGGAGGCCCGGTCCCGGCAGTAGCTCATGCCCCGGTTGCTGCTCATGTCCACCGGCTTGACCACCACCGGCAGACGCACCGCGTCCAGCTCCGCCTGAGTGGGCGGGTCGGACAGGACCCAGTCTTCCGCCACAGGCACACCCACCTGGCGGCAGAGGGCTTTGAAGTCCGCCTTGTCCCGGGCATAATGCCAGGCCTCCGGCGTGCAGTAGCAGGGCAGGCCCAGGCGGGCGCAGAGCTGCACAGCCTGCTCCGTGTTGAAATCGCTGACTCCGCTGGCGACGGCGGTGATGCCCTCTTCCCGGCATTTGCGCTCCAGCGCGTCCAGGTCGCCGGTGCTGATCAGCCAATGCTCGTCCGCCGCTCTCTTGGCGGCAGAGCGCTCCGGAGGATAATAATCCGCAGCGACGGTGCGCACGCCCATGCTCTTCGCGCAGAGAATGATATCCGTACTGCTGTTGTTGCTTCCCAACATGAGTAATTTGTCCATATTTCCTCCTGCGGCGGCGGTTTTCCGCCGCTCAGTACGCGAAACGAAATGCCCGGCTGTTCAGGCCAGCGAGACCCGGAGCCACTCCTCCGGGTGGTCCATGGCGCGGAGCATCGGCTCCATGCCGTCAAATTTCAAAAACAGGATCCCCAGGGCTTTGGAGGCGTTGTCGAAGTATTCCACAGGGTCTCCGGGCTTTTTATAGAGATGCTTGGCCACGATATGCGCCTTTTCAAAGGCAGGCTGGAGAAGGAGCTCCCGAAAGCGGCCGTCCTTTACGCTGTGCAGATTGTAGGTGGCCCAAAAGGGCTCCGCCCGGCAGGTAAAGGGCGGAATGGCCTCGCCCATGGCGGCCAGGACAGACATCTCGACCAGGTCCAGGGAGAAGATCCGCCCCAGAAGGTCCGGGATCATGTTCCCCCCGGCCCGGGGGCCGATATCGATGGGAAAGACCCGGCCGGCCTTGTCCACGACCAGCTCCACATTCATCGCCCCGGAGCGGATATGCAGCCTGTCCACCAGCGTCTGGAGGGTACGGCGGACCTGTTCAAGGTCCTCCGCCTCCAGCAGGGCGGGGTAGCTCTTGCCGACGGGGACCAGCGGGTTGGCGCGGGCGTCCCGGTGGCAGTTCATGAGCCCCCACACGCGGACCTCTCCGTCCACGACGAAGATATCCCCCCCGATCAAATAGGGGTGCCGCTTTTCGATATACTCCTCCACGACGATCCGCCCGGCCCGGGAGAAGGAAAAGGCGGCGTTCAGAGCGGCGGGGAGCGGCTCCTGGCCCCGGAGGACGGAGACCCCCTTGCTGCCGGAGGAATCCACCGGCTTGACGATGACCGGGAAAGCGAACTCCCCGTTCTCCAGGTCGTTCAGGGCCGCGGCCGGCTCCGAATAGCCCCGGGCTTTCGGCGCGTGGAAGCCGTTTTCCGCCAGGAAGGCCCGGAACTTGTCCTTGTGGCACAGGATATCCACCGAGGCGTAGGAGCTGGTGGGCAGGCCCAGCCGCTCGGCCACCCAGGCCGCGGTGGGCGCGGCGGGATCGGAGGCGTAGGCCAGCACGCCGTCTACCCGCTCCTTTGAGGCGATCTCCAGCACGGCCCGCATGTCCGTGGTGCTGGCGGGATAGAAGATGTCCGCGTGGGTTTGGCCGGGATTGTCCGGCAGATAATCGCACAAAACGGTCTGATAGCCCAGGCGCTTGGCCGTATCGATGGCCACGACCTGCTGGGCGGAGCCGCCCAAAAGCAAGAGCTTTTTCATTCCGCGCTCTCCTTTCCGGCCCGCTTTCCCAGGACTCTCTTCACGATCTCCAGCATATAGCGGAAGCTGTCCAGCCGCAGGAGGGCCGAGAGGGCCACGTACGCGGCCACGCCCGTCAGGACCTGGAGCGGAAGAGTGAGCCAGTCGTTCAGACGCAGCAGGCGGAGGGAGAAGACCAGGGCGCCCATGAGGCAGGAGGCCAGGATGTTCGGGAAAATATCCGCGATCTGATGCAGATAGGAATAACCCAGCAGCTTCCGGTTGGGCCAGGCGTTGATGATCTGGGAGGTCACGGTGGAGACCAGCAGCGTCAGCGCGATAGCGTAGACGCCGTGGGACATGGCGGCCAGGAGCAGCGAGATGCCCACCGCCTTTTTCACGAGCTCCAGGATCAGGAACAGGTCGCTCCGGCCCATGGCTTTGATGGCGCTCAGGTTGGCGGTATGGATGGGATAGAAGGCGTAAGAGAAGCAGAAGATGCGCATATAGGGCACGCAGGGGAGCCACTTCTCCGTCAGCAGCAGCCGCACCAGAGGCTCGGCGCAGACGGCCAGGCCCATCATCATGGGCATCATGATATAGGTGCTGATCTTGATGGCCCGGCGGGTCATGGCCCGGACCTGCTCCCGGTGGTCCTGTTCCGAGGAGAGCACCGGCAAAAGCACGCTGTCGATGGAGGTGTTGATGTTCTCCACGATCAGATTGGGCATGGAATTGGCCCGGTCATAGAAGGCCAGATCGGCCTGGGAATAGCGGTAGCCGATGATGATCTGCTGGAGCCGGTTGTACACGGTGTCCAGCAGGCTGGAGGCCAGCAGCTTCCAGCCGTAGGCCAGCAGGCCCTTGAGCCGGGCGAAGGAGAACATCCATTTGGGCCGCCAGCCCACGGTGAGCCAGAGGATAGCGGTGTTGACGGTGACGTTCACCAGCTCCTTGGCCACCAGCGCCCAGACACCGAAGCCCCGCAGGGCCATGACGATACCCACCAGCCCGGCCAGGAGCGTCCCGCCCAGGGTGGCGAAGAAGAAGCGCTTGAACTGGAGGGTCTTGGCCACATAGGCCTGCTGCACGTTCTTGACGCCCGCCACGACCACCGTCAGCCCCAGGACCCGGAGCACCTGCTCCAACTGGGGCTGCCCATAGGCGGAGGCGATCAGGGGCGCGGCCAGGAAGAGCCCGCCGTAGAGGAGCAGGCAGAAGCCCACATTGAAATAGAAGACGGAGGAAAAATCCAGATCGTCCGGGTCCTTTTTCTGGATCAGAGAATTGGCCATGCCGCTGTCCACGAAGACCAGGAGGATGGATGTCATAATGGTGACGGTAGTGATGAGGCCGTAGGCCTCCGGCTCGATGAGCCGGGCCAGGACCACGGAGACTACAAAGGAGACCAGCTGCGCTCCGCAGCGCTCGAAGAAGCGCCACATCAGATTGGATAGAACAGAGATACGGTTTTCCATAGGCCCTCGTCAGTCCCCATAGCCCCGCCTGGCCCGGTACAGCCGGTGCAGCCGGGGAAAGCTGCGCTTGATCCAGTGCTTGAGCTTGTATTTGGCGTCCTTGGAGCGGTAGATCCGGTCAAAGGGCGGCTTTCGCTGTTCGGCGGAGCGGCCCTCGATCTCCAGCAGCTCATAGCGCCGCAGGAGGATCTCCTCGTCCACCGCCGCCGTCTGTTCCTCGTCCAGCATGGGCCGGATCGCCTCGAACATTTTCAGCTCTCCCGTGACGAAGCGCTTGAATTTATTGTAATCGGTATTGACGCCGTAGCTCCAGGAACCGGCGTTGCTGCGCATCCGGTAGACAGACATGCAGCGGTCCAGAAAGCGGATCTTTCCGTTCATCGCCAGCCACAGGGCAAAGGGATAGTCCCCAAAACCGTATTGGTGCGTCATAGAATAGAAATCCGGAAGCTGGTCGCACCACTGCCGGCGGGCCATGATGGAGCTGGTATGAAAGGCGTGGGACATGCCCTTGGCGATCAGGGAAAAGGGGATGTCCCTGTCCCCCGTCTGGGGGAAAAGCGGCGCGGGCGCCTGTTTGGAGCCCACGACCAGGCCCAGGGAGTTGTGCACACAGGCGGTGTATTCCGGGTGGGTATCCAGAAAATCCGCCTGGAGCTGGAGCTTCTCCGGGTCGCACAGATAGTCGTCCCCCTCGCAGTAGGCAAAGTATTTGCCCCGGGCGGCTGGATCCAGGACCGCGCACTCGATATCGATCCCTTGGGAATACAGGTTCTTCTGCTGATAAAAGGGCCGGATGATCTCGGGGTACTTCTCCGCGTATTCCCGGATAATGGCGGCGGTACCGTCGGTAGAGGCGTCGTCATTGATCAGGACCTCGTAGGCAAAATCCGTTTTCTGGCGGACAAAGCCCTCCAGCGCGTCCCGGATATAGGCCTCGTGGTTGTAGGCCAGGCAAATGATCGTCACCTTACATTCTCTGCTGTCCATAAAATGCTCCCTGTGCGTAAACATATCAAGTCATTATACAGCCATCCGAAAAGCTTTTCAACAAAAAGTTTCCCACCGGCGATTTTTCGCCGGTGGGAAAGTACTCTATTCATTTTTATTTTGCCAGTTCCGCAGCGGTCCGGGCGGCCAGGCGGGCGTTGTTCAGCACCAGCTGGATGTTGCTCTCCAGGCTCTCCCCGCCGGTGAGCTCCACCACCTTGGCAAGCAGGAAGGGGGTGGTCTCCTTGCCCTTGATGCCCTGCTCCACGCTCTCCTTCAGGGCCTGCTCGATGGCCGCGTCGATGACGGCCTTGTCCATGGCGTACTGCTCGGGGATGGGGTTGGTGACCAGCATGCCGCCCTTATAGCCCAGCTCCCGTTGGGCCCGGAACATGGCGGCCAGCTCCTCCGGGCTGTCCACCCGGTAATCCACGCCGAAGCCGCTGTGGGGGGTGTAGAAGGCGGGCAGCTCCTCCGTGCCGTAGCCGATGACGGGCACGCCCTTGGTCTCCAGGTACTCCAGGGTGAGCCCCAGGTCCAGGATGGACTTGGCTCCGGCGCAGACCACCATCACCGGGGTCTGGGCCAGCTCCTCCAGGTCAGCGGAGATGTCCATAGTGGTCTCCGCGCCCCGGTGGACGCCGCCGATGCCGCCGGTGGCAAAGATCCTGATCCCGGCCATGTGGGCGATGATCATGGTGGTGGTGACCGTGGTGGCCCCGTCCACGCCCCGGGCCACCAGCGCAGGCAGATCCCGGCGGCTGGCCTTGGCCACGCTCCGGCCCGCCTTGCCCAGGTGCTCGATCTCCTCCTTGCTCAGCCCCGCCTTCAGCCGCCCGCCGATAACGGCGATGGTGGCGGGCACGGCGCCGTTTTGGCGGATGGTCTCCTCCACCAGCAGGGCGGTCTCCACATTCTTGGGATAGGGCATACCGTGGGAGATGATGGTGCTCTCCAGGGCGACCACCGGCTTTCCGGCCTCCAGGGCAGCCTGCACTTCAGGGGCGATATCCAGATATTTGTTCATAAATAATCTCCATTCTGCCGCTTTTGCGGCCAGCGGCGCGCTGTTTATGGGCGCGCTCTGCGCTCTTATATTGTACGGATTTCAGAGAAAAAGTCAAGCCCGGCGGGGGAGCCGATTTAACCTCCCGTTTATGCTAATTATAGCGCTAATTATGCGCAGAAGGAGGGATTTGCCCGCCTGCGGGCGGGCCGGGTCGCGGGGAAAACGTGCCACCGGTACGTTTTCTAACACCGCTCCCTTCAAATCCCTCTTATTGCAATAAAAATCCGAGGTCCCCGCTGGGGACCTCGGATTTTTGGCGCAGAAGGAGGGATTTGAACCCTCGCGCGCTTTTTACACGCCTACTCCCTTAGCAGGGGAGCCCCTTCGGCCTCTTGGGTACTTCTGCATACCAAGACCGCCCCAGTATGATAGCATAAAGGCCCCGTCTTGTCAAGGATTTTTGGCTGTACTTGTAAGGATGCGCTTGGAGGAGCGGAAAGGCCTGCCTTTTATTCTCCCATTCGGGATCGGCACATGAGCATACGTAAAAAGACGTATATTTTCTTGACATACGTAATAGTACGTGGTATGCTAAGAGTGCAGATAAAGAGAGGGGCGCTGCCGGTGAAATACAGCGAGCTTGAAAAAGAACTTCGGAAGATCAAATGTACGGTTTACCGGCAGGGAGCCAATCACACAATATGGTATAGCCCGGTGACGGGAAAGATGTTTCCGGTAGCAAGGCACAAAACGGAGGATGTCCCGGCGGGAACGCTTAAATCGATCATGCGTGACGCGGGGCTGAAATAATCCGCGCATCGGAATGGAAAGGAGCATGCAAGATGGCCAAATATGTTTATCCGGCTATTTTTACGCAGGAAGAGGGCGGGTATTATTCTATCCGGTTCCCCGATTTTGAGAGCTGCTATACATCGGCTGCCAGCCTGGAGGAGGGGATGGATATGGCCAATGACGTCCTCTGCCTGACCTTGTACGACATGGAGGAGACCGGCAAGCCTATACCTGCTGCGTCGGATATAACAGAGCTCATTACCGGTGACGGGGAGTTCAGCTCTCTGGTGGCCTGCGACACGATGGAGTACCGGCGCTTTTACAGCTGCAGGGCCGTAAAGAAAACGCTGAGCATCCCGGCATGGCTGAACACGATGGCCGAGAAGGAGGATATCAATTTCTCGGCAGTTCTGCAAAAGGCATTGAAGGCTGAGCTGCATATCTGAACTATATCTGCAAGCCGGAGCACAAAAAGTCAGGCTTGGCAGCTCAATAAAACCACCAGTTTAAAGCCCTGTATGGGGCGAGCGCGAGAGGGGATGGGCTTCCCCTCTCGCAAATTTGAGCGAAGCGGATCTTCCCGCCGCGAAGCGGCGGCACCAAAAAACCAGGCCATCAGGCCTGGTTTTTTGGTGCTCCAGCGGGGATTCGCCCGCCTGCGGGCGGGCCGGGTCGCGGGGAAAACGTGCCCCCGGCACGTTTTCTAACACCGCTCCCTTCGAATCCCCGCTTCCGCATATGAAAAATCCCCGCACCCGCTATGCGGGTACGGGGATTTTTGGTGCTCCAGCGGGGATTCGAACCCCGGACACCCTGCTTAAAAGGCAGGTGCTCTGCCTACTGAGCTACTGGGGCGTATGGCTGGGATGGCGGGACTCGAACCCACTATATCGGAGTCAAAGTCCGGTGTGTTACCATTACACTACATCCCAAAATTTTATTCCAATGCGACCCGCTTTTCTGGGTTCACAATAGAACTTTACAAGAAATTTGGTCTGAGGCCGCTCCGCGGAGCGGCCTCAGAGCTCTGTCATATGGGGTGGGAGATGGGGCTCGAACCCACGACACCCGGAACCACAATCCGGTGCTCTGCCAACTGAGCTACACCCACCATATGTCATTTGGCACGCCAAGAGGGATTCGAACCCCCGACCTACTGCTTAGAAGGCAGTTGCTCTATCCTGCTGAGCTATTGGCGCATATTCAGGGCCCAACAGGGTGGAGCGGGTGATGGGAATCGAACCCACGTATCCAGCTTGGAAGGCTGGTGTTCTGCCATTGAACTACACCCGCACGACCTTGCCCATTCAGCCTTGTGATAATACCATATTTCAGGGCACTATGTCAAGCTGTTTTTGCTGAAAAGGCAAAATCAGACGGTCAGGGGGCTTTCGTCTCGCAGTAGACGCAGCGGTAGACCTTGTTCTTCCGGTCGGTGAGCTTGAAGACGTGTTCCAGCTCCTGTTCTGTGGAGGTGATGCAGCGGGGATTCTTGCACTTGATGACCCCCACCAGCCGCTCGGGCATGTCGATGTCCAGCTTCTCCACCAGCTTCCCGTCCCGGATGATGTTCACCGTGGCGCCCGGGTCCACGTAGCCGATCAGGTCGAAGTCCACCGGCAGGTCCGCGTCGATCTTGATGATGTCCTTCTTCCCCATCTTCTTGCTGACCACGTTCTTGATGATGGCTACCGACACGTCCAGTTCCCCCAGGCCCAGCAGCTCGTACAGCCGCATGCCCCGGCCGGCGGAGATATGGTCGATGACGACGCCATTGTGGATGGAATCGATATTCATAGCGTTCCCGCCTCCTTCAAAAGCTTCAGGATCAGCGCCATGCGCATGTATTTGCCGTTGGAGACCTGCTTGAAGTAGCAGGCCCGGGGATCGCTGTCGATGGCCACGCTGATCTCGTTGACGCGGGGCAGCGGATGGAGGATGGACAGGTCCTTCTTGGCGCTGCGGAGCTTGTCCGGGGTGAGGATGTAGCTGTCCTTCAGGCGCAGATAGTCCTCCTCGTTGAAGAAGCGCTCCCGCTGGACCCGGGTCATGTACAGGATGTCCAGCTCGGGCATGGCGGCCTCCAGGTCGGTGGTCTGCACATAGCTCAGGCCCTGCTTCTGGAGGACCTCCTTCTTCACGTAGCTGGGGACCTTCAGCTCCTCCGGGGAGATGAGCACGAAGCGCACGTTCTCGTAGCGGGCCAGGGCGTTGATGAGGGAGTGGACCGTCCGGCCGAATTTCAGATCGCCGCAGAGGCCCACGGTCAGATCGCTGTAGCGGCCCTTCTCCCGGCGGATGGTCAGCAGGTCGGCCAGGGTCTGGGTGGGGTGGCAGTGGCCGCCGTCACCGGCGTTGATGACCGGGATGGAGGCGTTCATGGCCGCGACTAAGGCCGCGCCCTCCTTGGGATGGCGCATGGCAATGATGTCCGCGTAGCAGCTGATGACCTTGGCCGTGTCCGCCACGCTCTCGCCCTTGGCCGCCGAGGAGGAGGCCGCGTCCGTCACGGACAGCACGTTGCCGCCCAGCTCGTACATGGCCGCCTCAAAGCTCAGGCGGGTCCGGGTGGAGGGCTCGAAGAACAAGGTCGCCAGCTTCTTCCCGGCGCAGAGATGAGCGTAGTCCGCCGGGTGCTCGATGATGTCCAGGGCGGTGTTCGTCAGCTGCTCCAGCTCCTCGGTGCTCAGGTCGGTGATGTCGATAAGGCTTCTGACCATCAGTCCGCACCTCCGATCCAACTCTCGTCCGAGGGGTCGTCCCGGAAGGCCAGCAGCCGGGCCTCGTCGCCGGGCTTGATATAGCCCTCCTCCGCCGCCAGGCGGGCGGTGGTGTCAAAGTCCGTCAGGGAGACGTTCCGCACCTGGGCCTCGGCCAGCCGCTCCAGGCCCTTCTTCATGCCGTAGGTGAAAATGGAGACCACGCCCAGGACCTCCGCCCCGGCTTGGCGCAGCACGTTCACCACCTCGATGACGCTGCCGCCGGTGGAGATCAGGTCCTCCACCACGACCACCTTCTGCCCCGGCTCCAGCCGGCCCTCGATCTGGTTCTGCCGGCCGTGGTCCTTGGCCCCGGAGCGGACATAGCCCATGGGCAGGCCCATCAGGTGGCCCACGATGGCCGCGTGGGCGATACCGGCGGTGGAAGTGCCCATCAGCACCTCCGCCTGGGGGTAGTGCTCCCGGATGAGGGCGGCCAGGCCCTCCTCCACGCGGGTCCGGACCTCCGGCGCCGTCAGGGTCAGCCGGTTGTCGCAGTAGACCGGGCTCTTGATGCCGCTGGCCCAGGTGAAGGGCTCCTCCGGCCGGAAAAACACCGCCCGGATAGACAGCAGATCCCTCGCTGTCTGCATTTTCAGATCGTTATTCATTTTCCTTCATCCCTCATTCCTAATTCTTAATTCAGAAATTCGTCTATACAGCGCTCATATGCCGCCGCCGGGTCCGCCGCCGCGGTGATGGGCCGGCCCACCACGATATAGTCCGAGCCCAGTTCCCGGGCCCGGGCCGGGGTGGTGACCCGCTTCTGGTCGCCCTTCTCCCCCTCGGCGAAGCGGACGCCGGGCGTCACCGTCAAAAACTCCGCGCCGCAGACGGCGTGGACCTGGCCCGCCTCCAGGGGCGAACAGACCACTCCGTCCAGCCCGGCCGCCTTGGCCGTGGCCGCGTAGTGGAGCACCACCCGCTCCAGGGGCTCATGGATCAGCAGGTCCCGCTCCATGCTCTCCTGGTCGGTGGAGGTCAGCTGGGTGACGGCGATGAGCAGGGGCCGGCTCCCGTCGGGCCGGGTCAGGCCCTCCAGGGCCGCCTCCATCATAGCCCGGGTCCCGGCGGCGTGGAGGTTGACGATGTCCACGTCCAGGCCGGAGAGCACCGCCATGGCCTTCTTTACCGTATTGGGGATGTCGTGGAGCTTCAGATCCAGGAAAATTTTGTGCCCCCGCCGCTTCAGCTCCCGGACGATGGCCGGGCCCTCGGCGTAGTACAGCTCCATGCCGATCTTGACAAAGGGTTTTTGGCCGGGGATCTTGTCCAGAAAGGCGTATACCGCCTCCGCGCTGGCAAAATCACAGGCCACGATCACATCTTTAGCCATGGGCGCCTCCTATGATATCCGTTAGTTTTTCGATGCCGTATTTCTCCATGACCCCCGGCAGGTCCCGCACGATGTCCCGGCAGGCCCAAGGGTCTTGCAGGTTGGCGGCCCCCACCTCCACGGCCGCGGCCCCGGCCAGCAGCATCTCCAGCACGTCCTCCGCGCTGCTGACGCCGCCCAGGCCCACCACCGGGATCTTTACCGCCCCGGCCACCTGCCAGACCATCCGCAGGGCCACCGGGAACACCGCCGGGCCGGACAGGCCGCCGGTGACGTTGGCCAGCACCGGCCTGCGGGTCCGCAGGTCGATACGCATGGAGAGCAGCGTGTTGATGAGGCTCAGGCCGTCGGCCCCCGCCTCCTCGCAGGCCAGGGCCACGGACACGATGTCCGTCACGTTGGGGGTGAGCTTGACGATCAGGGGCTTTTTTGTGGCCGCCTTCACCGCCCGGACCACCGCCGCCGCGGCCTTCGGGTCGGTGCCGAAGCTCATGCCTCCCCCGTGGACATTGGGGCAGCTGATGTTCAGCTCCAGCCAGCCCACCTGGGGCTCTTTATCCAGCAGGGTGCAGGTATGCACATAGTCCTCTATGGAAAAGCCGCTGACATTGGCCATCACCGGCTTGTGAAAGCACTTTTTCAGCTTGGGCAGTTCTTCGGCGATCACCGCCTCCACACCGGGGTTTTGCAGGCCCACGGCGTTGATGAGCCCCGCCGGGGCCTCGGCAATGCGGGGCGTGGGGTTGCCGAAGCGGGGTTCGCGGGTGGTGCCCTTGAAGGAGAAGGTCCCCAGGCAGTTGATGTCGTACAGTTCGGCGAACTCATAGCCGTAGCCGAAGGTCCCGGAGGCGGCGATGACCGGGTTGTCCAGTTCGATGCCGCAGAGATCTACTCTTGTGTCGGCCACAGCAGTTCCTCCTTGTCGAATACCGGCCCCTCTTTGCAGACCCGCCGGGGCCCGGAGGCCGTCTGAACGGTGCAGCCCATGCAGGCCCCGAAGCCGCAGCCCATCCGGGCCTCCAGGCTCAGCTGGCCCGGGCCGGGCAGCTTCCGGCAGAGGGTCCGGAGCATGGGCTCCGGCCCGCAGGCGCAGAAGAAGCTCCCGTCCGGTGGCAGGGCCTCTGTCACCAGGCCCTGGCGGCCAGTGCTGCCGTCAACAGTGCAGACGGTGACCTCACAGCCCAGGGCGCGAAATGCCTCATCGTAAAAGACTTCTTTTTCCGTATTGAAGCCCAGGAAGACCCGGGGCTCCCTCCCCTGCCTGCGCAGGGTCTTTGCCAGGAAATACAGGGGCGTCAGGCCCAGGCCGCCGGCCACCAATAAAGGCGTTTCTCCGGCCCGGTCCAGATCAAAGCCCGTCCCCAGGGGCGCCAGCACCGGCAGCTCCGCTCCCGGCTCCAGGCGGCTGAGCTCTTCCGTGCCCCGGCCCACGGCCTTGTAGATCACAGTGAGCCGGTCCTCTTCCGCGTCGCAGACGGAGAAGGGGCGGCGGAGAAAGCGGCCGGGCAGCCGGAGCTGGACGAACTGGCCGGGGACCGGCGCCGCCCCGCCGCCGCTCAGGCTCAGGCGGAACACGCCGGGGGCCAGGGGCCGGTTCTCCCGGATAGTGTACAGGAATTCTTCCATCTCCGGCCCTCAGGAGTCGATAGTGGAGATGGTGAGGGTGGTCTCCTCCAGCACGTCCAGCAGCACCCGGACCGTGTCCAGGGAGGTGAAGATGGTCACGTTGTTCTCCGTAGCCAGGCGGCGGATCTTGGCCCCGTCGTTGGCCACCGACACGGAGCCGATATCCCGGGTGTTGATGACATAGGCCAGGTGGCCCTGGCGGATGGCGTCGGGGATCTCCTCGCTGCCGTCGCTGATCTTGTGCAGCACATGGGTGCGGATGCCATTTTCCTTCAGGAAGCGGGCGGTGCCCGGCGTGGCCTCGATGTTGAAGCCCAGATTGTAGAAGCGGCGGATCAGGGGCAGGGCCTCCTCCCGGTCCTTCCGGGCGATAGTGGCGAAGACGGTGCCGTAGTTCTGGAGCCGGGTGCCGGCGGCCTGGAGGGCCTTGTACAGGGCCCGGTTCAGCTTGTCGTCATAGCCGATGGCCTCGCCGGTGGACTTCATCTCCGGAGACAGGTAGGCGTCCAGGCCCTTGATCTTGTTGAAGGAGAACACGGGGACCTTCACATAGCAGCGGTCCTTCTCTTTGGGGTACAGGTCGAAGATGCCCTGCTCCTTCAGGCTCTTGCCCAGGATGACCTCGGTGGCGATATCGGCCAGGGAGTAGCCGGTGGCCTTGGACAGGAAGGGCACCGTCCGGGAGGAACGGGGGTTGACCTCGATGATATACACGTCGTCGTTCTTATCCACGATGAACTGGATGTTGTACAGGCCCACGATGCCGATGCCCAGGCCCAGCTTCTTGGCGTACTGGAGGATGACGCCCTTCACCTTGTCGGACACGGAGAAGGTGGGGTAGACGCTGATGGAGTCTCCGGAGTGGATGCCGGTGCGCTCCACCAGCTCCATGATGCCGGGGACGAACACGTCCCGCCCGTCGCAGATGGCGTCCACCTCCAGCTCCTTTCCCAGGATGTACTTGTCCACCAGCACGGGCTTGTCCGCGTCGATCTCCACGGCGGTCTTCAGGTACTGCCGCAGCTGCTCCTCGTTGGCCACGATCTGCATGGCCCGGCCGCCCAGCACGAAGCTGGGCCGCACCAGCACCGGGTAGCCGATCTCCGCCGCGGCCTTCACGCCGGCCTCGATGTCCGTGACGGCCTGGCCCTTGGGCTGGGGGATGTCCAGCTCCAGCAGGATCTTCTCGAAGCTGTCCCGGTTCTCGGCCCGCTCGATGGCGGTGCAGTCGGTGCCGATGATCTTCACGCCCCGCTCCATCAGGGGCTGGGCCAGGTTGATGGCGGTCTGGCCGCCCAGGGAGGCGATGACGCCCTCGGGCTGCTCAAAGTCGATGATGGCCATGGCGTCCTCCGGCGTCAGGGGCTCGAAATACAGCTTGTCGCCGGTGGTATAGTCGGTGGAGACGGTCTCCGGGTTGTTGTTGATGATGATGGCCTCGTAGCCGTTGGCCTTGATGGTCTGCACCGCGTGGACGGTGGAATAGTCGAACTCCACGCCCTGGCCGATGCGGATGGGCCCGGCCCCCAGCACCAGGATCTTCTTCCGGTCCGTCAGCCGGGACTGGTTCTGCCCGGTGTAGGAGGAGTAAAGGTAAGCGATGTACTTGCCCGTGTGCAGGGTGTCCACCATCCGGAAGACGGGGACGATGCCCTTGGCCTTGCGCTTCTGGTAGACCTCCACCTCGCTCAGATTCCAGAGAGAGGCGATATATTTGTCGGAAAAGCCCATGACCTTGGCGGCCCTCAGCGTTTCGATATCGTTGACGCGGGCCTTCAGGGTCCCCTCCATGTCCACGATCTTCTTCAGGCTCTCCAGGAAGAGCCCGGTGATGAGGGTGATCCGGTGGAGCTTCTCCACGCTCTCCCCCCGGCGCAGGAGTTCGGTGACAGCGAAGATGTTGTCGTCCCGGAACTCCGCGATATAGTCCAGCAGCTCCTCGCTGCTCCAGCTGTCGAACTTAGCAAGGTGGAAGTGGCAGACGCCGGTCTCCAGGGAGCGGACGGACTTGAGGAAGCACTCCTCCAGGTTGGAGCCGATGCCCATGACCTCGCCGGTGGCCTTCATCTGGGTGCCCAGGGTGTTGGGCGC
>CANQTO010000052.1 GCA_947626785.1 uncultured Oscillospiraceae bacterium
CCGGGTGTAGCGCAGTTGGTAGCGTGCTTGAATGGGGTTCAAGAGGCCGGGCGTTCGAATCGCCCCACTCGGACCAACTTTTAAGGCTTGAAACAGACAAGTTTCTGGCCTTAATTGTTTTTCTGATAACTTTTCCGTGAAGTTCCGCTTTTGTGGCTTTTTAGGGTGTCAACAAAAAGTGTCAACAATTTCGGAATTTCCTGCATTTTAAGAGGCAAAACGGACCGGGAACAGCCCCCGGCCCGCTCTTGTGTAAAGCCCTCTGAATTATTTGGAGGCCCCTGCCCCTTATTCGATCATCCCCCTTTCCAGCAGATAGCGCCGTATAAAATTAATGGTTCTTTCGCAAGCGTCATGTGTTCTTGTGTCTCCCGTGCGCCTTGCATCAGCTTGAAGCTCACGGGCCACTTTTATAGCCCTCTTGAAGTCGCCCCTTGTATGCTTTTCTTTTAGGCGGTCGATTTCTTCCGCTGCCTCTGCGCTGTTTCCCTGTTTGATAAGCAAGGCCAGAATACAGGCGTTCACGGCCAGCCATTCCACGGGTGTCAATTTCCCAATTTGTTTGAGAAAGTCTTTTTCTGCTGTTTGCGCTTCTGCGTTCGGCAACATGTTTTCCTCTACGCCTCCCCTTTCCCCAGCAGGGCCTTTAACAGCGGTATGGCATCTTCATCAGGGAGCGCGGCCAGGGCGTCAACCTTCGCTTGATATGCTTCCCGGCTTTCTTCTGTCCCGGCCTTGCGCTGCCTGTCTCTGGCCTTGTCAACCAGCTTGTTACACTCGATGGCTCTTTCAGCTTCTTTTGCCATACGCAGATAAGGCTCCACGCTGCTGATGCTGTCATCTCCCATCTCAAGGGCCATATCGCGGATCTCGTTGAACAATGCGTCATTAAGGACATAGAGCAGGTCACCGATGATCTCAATATCCCATTCGCCAATCGGGTGCTCTCTGGTGGTGCCAAATTGGTCCTCCCACAGTGCATAATGGAGTCTGTGTATGCGGTCAAGTGCGGCCAGGTGCATATCTCCGTTAAAGCTGATAGCGTAACGAGACTCCGCTGTGCCGGGTATAAATGTGTTCATTCTCAAAACCTCCTCTTGAAATATTTCGGGAGGCCGGTTATAATGGGTTTACCGGCCTCCGCTCGGTGGTTGGTTATGGTCTCTTGTCTGCTGCTTTGGTCGGCGTTCAGACAAGGGGCCTTTTTCATGCGATGGTGAAGCGCCGGGAAACGCTCTCGCGGGAATAGGCGGCGAACACGTCAGGGAGGGCGGCCTTGAGGGCCTTGCTGTCCAGGCGGCGGTTGACGATCTCCTTCCAGCGGATGATGAAGCTGCCGGTGTTGTGCTCGTCCTCGCCCTTGCTCTCCAGGTCAGCCTTGAGTTCGGCCCGGATGGCCTCTGCCTGGTCCTCCAGCTCCTTCATCCTGGCCTCCAGGGCCTGGAGCTTCTTCACGCGGTTGTCAATCTGCTTGTTGGTCATTGTGGTGATCTCCTTTCATTTTTTTGTGGGCCGGGGGCGTGAGTCCTGTTCGCGTCCTGCCTACTGGGGGAATGCGTTTCCCCGGCCCTGTGTGGGGGAGTGGCCCGTCTGGAATGTTCCCGGTCTTGGCGGTCGTCACCAGTATGTCTGGGCCCTTTGCTTGAGGTTTTTAATCTCTCTCCCTCTTTCTGATATTATTATACTGCCGTCAGTAGATAAAGTCAATATGGAATGTTGTACAAATATACTGCCGTCATATTGTTAATATTGTATATTGACATCAGTAGATTTCGGGAGTATAATATAGCTACAATGGGAGGGGATGCATTTATAAAAAAAGCGCCCCCTCTGTATAAGGGAGGCTATAATATGGCAATTAAGAGTGACGCCCAGCGGCGGGCCGTTGCAAAGTACAATGCCGCAAATTATGAACGGGTGGAGCTGCGTCTTGAAAAGGGCAAAAAGGAAATAGTAAAGGCCCATGCAAATGCCCACGGTGAAAGCCTTAACGGTTTTATCAATAGAGCCATTGATGAAGCTATGGAGCGGGATATACAGGAATAAGAGCAAGCCTTTATTGATAAAAAACAGAGCCGGGGACAAGCGCCCTCAATATAGGTGAAAATGGTGGTAAGTGGCGAAAATTGCCATTTACCAAACATCTATCCCCATGATATGATGAAAAATCAAGTGCTCATTTTGAGCACTTGATTTCTGTCATTATGTCCTGCTGGCCTCTTGCTCGGTGATCCTGTTCACGGCTTGCTTAAAGGCTTCTTTGTCCACGTCGCCGCTGTAAAGCTGCGCGGCTTTCCAGGGTACAAGATCGCTGCCGATATGGTCAAGGGTCAGGGTCGCAAAAATGCGCTCCCTGGTGGTGGCGTTCAGGTCGCTCAAAACGCCCCTCATGGCCTCCGAAACAAGGGCCTTGTCTGCGGCCTCCTGCTGATCGTGGGCGGCTCTGGCGGCTTCTCTGGCCGCTCTGCGGGCCTTTCTCTCGGTGTCTGTCATGCGTCGGCCCCCTCCCCGTCTACGATGGCGGCAAATGCCCCGGTGGTGTCCTGGTCGATTACGGTATGCTGCCCGCCCCATTCGTCGGTAGTCACGGCGTAACTAAAATTTGCCCACCTGGTCATAAGGTCGCCCATGTCAGCCGGTGCGCGGGTGAAGCGGCTTTCTCCCTGCAACATACTAAGGCCGTTCCGCTCCAGGCTGTCAATGTGGCTTAGAGCGTCGGCGGCGGTCATGCCTCCCCGCTTGCCGGTATAGGTCAGGCCGTGGCTGTGTGCGATTTCATCCAGCGCGGACAGGCAAAACGGGTTATCTGCAAGGCTATTACCGGCCTGTGCGATTTCGTCACGGGTCAGCTTGTCGCGCATCTTCAAGACGGTCAGAATATTGATTTGCTCCTGCGTGGGGGCTTGGATTTTCCGGCCCTTGACATTCCCCCTCATGGCTGCGGTGATCTCACGGATGGCCTTAACGGTGGCCTCTTTCTCTGTCTTTAAGGCGGCGTCCCTGGTGGCTCTGGCCTTGTCCATAAGCTCCCGGCCCCCGGCGCTGCCCTCAAAACGCTTGGCCTTTTCCGTCTCGGCGTTATAGTCTGCGGTGATCTGCGCGGCTGCGTCCAGGTATGCCTTTACGCGGGAAAGATATTGCTCTGAAAGTTTCATTTGTTTCTTCCTTTCTGCGGCTGCTGCCGCTGTAAATTATAGGTCAATGATAATAAGCGGCGGTTCATGGCCCGGAGCGGGTGAACACTCCAGAAACGCGGTTCTCGCTGCCTCTATGGTATCATGGTGGCTCACGTCCCCGCCGTTGTAAAGGGTATAGCCCCCGGCTTCATCCGGCGCTACAATGCCCACGCCTGCGCCGTGCTGCCGTCTGATAGCCTCTATTCGGCGCTGGAGGCGGTCAAGACGTTCTTTCATTTACTTGCCCCCTTTCTTGTCCTTACGGGGATATATCGTCCAGAATTGCGGAATCCGCGATAGTCTGTCTACAATCGCCTCTGCCTCTGGAAGTACGGCGATTTCTGCAACATCGTCAAATTTTTGAATATCACGCTGCCGCATGATCTCTAACTGTTCATCGGTGTAAAGGCCGCATCGACGGTAAAAAGCATAACACCAGAGCGGGCAAAACATCATGTTTACAAGGGCCTCTATCTGCTGGGTATCGGCCCATTCCAGGGCTTCGCTCACGGTCAGGCCCTCCAGCACTTGCCGCTTGCCTCTCTTGCCCTCCGGGTAGTATTCCAACTGGGTCATGCCCTCCCCGCGCAGATCGTAAACATTGATTTTGCAGTATGGCTCCGAAAGAGCTTTTTCTTGTGCTGCTGCCTCTGCAAGCCGCTGTACACGGGCTGCAAGGGCTTCAAGTTTGGCTGTGTTCATCGTTTCGCCTCCAATCTCATAGCGATTTTTTCAAGCTCATTCACGCGCTCCAGCACGTCAAGGGCTTCACCCAATTTCAGGCCATAGTCAATGACGCATTTTGCGGCTTGTACTCTCACGGAGGCCGGTTCTTTTTCATCCCCCATAATTTCCCGTAAAACAGACAGGGCCGGGGACAGGGACTGTTGAGCGTGGCGCGTTGCTTCTTCAATAACATCGGCAAAAGCGGCTCTGTATCGCTCTATAAATTCATCGTCCTGAAAATAGCCTCTGATCGTCCGCTCACTAATTCCCACCCGCTCTGCCGCCTCTTTGCGCGTGGAACACGTCAGAAGGGCTGCAAGGGCCTTTTCCTTGTTCGGGGTCACATTATCCCTC
This sequence comes from uncultured Oscillospiraceae bacterium, assembly GCA_947626785.1. GTDB lineage: Bacteria > Bacillota > Clostridia > Oscillospirales > Oscillospiraceae > Limivicinus. The sequence continues at coordinate 4,257 of CANQTO010000052.1, forward strand.
CTTTCCGCATATCGCCGTTTTTTGCCGCTCTGGTGGCCTTAAAATGGCAAAGTATGATATGCTGTCTCTGGAATTTGCTTCATTTTGGCTGATTACTTTTCGGGCAGTGTAACCCGGTTTCCTTGCCCGGATTTCGGGCAGTGGAGCGGGCTTTATTTCTCTGCACTGCCCAATTTCCGGGCATCCAGTGAACTTTATTTCACGTTTGCACTGCCCGAAAATGAGGCACATATACTATATATAGCCAGACATATCGGTTTTATTTAGCCCCTTTCCATTGGAAAGAAAACCGATATAAATTCGGCTCCCGTGTGATCTTGCCGCTTGATATAAGCTCGATAAATCCGTGCTGCGTCAGCTCATTCAGGGCGGCTTGTGCCGTGCTGCGGGGAAAGTGGTACTTCTTCATGGTGGCGGCGGGGAACGTGAACTCACGGCGTCCCCCGGCCTCCATAGCGGAACATAAGTAAAGCCGCTGGGCGCTTGCCGATAGCTTGCCGAAACGCTCCGAAAGCAAAAGGCTGTTTCCAACTTGTATAAATCGGCCCTCTGAATTGTCCGGCTTTTCAGACAGCCACGGCAATATTTGACAGTTTTTCGCGGTCTTGTGCCGGGCCACATGCTCACCACCCTGGTATGGTCAGCTGGCCGCTCAACTCGTTCAGGGCATCTTCAGCGGCGCGGGTGACGGCGGAAATTTCGGCGCATCTATGACGCATAGATTTGATAAACGCCTTTAGTTCCTCTGTGTTTTCAGGCAGAAAGTAGCCGGTCGCTGGGCTGGAGAGTATCAAGGCCCCGGATAGCCGCGCTGCCTGTATTTTCCGCCTCAATGTGCGCCCATCCGTTCCCACGGCTGCGGCCAGATCGGCGCATTTTCTCCCGTTCGCCTTTCCGGGTGTCAAAAGCGCCTCGATACCTTGACAGCCTCCCGGCGCGGTGTTAAGATACGAATAGGAAATTGAAGCCTTGCCCGGTGTCATTTCCACCCCTGCGCTCATCGGCGTTGCCCCGCCGGTGGGCGCGTTTCCTTTTGCGCTCACATTGTCGCCTCCTTCACCTTTCGGCTCTCTGCGTCCAGCATTTCAGCAAGAGCGACAACATTGACAAGGAAACGATTTCCTGAACGTATTCCTGGACATTTCCCTTCAGCTACCAATGCGCGGATACGGTGTTCTGGTAAAATTCCCATCGCTGCGGTCTGCCTGATAGTTTTGAAAGTCGGCATTGTTTATCCTCCTTTTTTATTGTTGACTTTCGTCCAACTATCGTGTATTATAGTATAAAAAGTTGATTTAGTCGAACAATTATTAACTTTTTATAACATTAACAGGAGGGGCAAACATGGGACGGAAAAAGATGGAGATTAACCTGATTAGCAACGAAAGACTTTCATCGTTACTCAAAGAGAAAAAGATTAAGCAAAGCGAACTGGCAGAGAAACTCAATTACACGCCACAACAAATTTCAAGAATTGTAACAGGGAAAGAAAGATTAACGGAGGATTTTGCAAGGAAAATTATTGAGTTGTTCAAAACCGGGGATTTAGAGACAGATATGTTTGATACCATCAGATATGAATGGTTAATGGGCCTTGACAATTTCAAAACTGAAGGTGATCGCATGGGCGCTTTCTATGACGGCAAAGAAGAACGGACTGCGTTGACAATCCGTCTTGTTGAGCTATGCGGTTATTCAGTAAAAGATATCAATGTGGTTTGTCTGAAAAACGGGGATAGTGAAAAGACATATCTGCCTGGAATGACGTTAGAAGAGGCTTTCCTGTGGGAACAAAAGAATGGAACGATTATAACAAAAGACGTTAAATATGACGATTTTATTCAAAGAACCCAATCTAATAGTGATTGCTATTTCTTTTTCAGACGGTGTATTGAAATGAAGTCGCCGCGTGGGTCAAAAAGGTACTTTTATAAAATCAACGAATTTTTTGATATAATAAATGCTATTATTGAATTTACAGAGTGTAAATGTGCTTATCAATTTCGGAAACTTGATAGCAAGGGAATATATAAGTGGTGCTGAATATAAAAAGGCCACGGCAAAAACCGTGGCCTTCATGTTATCCTATCAGGCTTTCTATTCCTTCAACGGTTTGGCGCTGCGCTTCTTCACTGACTCCGGCATAAAATCGCATCGTCGTGCCGGGGTCAGCGTGGCCTAAAAGGACTTGCACTTGTTTCAAGTTGGCACCGGCCTCCAGGGCCAGAGTTGCCGCGCTGTGTCTCAAATCATGGGGGGAAACGTCCGGGAGGTTATGCCTCTTGACGAACTTCGATATATAGCGCGTCGGCTCGGTGGGGTATATCGGCTTGCTGGGGTCCGCCTGTCTGCAAAATATAAAGGCGCTGGGGGCTAATTTCACTTGCAATCTGGCCTCATGTTCTCTCTTGAGTTCCATTAACAGGCTGAATACACGGGGAGACAGGGGGACGGTCCGGCTCTCGCCGGTCTTGGTGCTGCCGATCCTGATCTTGTTCGGGGCCTCTTTGTCAATCGTGATATTCCTGGAGATGTTCAGCGTCAGCTTTTCCGGGTCTATATCCCTCCATTGGAGGGCAACACATTCACCACGGCGCAGGCCGCAAGTAAGAAGAACATTTGCAAGGGCTTTCCAGAAAAGCGGCTCTGACTCCAAACAGCGCATAAACTCCCGCGCCTGCTCGGCGGTCAGAAAGTCAATCTTCTTTGTCCCCTTATGCGGTTTTTCTTTTTGGCTCAGATCCCCGCAGGGGTCCGCCTGGAGGTAGTGAAAACGCCGGGCATACTCCATGATGTTCCGAAGCGTGGCGAAGTGGTGCTGCACCGTCGCGGCGCTGTATGGTGTCCCTTGCTTCGTTCTCGCCTCTGTATTCAAAAACTTTACATACCGCTTGACGGCTTCGGCGTCGATCTGATTTAACCTTTTCTTCGGCCCAAAATAGGAAATAAGGTCATCGGCCATATATCGGTAAAATTCAATGCTGTTCGGTGTGTGCGTTCCGTCCATGACGTGATCAGGCCACCAGTGATTAGATATAAAGTCTGCAAAGGTGATACGGTCCCTGTCCTCTTTTGAACGTGTGCGCTCATACTCGGCCTTTTGAGCTGTTTCCCATTCATCGGCAAGGCGCTGGACTTCTTTCCTCTCTCTGGCCGGGGTCAGTCCGTCCGGGCGGGGGAGGGTGCAGGTCCTCCAGACTTGCTTATATTGTTCATCTCGTCCGACACATGAGCGCACCCGATAGCCGGTTATATCGCCCTGCTTGTTTTTCCGCGTTTCAACGGTTGCCATAGCGTCACCCTCCAGAGTGTCAACAAAAGTGTCAACAAAGATAATTGACGATAGAAGATTTTATAAATACATAATACACGAAAAGAGCGGGATAATCAAGACTTTTTCAACGTAATTAAACAATAAAATAAGCTTGTATCATAAATGGGGTTCAAGAGGCCGGGCGTTCGAATCGCCCCACTCGGACCAAGCACCAGAGGCGGGAGCAAGGCTCCTGCCTCTGATGCTTTATCGGGATGGCAGCCGAACACCCGGCCTCTTGCAATTTTAGATCCGGCCGTACGGCCGGAAGGCGGCGTTTACCGCCGCCGGACGGCCGGGCGTTCGAATCGCCCCACTGCGTCAGAACAACACCATAAGGTCAGCAGCCACCGCAAGCGGCGGCCGCCCGACCGATGGTGTTGTTCTTTCTTTCCCATGAAAGCCTCCGGCTTTCATGGGGCCCGAGAGTGCAACCCCTGTAATACCACTGAGATCGAAGATAGGGTGGGAGCGGAGCCCCCGCCTCTTATGCTTTATCAGGGAAAGTACTGAACGCCCGGCCTCTTGACAGTTTAAATCCGGCCGTTCCGGCCGGAAGGCGGCGTATACGCCGCCGGATGGTGCGATTCTTTTTCTTTACAAGCACTGTGCCGGGTGCTAAAATATACTTGCGACGTAATTCCATATCGTTTGTCTTAAATGAGAATGCGTTTTACCAACTTTGGTAAAAACGTATTCTCCAACTTTCGTGTTCTCATTTGAGACAAACGGAATTGCGTCGCAGCAATCGGAGCAATGCGTTTTTCGGCGTGCGGCTCCGGCTGCACGCCTTTTTTATGTGGGAGAGCTGTAAAATGAGAGAAAAATGCTGTGCCATCCTGGGGAGCCCGCCTGTGACTTTCCCCTGGGGCTATGACGAGGAGGACCCGGCCTGCGCGGCTCTGCGGCTCCTGCTCCTCAACCGGATCACCCTGCTGCGGGCCCAGAGCGTCACGGACTTCTATGTGGTCCTGGACGCCGGGATGGGTCTCTACGCCGCGGAGAGCATCGCTCAGTTGCGGGTAAATGACAAAGCCCTCCGGCTGATCTGCGCCGTCCCCTGGGAGGGCCAGGCCACCAAATGGACGCCGGAATTGCGGGAGCGGTATTTCAATGTACAAGCTGCGTGCTCAGAGGTGTTGACCGTCTCGCCGGTCCGGACCGCCAACTGCGAGATCACCGCCATGCTCAACGCGGTAGATATGGCGGATACGGTGCTCGCCGTATCCGGCGAGGGGGACGCCCTGCTCCCGGTGGCCCTGCGCTACGCGAAGCGGCTGGACCGCCGCATTGTCCAGCTGGATCCTGACATGGAAAAACTGCGGGTATAGGCCCGCTGAAGCAGCAAACGCCGGGCAAAACACCCGGCGTTTGCTGTGCTTTTTCATAGCCTGATAGAATCCCCATCTTTTTCTACCTGTCACACATCATTGTATAACCTACAGGATATAGATTCTGCATCTTCTCCACTAAGCTTGAAATATATTCCGGGAATATGATATATTTTAGGTGATCCGGCTTATCGATCCCGAAAAAACACTTTGTAACGGCAAAATAGGAGGCTCGTTATGCGGCGCTTCATTATAGCTCCGGATTCTTTTAAAGGCACCTTAGAGGCGTGCGAGATCTGAGATATTCTGGGCGAAGTGATCGAGCGGCTCGTACCGGGCGCAGAGATCGTAAAGATCCCCATGTCTGACGGCGGAGAGGGCATGGTGGACGCCTACCTGAAGCTGCTGGGCGGGAGGAAAAAATATGCCGATGTCTCCGGGCCGGCAGGCGAAGCGGTGGACTGCCCTTATGGGATCCTCCCCGACCATACGGCCGTGATGGAGATGGCCGGTTGTGCCGGACTTCCTCTGATGAGAGGGCAGCTTGACCCGCTGCATGCCACGACCCGCGGCGTGGGGGAAATGCTCCTGCGTCTCTCTGCCGCCGGCCATCATAAAGTACTCATGGGTATCGGCGGCAGCGCCACCAACGACTGCGGCCTTGGCATGGCCGCCGCTCTGGGTTATCGCTTTCTGGATGGGGCGGGGCGGGAGATCCCGCCGTATGCCTGCCATTTAGGCAGGGTCCGCCATATCCGGCGGCCTGAGACCCTGCCGGAGCTGGAGATCACGGCAGCCTGTGACGTGGACAACCCTCTATGCGGCGAGAGAGGAGCAAGCGCCGTTTTCGGCCCGCAAAAGGGCCTGAAGCCAGAGCAGATCGCGCCTATGGATCAGGCGATCCGCAGCTTCGCGTCTGTCATAAGCTCGGAACTGGGCAAGGACATCCTGAACGTTCCCGGCGCCGGCGCGGCGGGAGGTCTGGGGGGCGCGCTGCTCGCCTTTTGCGGGGCTGAGCTCTTGCCGGGGATCGAGATCCTTTTGGATGCGGCCCAGATCGACCGCCTGATGGAGGATGCGGAGCTTATCATCACCGGTGAGGGGCGTATCGACCGGCAGAGCGTCTCGGGAAAGGTGCCGGTGGGCGTAGGGCGCAGGGCGCTGAAAGCGGGCCGGCCGTGCATTGCCATATGCGGCTGCGCCGGGGAGGGCGCAGAGGCGGTCCTCAAGGAGGGGATAAGCGCCTATTATACCTCCAGCGACAGAGAGCAGAGTATGGAGGAGCTTGCCAGGACCTGCCGGAGCAGCCTGCGGAAGACAGCGGAGGAAGCGATAAAAGCCTTCCTGACCCGCTCGGTTTAAATGGCAGAGATCAGATAGAAAAGCACCCTGATCCATGGATCAGGGCGCTTTGCGGCGAGCCTTTTACTCGTGTCAAGGAGCGCCGCGCCAATAAAGGAGAATGGGAGGAGACGCTATGAAAAAGACAGCGCCATCTATAGACCGGTGGCTGAGAGAGGCCAAGGCGGACCCCTCGGCGGCGGATTGCGGGATGTATCTTGTACACAACGGGACCGTGCGCCGGACGGCCAAAGCGAAGGTCAGGCTGGGAGAGGCCGGCACGAAGCCCGTTACAGGGATGCTTTTTGGCTATGACCGGGAAAAAACGGAGCAGGCCATCCGGGCGGCCCGGCAGATGGAGGGCATCTATTATGTCCGGGTTTGGCTCAACGAGGGGGAGCTGGCCGTGGGGGACGACATCATGGCCGTGTTGATCGGCGGGGATATCCGCCCCCATGTGGTGGACGCTCTGCAATTTCTGGTGGGCACGCTGAAAAAGGACTGCGTCACCGAACGGGAGCTGAATTGAGAAAGGCGTCCCCGCCATAGCGGGCGGCCGCCTGCTCAAAGCCGTATAGCAGCGCCTCCTTCCGGTGGCAGTCGGAGGAGAGGAGCAGCTTTTTGCCCCGCTCTCGCAGGGCCTCCACCAGAAAGGGCGCGGGATAGGGCCCGCTCCGCAGGCCCCGGGCCATGGCCCCGGTGTTCAGCTCAAAGACCGCGGGGCTTTGGCACAGCCGGTCCAGGGCGGCCAGAGCCGCCCGCCGGTAGCGGGGGTGGCTCTCGTCAAAGAGGGCGCCGCCCTCGTTGAATTTGGTGATCAGATCAAAGTGGCCGATGATGTCGCAGCCCGTCCGGTCGTACACCTGGGCCACCGTCTCATAATAGGCCTCAATAAAGGCGTAGATGTCCCCGCCGAAATGCTCTCTCACGGCGCTCAAAAGCCGCTGGGGGCTGTCGTCCAGGCAGAGGTATTCGCCGTCCTTATAAAGATAGTGGACCGAGCCGATCACATAGTCCCAGTCCCCCTCCGGGGGCTCGGAAAAGATGTCCCGCTCCACCCCCAGCAGGATCCTGATCTGCCCGGCGCAGGCCGCCTGGAGCCGCCGGACCTCCGCCCGGTAGCGCCGGGTGCCCTCCCGGCTCATGCAGCAGTCCTCGTCATAGGGGGCCCAGCCGTGGCCGGAGAAGCCCAGCTCCGGGCAGCCCAGGCGGAGCGCCTCCCGGACCAGCTCCTCGGGGCTGTCCGCCCCGTCGCAGAAGCGGGTGTGGGTATGGTAGTTGGAAAAGCCTGTCACGCCATTTTCTCCTGTTTCACCTTGTGGTCGATGATGTGCCGGGAGGCCAGCTCCCGCCGGACCTCCTCCGGCTCGATCCCCAGCTGGGCCATCAGCACCAGCAGGTGATAGCTCAGGTCCGCCAGCTCGTAGACCGTCTCCCGCCGGTCCTCCGCCTTACCGGCGATGATCACCTCGGTGGCCTCTTCGCCCACCTTCTTGAGGATCTTGTCCAGGCCCTTTTCAAAGAGATAGCTGGTGTAGGACCCCTCGGGGCGGCGCTCCTTCCGGTCCAGCAGCAGCGCGTACAGCCTCTCCAGGCTGAAGGGCTCCGGCTCCTCCCCCTGCCAGAGGGGATAGGAGAAGCAGGAGTCGGTCCCCAGGTGGCAGGCGGGGCCGTCCTTCCGGACCCGGACCACCAGGGCGTCCCGGTCGCAGTCGGCGGTGATGGAGAGGATGTGCTGGTAGTTGCCGCTGGTCTCGCCCTTGAGCCAGAGCTGCTGCCGGGAGCGGCTGTAAAAGCAGCAGAGCCCCTTTTCCAGGGAAATCTCCAGGCTCTCCCGGCTCATATAGGCCAGGGTCAGCACCTTTTGGCTCTCCCCGTCCACCACGATAGCGGGGATCAGCCCCTTTTCGTCAAATTTCAGTTCGTCGATACCGATCATGTTACCGCAGCCTCACTTGAATATCCTTCTCCCGGAGCAGCGCTTTCAGCTCCGGGATCTTGATTTCCCCGAAGTGGAACACCGAGGCGGCCAGCCCCGCGTCCACGCCGGGGACGCTTTTGAACAGCCGGACAAAGTCCTCCGGGCAGCCCGCGCCGCCGGAGGCGATCACCGGCACCTGCACCGCCTCGCAGACGGCCCGGAGCAGGGGCAGATCAAAGCCCCCCTTCACCCCGTCGGTGTCGATGGAGTTGACCACGATCTCCCCGGCCCCCAGGGCCACGCCCCGCTTGAGCCAGGCGATGGCCTCCAGGCCGGTGTCCACCCGGCCCCCCTGGGCAAAGACCCGGAACTGGCCGTCCACCCGCTTGATGTCCGCGGAGAGGACCACGCACTGGTCCCCGTACTTCCGTGCGGCCTCCCGGATCAGATCGGGGTTTTTCAGTGCCCCGGAGTTGACGCTGACCTTGTCCGCGCCGCTTTTGAGCACCCGGTCAAAGTCTGCCAGCTCCCGGATGCCGCCGCCCACGGTGAGGGGGATGAACACCCGCTCCGCCACGGCCCGGAGGATGTCCGTAAACAGGGCTCGGCCCTCATAGGAGGCGGTGATGTCGTAGAACACCAGCTCGTCCGCGCCGCTGTCGGAATAGAAGGAGGCCAGCTCCACCGGGTCGGACACGTCCCCCAGGCCCTGAAAGTTCACGCCCTTGACCACCCGGCCGTCCTTCACGTCCAGGCAGGGGATGATCCGCTTGGCGATCATGAGCGCACCGCCTTGATGGCCGCCGGAAGGTCGATGGCCCCCGTATACCAGGCCTTGCCCACGATGGCGCCCCAGAGGCCCAGCTCCTTCAGCCGGAGCAGGTCCTCCAGGCCGGAGACGCCGCCGGAGGCGATCAGGCGGACCCGGAAGGCCTTCACCAGCGCCGCGTACAGCTCCAGATTCGTCCCTCCCAGGACCCCGTCCCGGGAGATGTCCGTGCAGATGACAGTCTCCACCCCCAGGCGCTCCAGCTTCTCAAAAAAGTCCCAGGTCCGCAGGGAGGAGCGCTCCGTCCAGCCCCGGACGGCCACCCAGCCGTCCCGGATATCCGCCCCCACGGCCACACGGCCGCCGTACTTGTCCAGGGCGGAGCGGAGGAAGGGCTCGTCCGTCACGGCGGCGGTCCCCAGGATCACCCGGGCCGCCCCCTGGGACAGGGCCCGGTCCACCGCCGCCATGTCCCGCAGGCCGCCGCCCAGCTCGATGGGCAGGCCCGTGGCCTCCGCCACGGCCCGGACCAGGGGCAGGTTGGGGCTGCCGCCGGTCTTGGCCCCCTCCAGGTCCACCATGTGGAGCATCTCCGCCCCCTGGGCCTTCAGCTGAAGCCCCACGGAGACCGGGTCTCCGCTGTAGACCGTCATGGCCGCGTAGTCCCCCCGAACCAGGCGCACGGCCTTCCCCTCATATAGATCGATCGCCGGAAGCACTACCATGATCTAATCCTCACAAAACGCTCTCAAAATGTTCAGCCCCACCCGGCCGCTCTTCTCCGGGTGAAACTGGCAGCCCATCACATTGTCCTTCGCCACCGCCGCCGTCAGCTCTATGCCGTATTCCGCCGTGGCGATCAGGCTGTCCTCACAGCCCTCGGCGTAGAAGGAGTGGACAAAATAGACGCAGTCCCCCTCCCGGACCTGCCGCAGCAGCCGGTGGGGCTTTTTCAGCAGCAGCCCGTTCCAGCCGATGTGGGGGATCTTCAGCCCGGCCGGGAGCCGTCCGGCCATGGGGACCACCTGCCCCTTGAGCAGGCCCAGGCCTGGATGCTCACCGTACTCCCAGCTCTTTTCAAACAGCAGCTGCATCCCCAGGCAGATGCCCAGAAGGGGCTTGCCCTTTTCCGCCTGCTCCAGTATTACCCGGTCCAGCCCGGCCCGGCGCAGCTTCTCCGCCGCGTCCCCAAAGGCCCCCACGCCGGGGAGGATCAGCTTGCCGGCGGCTGCGATCCGCGCCGGATCGGCGCTGACCTCCGCCTGGGCGCCGATGCTTTTGAGCGAGGAGCAGAGGGAGAAGAGATTGCCCACGCCGTAGTCGATGATAACAATCACGCTAACACTCCCTTAGTGGAGGGTATCTTTCCGGTGTTCCTCCCGTCCGGGGCCGCGGCCTTGGCCAGGCTCCGGCCGAAGGCCTTAAAGGCCCCCTCTAAGATATGGTGGGAGTTGGTCCCGGCCAGCTTGCGCAGATGGAGCGTCACGCCGGACTCCCGGGCAAAGGCCCGGAAGAACTCCTCGCCCAGCTCCGTGTCAAAATCCCCCACCTTCTGGGCGGGGACCGGCAGCTCAAAATAGCAGCCTCCCCGGCCGGAGATGTCCACGGCGCAGAGGATCAAGGCCTCATCCATGGGCAGGAGGATGTCCCCATAGCGGGTGATGCCCGCCTTGTCCCCCAGGGCCTGGGCGAAGGCCCTGCCCAGGCAAATGCCGATATCCTCGGTGCTGTGGTGATAGTCCACCTGGCTGTCCCCCCGGCACGTCAGCTCCAGGCCGAAGCCGGCGTGGGCGGCAAAGAGGGTCAGCATATGGTCCAAAAAGCCGCAGCCGCTGTCACAGCGCACCGGGCCCCCCTCCAGATCCAGCTTCAGCGCGATCTCCGTCTCGGCGGTGACGCGCCTGATCTCCGCTTCTCCCATTGTCTCAGCCTCCAATCAAGTCCTTTACAGTCTCGATAAAGATCTTCATCTGCTCTCGGGTCCCCACGGTGACGCGGATATAGTCTTCGATCCGGGGCTTGGCGAAATGCCGCACCAGGATGCCCCGCTCTTTCAGCTCCCGGTACAGCGCCTCCCCGCCCAGAGCGGGGCTGCGGGCGAAGAGGAAGTTGGCCCTGGAGGGCAGCACCTGGAAGCCCAGGGCCTCCAGCGCGGCCGCCGTCCAGGCCCGGTTCTCGCAGATACGGGCGCAGTTGGCCCGGTAATAGGCGTCCTCGTCGATGGCGGCGCAGCCGGCGGCGGCGGTCATGCGGTTCACATTGTAGGGGTTAGAGGCGTATTTCAGGGCGTTTAAGTCCCCGATCAGCGCCTCGCTCCCGGCGGCAAAGCCCAGCCGGGCCCCCGCCATGGACCGGGATTTGGAGAAGGTCTGGACCACCAGCAGGTTTTCGTGCTCCTTCAGCAGGCCCAGGGCGCTCTCCCCGCCGAAATCCACATAGGCCTCGTCCACGATCACCACGTTGTCGGGGTTGGACGCGGCGATGGCCCCGATCTCCTCCAGGGACAGGCAGAGGCCGGTGGGGGCGTTGGGATTGGCCAGCACCACGGTCTTTCCAATGCCCAGATAATCCTCCGGATCCACCCGCAGATCCGCCCGGACGGGGATCTCCTCATAGGGGATGTGGTCCAGCCCGGCGATCACCGGATAGAAACCGTAGGTCACGTCCGGAAAGGCCAGGGGCCGCGCCTCGTCGGCAAAGGCCATAAAGGCGAAGTTCAGCGCCTCGTCGGAGCCGTTGGTGCACAGCAGCTGCTCCGGCCGCAGGCCGGTGAGCCCGGCCAGCTTGTTTGTCAGCTCCGTGCAGGCCGGGTCCGAATACAGCTGGAGCCGCCCGCTCTCCGCCGCCGCGGCGGCCTGCACCCCGGGGGAGGGCGGAAAGGGGGACTCGTTGGTGTTGAGCTTGATATAGCGCTGATCCCGGGGCTGCTCTCCGGGCACATAGGGCTGCAAAGCCCTGTAGCGGGAACTGAAAAACCGGCTCATGATGTCTCCTCAAACCGGGAGCGGATGCTCCGGGCGTGGCCGTCCAGGCCCTCTTTTTCCGCGAAGGCGGCTACCTTGTCCGCCGCCTGCTCCAGAGCCTGGGGGGTATAGTAGGTAAATTGGGTCTTCTTGATGAAGTCGTCCACCGACAGGGGGGAGGAAAAGCGGGCCGTGCCCCCGGTGGGGAGGGTGTGGTTGGGCCCGGCGAAATAGTCCCCTAAGGCCTCCGGGCAGCTGCGGCCCAGGAAGACGGAGCCGGCGTTTTTCACCCGGGGCAGCCAGGCGAAGGGCTCGTCCACGCAGAGCTCCAGATGCTCCGGGGCGATCTCGTTGGCGATGTCCAGGGCCTGGCCCAGGTCCTCCGCCAGGATGATCTTGCCGTTGTTCTCCAGAGACGTGGCGGCGATCTCCCGCCGGGGCAGGGTCTCCAGCTGTTTTTCCAGCTCCAAGGCCACCGCCTGGGCCAACTCCCGGCTGTCGGTGACCAGCACGGCGGTGGACAGCCGGTCGTGCTCGGCCTGGGAGAGCAGATCCGCCGCCACGGTGCGGGGGCTGCTCTTTCCGTCGGCCACCACTAAGATCTCGCTGGGTCCGGCAATCACGTCGATAGCCACCCGGCCGAAGACCTGCTTTTTCGCCTCGGCCACATAGGCGTTGCCGGGGCCCACGATCTTGTCCACCCGGGGGACGCTCTCCGTCCCGAAGGCCAGGGCGGCAATGGCCTGGGCCCCGCCCACCTTGAACACCCGGTCCACTCCGGCCACCTGGGCGGCGGCCAGAATGGCGGGATTGACCTTCCCCTCCGCCGTGGGCGGCGTCACCATCACCAGCTCCTTACAGCCGGCGATCTTGGCGGGGATGCTGTCCATCAGGACGGTGGAGGGATAGGGCGCCGTGCCGCCGGGGACGTAGAGCCCCACCTTTTCAATAGGCGTCAGCTTCTGGCCCAGGACCACTCCGTCCGGTCCGGTGAACACAAAGCCGCTGCGCAGCTGCTTCTCGTGATAGGCGCGGATATTGGCGGCCGCCTGGCGGAGGATATCCAGAAAGCCGGGCTCCACCAGCTCCAGCGCCTCCCGAAACTCCGCCTGGCTCACCTCCAGACTCTCCAGCTCCGCCCGGTCAAAGCGCCGGGTGTAGTCCAGCAGGGCCCGGTCGCCGTTGGCCTCTACCGCGGCCAGAATTTCCGCCACCGTGGCCTCCACACCGGCCCCGCCGGTCTTCCGTTGAAAGATCTCCTGGGCCGAAAGCTGCCCGGCCTCGTAAATGTTGATCATCGTCCGATCTGTCCTTTCATCCGTTCCGCCGCCTGTTCAATCTCGGCGGTCTTGAATTTTGTACTGGCCTTGTTGGCAACGAGCCGCGCGCTGACGGGGAAGACCTCCTCCAGCACGGCCAGATCGTTCTCCTTAAGGGTGGTCCCGGTCTCCACGATGTCCACGATCACGTCCGACAGGCCCAGCAGGGGGGCCAGCTCGATGGAGCCGTTGAGGCGGATGATGTCGATCTCCCGGCCCTTACCCGCGTAATAGCGGTCGGCGATCCGGGGGTACTTGGTGGCTACCCGCAAGGTCCGGTCCCCGTCGTCCCGGTAGCCCAGAGGCGCGGCCACCGCCATGCGGCAGCGGCCCAGCTCCAGATCCAGCAGCTCGTACAGGTCCGGCTCCGCCTCCAGCAGCACGTCCTTGCCCGCCACGCCCAGGTCGGCGGCGCCCCGCTCCACGTAAATGGGCACGTCTGAGGGCTTGACCCAGAAATAGCGCACGCCGGCGGCCGGATTTTCAAAGACCAGACGCCGCTGGTCCTCCAGGACCCCCGGGCAGGGGTAGCCCGCCGCCTCAAACATCCGGCAGACCCGCTCGCCCAGGCGGCCCTTGGGAAGGGCAATATTCAGCATGGGCTCGCCTCCTCCAGACGGATCAGCTCTCCGTAACGAAACCGCGGAGGCACGGCCTTCTGGGCGCTGACGCTCTTTCCCGCCTCCGTCAGACGGCGCACCTGGGCGGCCACCGCCGCCGGGTCCGCGCCGGGGCTGTACAGGAGCAGCACATCCGCGTCCAGCTCCCGGGGCCGCCGTTCCAGGCCCTCCAGCAGATCCAGGTAGATGGCAAAGCCCACGGCCCGGGAGCTCCGGCCCAGCTTTTGCAGCAGCTTGTCGTACTGCCCACCGGACAGGACGCTCTCATATACGCCCTTAAGAAAGCCCTTGAACACCAGGCCGTTGTAGTAATTCATATCGCTGACCAGGGACAGGTCCAGGCGGATCTTCTCCGCCCCCTCCTCCCCGGCAAGCAGATTCCAGAGCGCCTCCAGCTCCCCCAGGGCCTCCGCCTCGGCGGCACCGGTACAGAGGGCCCGGAGCCGGGGCAAAACCTCCGCCGGGCTGCCGCTGAGCCCGGCCAGGGCGCACAGCCGCTCCTCCGCTTCGGCGCTGACGCCGGAGGCCCGGCAGAGCCGCCGCAGGTCGTGGAGGTTTTTCCCGGCCACCAGAGCGGCCAATCTCCGGCGCAGGGTCTCATCCCCGGCCGCCTCCTCCAAAAAGGCGTTCAGCAGCCCCAGGTGGGACAGCTCCAGCACATAGTCCGGCGACAGCAGGGCCAGACTCTTGGCGGCCAGGGAGACCGCCTCAAAGAGATCGTAGCCGTCCAGATCGCCGATGCACTCCAGCCCGGCCTGCATCAGCTCCCGGTACTGGCCGCTCTTCCGGTCCACCCGGTAGACGTTCTCGTTATAGCTCAGCTTCTGCTTGCAGCCGGTCCGGTCCTCCCCGTTCTTCACAATGGAGAGGGTCACGTCCGGCTTCAGGGCCATCAGGCGGCCGTTGGTGTCCGTGAAGGGGATGACCCGGTCGCTGATGAGAAAGTCCTTGTTCTGCACATACAGCTCGTACTCTTCAAATTTGCTCATTCTATAGGGCAGGTAGCCGTAGTGCCGGTACAGCCGGCGCAGGGCGTACACCGCCCGCTCCTCGCTCTTCAGGAGCCCCTGGTCCGTCACGGCTGTCCCTCCTTTTCGCTCCGCTCCAGCACCAGGGCATAGCCCCCGCTGCCGTAGTCCAGGCAGCGGCTCACCCGGCTGATGGTGGCGGAGCTGACGCCGGTCTCCCGGTTGATCCCGGCATAGCTGGACCCGGCGCGCAGGAGCTTGGCCACCTTGAGCCGCTGGGCCATCTCGATGATCTCCTTGACGGTACACAGATCCTCAAAGAAGCGCCGGCACTCCTCCTGATCCCTTAAAGACAGAATGGTGTCAAACAGCTCCTGTACATCCTCAGAGAACCAGTTGCTCATTCCGCACCTCACTTTATCGCATTAGCGCACTACCGAATTATCAGAACAGATTATAAGACTTTTCCTCCCGTTCGTCAAGCCCCTCTTTTGCCAAACGATAAGTTTGGAGGCGAAAATACACAACCTTATCAGTATTACAAGAAAAATTACAGCTTAAAATATACAAGTACCCATAGACGCCGCTTTTTCGCATCTATGGGTACTTTGCTGTAAACGGACAGTTCCGGCTCAGGCCGGGCACTGTTTGCCGGTGTGGTCCACGGTCGTCTCGCCGCTGAGGAGGATCTGGGAGATGGGGACGATGGTGTAGCCGCCGGCCATCAGGCCCTCGATGATGCCCGGCAGGGCCTCGGGAGTGTTCTCGGCGGCGTTGTGGAACAGCACGATGCTCCCCGGCTCCACGCCCCTCAGCACCCGGCGCTGGATCTCGTCGGCGGAGATGCCCTTCCAGTCCAGACTGTCCACGCTCCACTGGATGGGCGTCATGCCCATGCCGGTGACCGCCTCGATCACATGGTCGTCATACTCCCCGTAGGGGCAGCGGAAGAGAGTGGGGGTCACGCCGGTGATCTTGGCGATCTTCTCGTTGCAGGCGGTGATGTCCGAGACGATCTCCTCGCTGCCGAGCTTGGAGAAGTGGGCGTGATCAGAGGAGTGGTTCATCACCTCGTGGCCCGCATCGGCCAGGGCCTTGACGGACTCGGGGTACTTATCCACCCAGTCGCCCACCACGAAAAAGGTGGTCTTGATCTGGTACTTGGCCAGGATGTCGATCAGAGTCTGGGTATCTTCGTTGCCCCAGGCTGATGTCAGAGTGCGGCAAGACTCTGACACGCCTGGGGCGTTGCTTATCCTGATTATACTACCAAAACCAACAGATGTCATTATAGCAGTGCTATAAGGCGGCTTATAGGAGCTTCGTCAGATCCCGCCGGCTGTAAACGAGGGTCCGGACTTCCATCACGTTTCCGATCACGACATAGAAAATAAAGTAGTTTTTTACCGGGATCGCGTAATAGGGGTGGTCGCGCTTCTTCTTGGACGGATAGGACGCAAAGGCCTCCGGCGCTTTCAAGCGTTCATAAATCGCTGCCTCAACAGCGTCAACAAAGGCCTCTGCCGCGATAGGATTGCGGAGTTGCCAGGCAATGTAGCGGACAGTTTCTGAGAGCTTTTCTTCAAACAGGGGCAAGATCCTCAACTCATAGCTCGGGTTTCCCATGCAGCCCCCTCCTCACACGGCTGAAAACTTCTTCCGCGCTGTACCGCAGGTCTGAAAGGCCCGCGGCTTTGTCCGCCTCGTCCAAACTCATTTCGATCCCGTCTGTCAGCGCGGAATATTGCTCCAGACTCATAACGACCATGGAGCCATAGCCATTCTTGGTGAGAAAAACAGGCTCGCCTGTTTTCAAAACCGTCTCTTCGATCTCCGGATATTTGTTTCGCAGGTCTGATACCGGCCGGATGTTCAGCATAAGATCGCCTCCTTACTATCACTATTTTATCACAATTTTATCAAAACTGCAAGAAAAAGAAAATGCAGGTTTTAAGATCCCAGCGCATAACACGGAAAGAGTTGACGTGATAAAAGAATAGCAGTGAACCGATATAAAAGGTCCACTGCTGTTTTATGTATTTTCCCTTTTGTGAAGATGTCTTTCTTCTTGAATTTGGTAAAATAAGGACACCAAATCCTTCGGGGGTGTTTTTATGGCTATTATTAATAAGGAAGAAATAGGAAAGTTCCGGGCCGCGCTGCTGGCCGAGGATCGGGCGGCAGGGACGGTGGAGAAGTATCTCCGGGACCTGCGGCAGTTCCAGGCCTTCCTGGGTGAGAAAGAGCTCACGAAAGAGCAGGTGCTCTCCTGGCGGGATGCGCTGTTGGCGGAGGGGCTCTGCCCGGCCACGGTCAACTCCAAGCTGGCAGCACTGAACCGCTTCTTTGCCTTTATCGGCCGGGAGGACTGCCGGATGAAATACCTGCGTATCCAGCGGCGGCTGTTTCGCAGTCAGGAGCGGGAGCTGACGAGAGAGGAATACAGCCGCCTCATCGAGACGGCCCAGAGAGGAGGCAAGGAGCGGCTGGCTCTCCTGATGGAGACCATCTGCGCCACGGGCATCCGGGTGTCGGAGGT
>CANQTO010000053.1 GCA_947626785.1 uncultured Oscillospiraceae bacterium
AAAAAGGAGAGAGTTACCAAGGTCTTCCTTGGCAACTCTCTTCTTTTTTTCAGGGACTTTTTTCACAGCCCCTTTTTATGGGCTACAGTATCACTCCCCCGCTGCTCTCTCACTTTCCTGCGCAGCTTTAAGTGTTTCGACAGTCTCAATCGCCTCCGGCGTGAATTGCCGGAGGCGATCCTTTTTAATTTCTTAATTTCATTTGTCCTTCTGGGAAAAGACCCACTCCCGCTGGATATGGTAGCTGATGAAGAACAGGCAGGTGTCCACAACGAACTTGATGACCGTGGCCAGGATGGGGACGCCTCCGGCCAGCAGATGGCTCAGAAGCGTCACTAAGCCCGCCGAGACCAGCATCTGGGGGATACACAGGCAGTAGTACCGCAGCAGGGCCCGCCCATAGTGGCCCTCGTTGCCGAAGACCACCTTGTTGTTGGCGTTGAAGTTGGCAAAGGAGGAGCAGGCCCGGGCGATGGCCGTGGCGGCCAGCTCCGCGTAGGCCCCCAGCCGGGCCCCAAAGAACTTCATCACCAGGTAAAACAGGGCCAGGTCGATGAGCGTGGAGCCGAAGGAGCTGAGCAGGAACTTGAACATGATCTTGAAGATCCGCCAGGAGTCCTTCACCGGGTCATAGTGGGAGCGGACGTTCTCGTCCTCATAGACCGTCTCGATGGGCTGCTCCAGAAAACCGATCCCCAGGCGCTTTATGTGCAGCAGCATATTGGTCTCGTACTCGAAGCGCTCCCCGTCGATCCGGCAGAAACGCTCCAGACAGGAGCGGGGGATGGCCCGCAGGCCGGTCTGGGTGTCGGAGAGCTTGATGCCGTAGCACAGGCGGAACATCCGGGCGGTGGTCTTGTTCCCGGCCACGCTCCGGGCGGGAATGCCCGGCAGGTCAAAATTCCGGCAGCCCAGGACCACCTTCCCTGGATTTTGCAGCATCCGGTCCCCGCAGGCGATGATGTCCGGCACCAGGTGCTGGCCGTCCCCGTCTATGGTGATGACGCCCTCCGCCTCCGGGATCTGGTCCAGCACGTAGCGGAAGGCGGTCTTCAGCGCCCGGCCCTTCCCCTTGTTGACCTCGTGGTGCAGCACCGTGCACTGGGGATACGCGGCCGCGTGCTCGAACCAGACCTGCTTTTCCGGCCGGCTCCCGTCGTCCACGACGACGATATGCCGGAAACCGCCGGCGATCAGGCCGTCCACCACCGCGCCGAACTTCTCGTCCGGGTCCAGAGACGGCAAAACAATGGCCATTACCTCCTGGCACGGCCGTACAGCATTTTCCATAATTCCTCTCCGTTTTACAGCGGCGGAAGCGTGCGGCAAAGCGTTCCGCTTTGCCGCACGTTGGTAGCCGTTATGCGTCCACGTCCTCGTTCTGATAGATATCCAGCGTGACCGCCCGGATATCGTTTCCGCTGTCCTGGGCGATGACCCGCATACCCTGGAGGTTGTTCACCGTGCCCTGGCCAGGCTGAAGTGTCTTGGTCTGAGAGGAGATGTCC
The DNA here is from genome assembly GCA_947626785.1 of uncultured Oscillospiraceae bacterium. Taxonomy (GTDB): domain Bacteria; phylum Bacillota; class Clostridia; order Oscillospirales; family Oscillospiraceae; genus Limivicinus. Next base: position 1,509 of record CANQTO010000053.1, read on the forward strand.
AGAATATAGTAGCCGTCGCCGATATCGATCGCGCTGTTGAGCGTCACCCATTCCACCGTAACAGACTGGGTGTGGGCCCAGGACAGGCCGTCCATAGCCTCCTTCATCCGGGTGTCCAGGTCGCTGCCCAGGCGGATATAGCCCGCCAGGCGCTGATAGCCGTAGTCCGGATTGTAGGCGCCGGAGACATAGGAGCGGTAGCGCTCGCCGAAGTTTTGGGCAAAATCATTCAGCCGGTCAAACTCGGCGCCCTGCACCGTGTGGATAAACTGGGAGTCGTCCTTGGTCTCGTCGATAACGAAGGGCTGCCCGTCCTCATCCAGGACCACCGGATCCAGGTGCCCGATGATATTGTCAAAGTGGTAGGTCACCTTGGTGGGGAGGTTGGGATAGGCGGCGTAATAGTCCTCCAGCACATCGTAGTGGATGCCCGATTCCACGATGTACTCGCTGCCCAGCTCCACCCCGTTGAGCTCCACCTTGTAGGTGGCGGGGACGGTGATCTCCATGGAGGAGTACAGGCCGTTAAAGTCAAATTCCTCGCCGGAGATGATCCAGGGCAGCAGCCCGAATTCCACCTCGCCGGCCTTAGACTGGTCCCGGCTCAGGGTGACCTGCCCGAAGACCCGGTCCCCGCAGCGCAGATTGTACAGGATATCGTCGCTGCCGGGGGAGGCTTTGCGGGAGTAGCTGATCTCATTTTTCAGCATATCCTTGACGATCGCGGCCACATCCTCATTGGACTGGACCTCGTGGGGCATCTCGGACAGGGTCCTCTCGATCCCCTCGCCCCAGAGATTTTCCCGCAGGTCCTCCACATAGGCTTCGATCACCGGCTCGGGCTGAGACGCCTCATACTCTTCCGCGTAGGCCCAGACCTTGCTCAGCGCGTAAAAGACCGCCGTAGCCAGCGCCAGCGTATAGATGGTCAGGAAGATCCCGTAGACCCATGCCCAGAGCTTTCTTCTTTTTCTTTTCGACATATGTATTCTCCATTCGATCCGCCAGATCGCCGGAAGCAACAGGCTTATTTAAACAGGAATCCGTTGGGAAGGGGCCGGGCCAGGCCGTTGGCCGAGGAGCACTTGTTGACATAGGCCCCGTTGTAGTACATGGTGGTGGAGGAACCGCCGTCCATATTGCAGGCATTCACCGCCCCGTGGTCCAGCAGGATGTTCACCACGTCCGAATACCGGGCGCCCACGCTGTGTACCTGACGGCCGTCGATGACCAGCATGATCACCGCGCCGTCGCCTCTCTGGGCGATGGCCGTGCGGGGATTGACGCCGCTCTCCAGAGCGCCGGGGTCCACCGCCTCGCCGTTGTAGATCAGGATGGGGCCGAAGCTGACGCCGTTGACGATGTTCATATCCAGGGCGTCGGCATAAGAGAAGTAGCCCACATGGAGGATGCCGTCCGCGTCAAATCCGGCGAAGCTGTTGTATTCGTCGCCCTCGTTATAGCAGACCCCGTCGATAATGGTCAGCCCCTGGGGGATACCGCCGGTGCCCGCGCCGCTGGGGTCGTCATAGCCGCCGCCGTTGATGCCGCCGAGGGCGTCATACTTCTGGCACAGCTCCTCCAGAGTCAAGCCGTAGCCGCCGTAGCCGTTGGGCATGCCCACAAAGACCCGGCTGGGGTCCAGGATGGTGATCATATAGCCCACGAAGCCCTGGCCTGAGATATCCTGGTACACGATGCCGTCCCCGTCCTCATCCACCAGGCTGTAGGCGTCGGCCCCGGTCTCGTCAACGATGGGCTCCTCCGTCTTCGCAGGGAGATTGATCAGGGACATATCCTGCTCCCCTTCGATGCGCAGGCGGTTTTCGGAGGCGATCTCCTGCACCTCATCCTCCGTCAGGAAGATGTTGGGGATAAAGGTAAAGCGGCGGGTCTCCAGCATGGTCATGACAAAGGTCTCTTTCAAGGCGGGAGAGGGTCCCTCGATCAGCACATACTCCAGGCCAAGCCCGGCCAGGCCGAACATGATCACCGTCACCAGGATCACGCCGAAGAAACGGTCTATGATCCGGCCGGCCGTCCGCCTGCGGGCTCTCCTCTTACGCCGCAGCCGCTCCTCCCGGAGCTGCTCCGGCGTAGGCCCCTCCGGCACAGGTTGTTCTATTACAGTGATCTCTTCTTTCTTTTTCACATCTACACCTTCACAGTTGTAATGGCTTTTGCCGGTATGATGTCTGCATACTGGAGTATTCTATCACATGCTTTCGGACTTGACAAGGCAAAAAGCATGTTTTTCCATCAGAATTATGTAAATTAAATCAAAATTTTTTTGCCTTAGCGGGGCTTCCTATCTCTATAGACGCCCTCTGCGGCAAAAGGTTACAGAAACAAAAAGAGCCCCGGAGCAGCCGGGGCCCTTCCATTTATTTCTTTACTTGTTCTCCTCCAGCCAGCGGGAGGCGCAGTGGGCCAGATAGGCCGCGCCCTGGGGGAGCACGTCCTCATTGAACTGGACCTTGGGGTTGTGGGCCTCAAAGCCGCCCCGCTCGTCGGAAAAGCCGGAGGACAGGTACATGAAGGTGCTGGGGATCTGCTCGGCCACCCAGGCGAAGTCGTCCGAGGCGCTGGCGGTGACATCGGGGTACCCGATGGCGTTGGGCACCGGCAGCTCCTTCATATAGCCCACGATCTCCTCGGTCAGGTCCTTGTCGCAGACCAGGGGCGGCACGCCCCGGACGAACACGGGCTCGGCGCTGCCGCCGTAGACGGCGGCCACCGCCACGGAGACCTCCGCCAAACGGCGGACCAGCTTTTCCCGGGCCTCCTTCTTATTGGTGCGGATGGTGCCCTGGAGCACGGCGGTGTCGGGGATGATGTTGGCGGCGGAGCCGGCGGTCAGCTGGCCCACGGTCAGCAGGCAGGCGTCCTGGGGATTGCTCTCCCGGGCGATCAGCTCCTGGAGGGCCAGGTAGATATGTACCGCGATGTTGATGGGGTCGATGGACAGGTGGGGATAGGCCCCGTGGGCGCCCTTGCCCCGGACGGTGATCCTGAAGATATCGGTGGAGAACATCATGGTGCTGCTGCCGTTATACATGTACAGGCCCACCGGGAGCTTGCCCGCTCCCACATGGTAGGCCAGGGCCGCGTCGGGCCGGGGGTCTTCCAGCAGGCCGTGGACGATCATGTCCTTGCTGCCCTCGAAGGTCTCCTCCGCGGGCTGGAACATAAACTTGACCGTGCCCTGGAGCTTGGCCTCGTCCTCCTTTAAAAGCTTGGCAGCGGCCAGCAGCATAGCCGCGTGGCAGTCATGCCCGCAGGTGTGGGCGGCGGTCCCGGTGGGGCAGGCAAAGGGCAGGCCGCTCTCCTCGGCCATGGGCAGGCCGTCCATATCCGCCCGCAGCAGGATGGTCTTGCCCCCCTGGCCCACCGTAGCGGTGACGCCCGCGCCGCACTCTTTAGGCTCCAGGCCGTACTCCCGCAGCTTCTCCATCACATAGGCCCTGGTCTCGGGCAGCTCCAGGCCGAACTCGGCGTGGCTGTGAAGATAGCGGCGGCTGGCAACGATCTCCTCGCTCATGGCGGCGGCTCTCTCAAAGTAATTCATAAGCTCTCCGTTCCGCCGCAGTGCCTGCGGCATTTTTTAGTAAGTATACCCTCTCTGTCCCCTGACGTCAACAACAGACGCCTACCGGAATTTCGGCCGGGGCTTGTAAAACTCGAAGATGACCGCGTCCCGGCCCCGCTCGTTGCGTGGCTCGTGGGAGGTCCAGCCGAACCTCATCGCCCCCATGGCCTCGGCCAGGCGCACGGTGAGGGGCCGGGGGCCGATCTCATAGGCGATGAACTGGGGCCGGGCCAGGAAATTGAGCAGGGTGCGGCTGGCGGCAAAGCCCAGGACCGGCGCTACCGTGGTGTACTTTTCCCGGGGCATGGCCAGCTGGCCACGGATGAACTCCTTGGCGTTGAAGCGGAACCAGGCTACGATCAGCGGGTCGAAGCTCTCGATGCAGGCCTGGCCCCGGTAGGCCCGCAGCATGGCGCAGACCTTCCGGCACAGCTCCCGGTTCCGTTTGCCGGTCTTCAGCTCCACGATCATGGGCGAGGCCCCCCGCACCTGCTCCAGCACCTGGGAGAACAGGGGGATCGTGTACTCCGTCCCGCACAGGCGCAGCTCCTGCAGCTCGGCGTAGGTCCGCTCATCCACCCGGCCGGGGACGCCGCAGACCCGGTCCAGGGTGTCGTCATGGAAGACCACCACCTGCCCGTCCTTGGACAGCTGCACGTCCAGCTCGATGCCGTAGCCGGCCCGGACAGCCAGGCGAAAGGCCTCCAGCGAGTTCTCCGGCACGGCCTTGTCCCGGCTGTGCAGGCCCCGGTGGGCGAAGTTCACCCCCCGGTAGGGCCGCTCCCGCCGCCGGGAAGCCCTCCCCGGCGCCAGCAGAAAGGCCGGCAGGGCCAGCCCCAGCCCCACAGCGCCCAGCAGGCGCCCTGTGTTCTTTGCCATAGTCGCCACTCCCTCCGTCCACAGAAATATTCTATGGTCATTTTAGCACTATTTTACCGTCCGCGTCAATTTCATAGTTGTGAAATTGTGGAACTTATTGTAAAATAGTTCCAGAGGAGCCCATTCTGACACAAGGGAGGCGAGCCTGTGAAGCTCAACAACAAACGGACCGTTCTGGTCGGTCTGGCTTTTCTGTCCATCTGCGCCTTCTGGCAGATGTATGACAACATCGTCCCGCTCATCCTCACCAACACCTTTCATCTGAACAAGACCTTCTCCGGCGCTATCATGGCGGCGGACAACGTGCTGGCTCTGTTTCTGCTGCCCCTCTTCGGCAGCCTCTCGGACAAGACGGACACGAAGATCGGCAAGCGGATGCCCTTTGTCCTCTTCGGCACCGGCTGCGCGGTGATCCTGATGAACATCCTGCCCCTGCTGGACAACAGCTACGCCGCGGCCCCCTCCCCCTTCAAGATGATCTCCTTCGTGATCGTCCTGGGCCTGCTGCTCATCGCCATGGGCACCTACCGCTCCCCGGCGGTAGCCCTGATGCCGGACGTGACGCCCAAGCCCCTGCGCTCCAAGGGCAACGCCATCATCAACCTGATGGGCGCTCTGGGCGGGATCATCTACCTGGCCGTCGCCGCCCTCTACCCCATCCGGGACACGGCGGGCCTGGCCGGGCATCCCAACTACCAGCCCCTGTTCATCGCGGTGGCGTCCATCATGTTCGTGTCCGTGGCGGTGCTGTTTTTGACGGTCAAGGAACCGAAGCTGTCCGCCGAGAACCGGGCCCTGGAGGAGCAGCACCCGGAGTGGGATCTGGCCCAGGACGACGGCTCCGGCAGCGAGGTGCTGCCCGCCCCGGTGAAGAAGTCCCTGGCCTTCCTGCTGGCCTCCATCGCCCTGTGGTTCATGGGCTATAACGGCGTGACCACCTGGTTCACCACCTATGTGGGCGAGGTCATGGGCCAGGGCCTCAGCGGGGCTTCCACCTGCCTGCTCATCGCCACGGCGGGGGCCATCGTGTCCTATATCCCCGTAGGCAGCCTGGCCTCCAAGATCGGCCGGAAGAAGACCATTCTCTTCGGCGTCACCCTCCTGGCCGTCTGCTTCCTGCTGGGCTACTTCCTCACCACCATGTACAGCTCCATCAACCTGGTGATGTTCATCGTCTTCGCGCTGGTGGGCCTGGCCTGGGCCGCCATCAACGTCAACTCCCTGCCCATGGTGGTGGAGATGTGCAAGGGCTCCGACGTGGGCAAGTTCACCGGCTACTACTATACCGCCTCCATGGCCGCCCAGGTGGTGACCCCCATCGCGGCGGGCAGCCTGATGGAGGCCGTGGGCTACAAGGTGCTCTTCCCCTACGCGGCTTTCTTCGTGGCCCTGAGCTTTGTCACCATGCTCCTGGTCCGCCACGGGGACGCCAAGGTGGAGGGTAAGAAGGGCCTGGATGCCTTTGAATCTCTCGACGATTAAAGAATCTGCTCCAAAAGGGCCAAAAAACCCTTTTGGAGCAAAGGGATTGCAGCCCGCGGCAGCGCACGACGAACCCCGTCAGAGACGGGGTTCGCGCACGTTTGCGGGCTGAGAAGAGTTTTTGGCGACGTACATGCCGCCGCCAAAAACGATTAGAATGATTTCGCGCCTGCGGGCGCGAAACTCTGCGAGGCTAAGGTGCGCAGTTAGCCGACCTCCCGGCGAGCCTTCCCGGTCTGGGCGTGCATCCAGCAGCAGCGGTTTCTGCTAGTGTCTGCACCGGGGTATACCGGAAGGATAGACTACGGGCGACTGTAGAACGGGTCTGGTGTACACTTCTCCCGGGAGGGGTCCCGGGGAGACTTCCCCGGGTGTCGTTTCTTTCGGTTCCCTTTCTTTGGACAAGCAAAGAAAGGGAACATCTCACCAAGAGACAAAGCCATATTCCCGCTGGTGACCGATGAAGACGGGCAGAGAAAAGATTTCCTTTGCTCAGCAAATCTTTCGTTTATCGGAAAGTTCTGAGCTTTCCCCCTATTCTTTTTCCCTCCGGGCGGGGGTGTCCGTGCCCAGGCCGTCGTCCACCCGCTCGTGGCGCCGTCCTACTCCGTCGTACCAGTACTCCGTCAGGGTCTCGACGCCCCCGTCAGACACTCTGACCGCCGCCGTCAGGCGGCCCTCTTCGTCATATTCATAGCGGGTGACGGTCTGATAGCGCCATATGTCCTGGCCGTGGTCCACCGTCTTCTCTAAAAGCCTGCCCGCCTCGTCATAGCGGTAAGCAGTCGTCTCATGCAGCTCATAGCCCTGGATGCTGGTCCAGTAGCTGAGGATCTGGCTCAGGCGGCCCTCTTCGTCATAGCTGAACTCCGTGCGGTCACACAGGACCTCCGGCAGCAGCTCCCCGTCGATATAATCCCTGCGGAATTCGTCCGTGGGCTTTCGCTGGTAGTCGCTCACAGTCAGGCGGCCCTGGGCGTCATAGAGCAGCTCCTGGGTCTCCCATTCGGTGACCTTTCCCGTGTACGGGCCCGTCCCGCTCACATAGGTCCCCTCGCTCTCCAGCAGGCTCCGGGCGCAGCCGTCCTCTCCCGCCGTCCAACCGGCGGGCTGGGCCTCCACGCCGAAGAGCTCCCAGAGGCTCTTGCCCAGAGAACTGACGCGGGAGGGCTGGTTTGCCCATAGCTTGTGGATGTTGGAGCCGTCCCCCGCCGTGTAGATCAGGCGGCGGCTGCCGTCGGCGAAGCGGAGCAGCAGCGGGTCAAAGTGGCCGCAGCTGTCCGGAAGGACGGAAGCGGCAGCGCTGCCGCTGAGGGCCCGCTCCAGCTCCGCCAGCGCCGCCGGGTCCGTGAGGGTGTAGTCCTTCCCCAGTTCGCTGACGGTGAGCCGGGCGGAGACCAGCCCCTCCACCGTGTCCTCCCGGAGGACGATGTCCCTGGGCGGCACGCCCGTGCCCGCCTCCGCGCCCTCGGGGTAGATCTCTTCCCGTGTTGACCAGAGCCTCAGGGGCTCCATGGCAAAGCTCCGCCGGGCGCTCCACTCCCCGTCGCCCTGGGTGCTGAGGCTGAAGCTCCGGCAGTAGACCTGCCGCCCGTCCAGCTCCGTCCGGGGCCAGTCCGCCCCCTTGGGGCTGCCGTCAAAGGCCAGCCAGCCGTAGACGAGCCGGCCGTCCCTGGCTGATTGGACATCGGAGCCCACCAGGCTGTAGCCGTCAAAAGCCTCCGCTATCTTCTGGGGGTAGAGCTCCTCCATATAGGTCCGGGCCAGCTCCTGGGCATAGGCGTAGCCGGGGTCTACATAGGAAAAGCTCTGGCTGTCGTCAAAAACCAGCTCCTCCCCCGGCTCCTGAGCCGGAGCCGCTGAGGCTGCCGGGGCCGCCGGGGTCTCCTGGACCGTCTTCCCCGCGCAGCCGCTCAGCAGCAGCGCCGCCAGCAGCAGAAGGAGCCAAAGTCCGCCGCGTCTCTTCATTTCATCGCCTCCTCGATCTGTGCGAAATCCACCGCGTCCGCCGCCTGCTCCAGGCCGCCGGCGTCCGTCAAATCCGTGGGGAACAGCAGCGCATAGAAGTCCTCCGCCTCATAGAGGACACAGGGCCGAGACTCCCTCGCCGTCTCCATGGGGATCATGCAGGTGACCGCGGCGCCGCTCCGGGTCTCATAGCTCCAGAGCTGCCTCTGCTCCCCGGCCGGGGCCGTATACAGCGGGGTATAGAGGGCGTCCTTGGGGATCACGTGCAGCTGCACGCCCGCCGCCCAGTCATTGAGGAACCAGGCCCCGTTGTCGTAGACCGCCGCCTGGGGAGACCAGGCGTTTCCGGCGCTCTTGCTCCGGGCATAGCGCAGGCCGTACTCCCGCCCCAGCTCCTCCAGCTTCTCGTCGATATCCCCGTAGCCCTCCTGGCCGTACACGCCGGTGAAGCAGTCCCCATAGAAGGTCTCGGTGAAGAAGGTCTCAAACTCCCGGTTCGCCTTATAAGCCGCGCTGTCTTGGAAAGCGGCCAGCGCCGCCGCGGCCTCCGGATTTGAGGCCGGGTCCCGGTCCCGGGCCAGGATCTCCCCGGCGCTGCCACGGCCGGCTGTCAGGCCGCCGATGTCCAGGGCTTCGGCGATCTCCTCCGCCGCCGCCTTTAAGCTGGCGCCGTCGTCCAGGCCCGTCCGGTTCAGGTCCATGCTCAGCGTCAGATAGACCTCCCCCGCCGGGTCGTTATAGTATAAGGTAAAGCTCCCGCTGTCCCCGGCAAAGCGCGCCAGGCCCAGCTGGTCCCCCCGGGCGTTGGTACAGGCCCACTCCTCATAGTCCCGCCCCACGTCAGGCCCGTTGAAGGGGTACAGAGCCCCGGGGTAGTTCCGGTGCAGGCTGTAGAGGACCTGCCGGCCGGCAAGCTGGGCAAAGCCCTCGATCTTGAAGGAGCCGTCCGGGAAGATATAGCCGCCGCTGAGGCTGGCTTCCCCACTCAGGAAAGGCATTCCCGCCCCGCTGAGCTCTTTAAAGCGCTCCCAGTCCGGCCCCAGGGCCAGCTGGTCCGTGTAGAGCTCCAGGCCGTACTGCCCGGCGATCCGGGTCAGCTCATCCGCCATGGTCTCGTCGTAGACGTTGTACACCTGGCAGATCTGCCGCAGCTCATAGTCGTCCCCGGCGAAGGAGGCGCTGTAGTCCTCCCAGTCCCCGGTCTGGGCGTCCTGGTAGTCCCAGTAAAAGTCGAACCACTCCGCCGTGGCCCTGGCCTCCGCCGAATCCCCCAGGCCGTTGGGGGCCTCAAAGGTCTTGGCCGGCTCTGTAGCGGTGGGCTCCGTGCGGATCAGCCGGGCCGTGAGCCCAAACATCCCCGCGGCGAAGGCCGTCCCGATGAACAGGGCGCTCAGCGCCGCCGCGATCAGCAGCGTGCGCCAGAGCTTCCGCCGCCGGATGGGCTCCGCCCGGGCCCCCTCCAGCAGGAAAGCGGCGTCCAGAACGTATTCCTCCGGGATCTCGCCCACCGCCTCAAAGAGCAGCAGGCCCTCCCTCTTGTCCGTCACAGCAATCCCTCCTTTTGCAGCTGTTCCGCCAATCTCCTCCGCAGCCGGTGCAGAGCGGTCCGCACCGCGCCGGGCCGCATGCCCAGCCCGGCGGCGATCCGCTCCACCGGCAGCGCGTACCAGTACCGGGCGGTAAAGAGCCGCCGGTCCCGCTGGTCCTGGCTCTCCAGAAAGCGCCCGATGGCCCCGGCCAGCTCCTTGAGCTCCAGGCTCTTCTCGGTGTCGAAGCCGGAGGGGATGCACTCGGCCAGCTCCTCGATGGCCAGCGCCGCCTCTCCCCCGCCCCGCTTGAGGCGCTTGTCCCGCCGCAGACGGCTCAGGGCCAGGCGGCGGGTGATCTGCCCCAGAAAGGCCTTCAGGCTCTGGGGCCGGGTGGGCGGGATGGCGTTCCAGGCGGCCAGATAGGTATCGTTGACGCTCTCCTCCGCGTCCTCCTGGTTGGACAGCAGGGCGTAGGCCACCGTGTAGCAGTAGCCCCCGTAACACCGGGCCGTCTCGTCAATGGCCCGGTCGGACCGCTGCCAGTACAGCGCCACGATCTCTTCGTCTGTCATCGCCTCAGCTCCCTTCTACCCTTATAGTCGCCGCCGGTTGGAAAAGGTTACCGCAAAAGGAAAAAATTTTGCAGCATAAACCAAAAATATCATAATCATACGCCGCTGAAAAGAGCCCCGGCGGAAAAAAGCCGTTGACTTTACCGCCCCGGGGGAGTATAACCAAAACAGCATTTTTTGTAGGAGGCTGTTCTATGTCCCTGGCCGCCGCGCTTTTGGAAAAGATCGGTTCCTTTTTTATCGAGATCCTGCTGGGCTTCATCGCCGTGCGTTCTCACGTGCTGGAATTTGAGGACAGCAAGATCCTCTCCCGCTTTGCCCTGTACATCGTCACCCCCTGCGCCATGCTGGACGCCTTCCAGTACGAGTTCAGCACCGATAAGCTCATGGGCCTGGGCGTCGCCATGCTGGGCGTGCTGCTGTCCACCGCGGCCTTCGCCCTGCTGGCAAAGCTTCTGACCAAGCCCTGCCGGCTCTCAGTGGTGGAGTCCTGTTCTCTGATGTACCCCAACGCGGGCAATTTTCTGCTGCCTCTGGTGGCCAGCGTCCTGGGGCCGGACTGGGTCATCTATTGCTGCCCCAGCTTCGTGGTCATGAACGTCTGCCTCTTCACCCACGCCCAGACCGTACTCAGTGGGGAGAAGACGTTCCGCCTGAGCATGCTCTATAAGAACGTGGTTCTCCTGAGCACGCTGGTGGGCCTTATCATGTTCCTGCTGAACGTCCAATTGGGCGGCTTTGTGGGGGACACCGTGACCTCCATTGGCGGCATGATGGGGCCGGTGTACATGTTCACCGTGGGCATGATCCTCGGCAACGCCGATCTGAAAAAGGTCTTCTCCCACAAGCGGGCCTATCTGATCTGCCTGGGGCGGCTGCTGCTCTGCCCCTTGGCTACTCTGGCCCTCTTTCTGCTCACCGGGCTGACCCGCATCCACCCGGAGGCCCCCCGCTTCCTGCTGGTGGTCTTTCTCTCCGCCGGTGCGCCCACGGCGGTGATGGTCACCCAGTTCACCCAGCTGTACCGGTCGGTGCCGGAGGCGGAGGCCGCCAGCGTCATCAACATCCTCTCCACCCTGCTCTGTCTCCTGACCCTGCCCTGCATGACCTGGCTCTACCAGGCCTTGGTTTTTTGAAAAAAATAGTCAAGACCTCCGGCTTCCAATACGAAGCCGGAGGTCTTGGTTTGCCCGGTACGAAGACGCAGTCAGGAGAGGATCACTGACTCCTGTGGCACTCGACAGGGGTGTATAGGATAATCGCTTCTTTTGTTTGGATCACATTTTTAAAGGCTTTACCATAAGGACCGCGATAAGAACAGCAAATGCGGCACTGCATACCATAAAGGGGAAGGTGATGCTGCCGGCTTGCCCCGCGACCTTAGAGACGAAGCTGATAATATAGGAGGATGCGAAAATTCCTAAATTCATCATGGCGGTCATGATTCCGGAAGCCGTTGGGAAAACCGTGGGGGAACAGCTCACAGAAAGAGCGGTGGTAAGTGCTACAAACATTCCAAAGTAACCGATACCGCCAATGAAGTTTCCAACAAAATACAGTACAACACTCTTTGTACAGGCAAATGTCAAATAGTTTACTACGAGGAGCAGCAGGAACAGAGGCACCACGCGCTTTTTGGCTACTTTATAGAGCTTTCCGAATATCAGGCTCCCCACTACGCCGCCCGCAGTAGACGCTGTTGAAACAAGCCCAGCCAGAGCAGCATCGCCCATTTGGTTGACTTCGATCAAGGAAGATAGATACAGGAAGGCGGGATAGCTAAAGATAGAGAATAAAAGCATGATGAGAATGATCACCCAGGCCGTAGCAGGGACATGCTCTTTTTCCTGCGCAGAGGCCGCGGGATCAGAGCCGGTGGCCGAACCGTCTTCTCCCCAATCAGGGGCTTTGGGAAGCAGGAGTCCGAACAGCAAGGGGACGATCAAGATCAGGTGCAGGAACCAAATGTTGAAGACATTTTTCACGGCAATGATCCCAACCAGTGCCATCAAACCTATGCCTACAGCGTTGCCAAGGCTCTGCTTGTAGCCAAACATCGCCGGGCGGCGGTCAGGCTCAATGTATGTGTTGACCAGAGTGGCGTTTATGGGGGTGACAATGCCGGATACAAGGCCAGAAACTGCCCGGCATACGAGAACGGCAGTAAAACTCGTCTTCAGGAAAGCGGGCATCACACCAGCCGCTAAAAAGAGGCCAAAGCTGACCAGCAAGGTCCCCTTTGCTCCCAGCGCTTTGATGATTTTTCCCGACAAAAAACTCACCGGAATTGCCATAAACATAGGAAGCGTAGACACCAGCATGATCGTATTTAATTCGACGTCCGGGTAGGCCGCCGCCAAGGAGGCGATGGCCGGATTCACCAGGCCGCCCATAGTATTGATAAAGCTTGCGCTTAAAACGGCTAATACTGTTATCAATGTGGCTTTTTGATATGTTTTAACTTCACTCATTTTAGTTACCTCCTGATCTCAATATTGGTTATGTCTTTCAGCGCTCAAAATACAACTCATCCGAAGGCTGTCCGGCGCCGCGCTCATGCGCTTCGGGTACATAGCTCGCCGGGTCGTTCACGTCCCCTCCCGTATACTTGGGAAACAGCGGATACGGATATATGGGTCTCTGGAAACGGATGCCGTTTCCGTCGCCGCTGAATGGGTCCACATTATGATAGGCTGTACCAATGATCTTTTCCGGAACGCGTCCATTCTCGACCCATTCCATCAAAGCGTTTATGATGCTGTGTTCCGCATCCTGCTCTACCTCGGATGACGACACTACTTGTCCAATATCATTGATGCCAGGGCCGCCCTGCATATGACCCAAGCCCGGCACGAGGAAAAGTCTTGCAAACTCCTGGGTTTTTTCCAGCCCGCCCTCATGGGCGATCAGCCTTTCGTAATATTGGATCGTATCGAAGGTGGCCACCTGTGTATCCGTCGATCCTGTGTACATCAGCAGCTTGCCGCCGAAGTCTCTGAACGCGGAGAGGTCAGCGGCATTGGCGTTTACGACCTGAGCCAGCTGCTCGTCCACCTTGTCCATATCCTTGTCGAAATCGAAACTCTGATAATCAAAATCTGAACCAAAGACCCAGCGGAAAGGAAATGCGATCACCCGAAGCCAAAATTCCGGGTCCTGCCCCCAGGCCAGGCCGCCCGTATGGCACTCAGAGCCCGGTACAATGCCCGGGAAAATTCTCTTTCCTGTACGGGGATTTACCGGTCCCTCATAGATTTTTCTCAGCGCTTCGACCTGCGCCGTAGAGAGTCCGAGGTCGTTGAAAATGTTCACGTCTACCTTTACTCTCCGGGGATCTGTAAGGAAGTTGTCACCGGGAGCGCCGCCCGAAAGGGCGGCATAGCGCTCCACCACCCGGGCTGTGATCTTATCGAGTTCCTCTTGGGTGAACATGAGCTTGCCGTCATCTGTTTTGGCTGCCTGGAGATTCCAGATAAACTGGGCATGCAGATGCGTACGATTGCTGCCGGGGCAGCCGGCGATAATACCGTTGTAATCTTCCGGATATCTTTGGGCCTCGATCAATGCCTGCTGACCGCCAGTTGAACCGCCAGAGAAATAGGAATAGCTGGCAGGCCGGCCATAGAATTGCTCTATCATGCTTTTCGCGGCTACTGTCATGATGTGTGTGCCCCGATTGCCAAAATCGTTTTGCTTTTCAACAAAACCCGTAGCCGCATCTGCATTGGGAGACGTTCCCAAATCAACATTTCCCGTGGCAAAGCCCCGCATCAGACCGTACCGCAGCTGATAGTAATAAATGCTTCCGCCTCCGCCGGCATTGCCTGTTCCCAGGAATCTGCCGTTCCATCCCTCGGGTTCGGGCAGCCAAAGCTCGACATTTACCATGGAGGAAGGCGTGGGGCTAAGAGTGGCGCATACGCGGTAGAACGGTGGGAGCCCCGTAAACCTCAGGTTCTCGTTTGCCTGGAATATTCCTGTGTCAATACGCTCACAGCTGAGAATGGTACCGTTTTCCAGATGAAGCTGATCAAATGCCTTGGTATCCATCTATATACCTCCTCTATATTTCGTGTTCATTTGAGCACAGCGCCTTCGTCAGCGGAAGACACCATTTTCTGATACCGGGCCAGCCAGCCGGACTTGACCCAGCTCTCATGCGGTCTCTGCTCGGAACGGCGGCGGGCAAATTCCTCATCGGTCACGCGGGCGTGAATGTTGTAATGTACCATATCTATATCGATGATGTCTCCGTCCCGCAGCAGGCCGATCTCGCCGCCGGCAGCCGCCTCGGGGGACACATGACCGATGGAGGCGCCCCGGGATGCCCCTGAGAACCGTCCGTCGGTGATCAGCGCCACATCCCGGTCGAGCCCCATACCGGCCAGAGCGGATGTGGGCACCAGCATCTCCCTCATTCCGGGTCCCCCCTTGGGCCCTTCGTACAGGATGACCACGATATCCCCTTTGACGATCTCGCCGCTGTAGATGGCCTTCACCGCCGCGTCCTCGCCTTCAAAGACGCGGGCCCGGCAGGAGCGCACCCACATTTCCGGAGCGGTAGCGCTGCGCTTGACTACGCAGCCGTTTTTCGCGATATTGCCAAACAGGAAGGCCAGACCGCCTGCAGCGGAATAGGGATCGCTCAGGGGGCGGATGACCTCCGTGTCCCGGTTCTCCGCGTGAGCGATGTTCTCGCCCACGGTGCAGCCGGTAACAGTGGGCAGCTCCGTGTGCAGCAGCCCTGCCTCGGCCAGCTCCCTCATCACGGCGGATACTCCGCCGGCGGCATCCAGTTCCTCCATAAAGTGCTCCCCCGCCGGCGCCAGGTGGCACAGATTCGGCGTCTTTTCGCTGATCTGGTTGAAGCGTTTCAAATCGATCCGGATGCCCGCCTCGTGGGCAATGGCGGGAATATGCAGGGATGTGTTGGTGGAGCAGCCCAGAGCCATATCCACCGTGATGGCATTGTCAAAGGCCTCCTCCGTCACGATATCGCGGGGACGGATGTCCTTTTCCACCAGTTCCATGACCTTCATTCCGCTGTGCTTGGCAAATTGGAGCCGGCTGGAATAGGGCGCGGGGATGCTGCCGTTGCCGGGCAGCGCCATGCCCAGCGCTTCGCACAGGCAGTTCATGGAATTGGCGGTAAACATGCCCGAACAGGAACCGCAGGAGGGGCAAGAGCCCAACTCGCACCGGCGCAGTCCCGCCTCGTCCAGAATGCCGGCCTTATAAGCGCCTACCGCCTCAAACATTTGGGAGAGGCTGGTCTTTTTGCCGCCTACATGGCCCGCCAGCATGGGGCCGCCGGAGCATACCAGCGCCGGGATGTTCACCCGGATCGCGCCCATCAGCATACCCGGCACGATCTTGTCACAGTTGGGGATCAGTACCGCGCCGTCAAAGCAATGGGCTGTCAGCAAGGTCTCCACGGAATCCGCGATAAGCTCACGGGAGGCCAGAGAGTAGTGCATCCCCTTGTGACCCATGACGATACCGTCACACACACCGATGGCCGGGACTACGATCGGCGTTCCGCCTGCCGCATACACGCCGGCCTTCACCGCCTCCGCGATTTTGTCCAGGTGCATATGGCCGGGAATGATATCGCTTTTGGCGGAGACCACCGCGATCAGCGGACGGTCTATCTCCTCCTCCGTCAGCCCCAGCGCATACAGCAGTGACCGGTGGGGCGCCCGGTCAGCGCCGGTTTTGATTTGATCGCTTGTCATGACTGTGCTCACCTCTTGTTGTATTTAATCTTGTTTGCTTGTCTGACATGATGAGCATAACAAATCTCTCCCCTCTTGTCAACGCCTTTCGCGGATCTGCCTTGATTTTCAGCCAGGCGCACAAAAACAACTTGTATAACTTGTTTATTTTGTAAACAAGTAGTGCTTGCAAACACCTGCGTTTTCCTATATACTGAATACGATCAAAGCAGAAGAGGAGAACATTGGCATGGAAAAGAAAAACCTCTCCCGGCAGGTAGCGGACGATATTTACCGGATGATCGCCGTCACGCAGGAGCTCAGGCCCGGTCAGCAGCTCCCCGGTGAAATGATCTTGTCTGACAAATTGGGAGTCAGCCGCTCCACCCTGCGGGAAGCCATCAAAACGCTGTGCTCTCAGGGTGTGCTGGAGGTCTACCGCGGCAAAGGGACCTATGTCGCCAAGAGCATGGAGGGCTTCATCAATTTCGGCCTGGATGATCTGAACATGAGCCGCAGCCGGGTGAAGGATCTGTTTGAATCCCGCCTTCTGTTTGAACCGCAGCTGGCGGCACTGGCCTGCCAGCGGGCCACAGAGGACGAGCTGAAAGATATTCTCGCCGCGGGCGCGGAAGTTGAGGCCAGCATCCGTTCTGACCGGGATCGGACTGCCGCCGACCAGGATTTCCACAAAAAAATAGCGATCGCCTCTCACAATCGCTTTATGCTGCAGCTGCTGCCCATCATCCACAGCGCGGTTTCGGAAACCATTTCCCTCAACGAACAGCAGGCGCTTCTCTCTGAGATCACCCTGCGTGACCATGCGCAGATCATGTATTTCATAGAGAGGCGGGACGCGGAGGGTGCCCGCGCCGCCATGATCCTCCATCTGCGCAACGCTATGAGCGTGTTGGGGTTATAGACCATTGAGAATGAGACTTCATATAGTAAAAGCCCGGACGCTGAACGCGTCCGGGCTTTTACTATATGATCCTTTTCTCCTCTTCTTAACTGCACTCGGGCATCAGCTCGCTTGAGATCACGCCCAGGATCTCGTCAAACTTGTCCACATCGTCTTTAGGCAGACGCTTTTTGATCCGCGACATGACCTCCAGCTCATACGAGCTCATCATGGCCGCGTAGTTATAGAACTTATCCGACAGGATCAGATGGTATTCCCGCCGGTCCACCTGAGAATTTGCCCGCTCCAGATAGCCTTTTTTAATGAGGTTGTTCACCTTGTAGGTGGCGTTGGACTGGGAGATGTTCAGAAAGTCCGCGAACTGCCCCACCGTGGGCTTCCCCAGAGCGTTGATAATCTCCAGGGAAAACACCTCCATGGCACTCAGAGAGCCTTCCCTCTCCCGCACGTCGTCGAACACGCTGCGATAAAAATGCAGTTTGAACTTGTCATATACATCCATGAAGCTTTTCTCCAGCATAAGGTCCCTCCTTTCTGCAAGCGATTTTCGCCGAAAATACAACGATTTTTTATTGTTAATTTTAAATCTATTGTACCCTCTTTTCTTTCATTTGTAAATGGAAAAACAGCCGTTTTTTTCAAAAAATTTCCATATTTGGCGGCTGTTGGCAGCAGCCGGGGCAGAATTGTACAAACTGTGAATTTTCCGTTTCTCCCAGGGCGAAACTATTGACAAAGCCCGGCCGGGATGGTATATTAGCACTCGAAAGGCAAGAGTGCCAACAGTCTCCCCCTGGGAGTGCTAAAGCGGAGCTTTGGGGTTGGAAAAGATGGCCATCAGCGAGAGAAAAAAGAAAATACTCGCCGCCGTGGTGGAGGAGTACATCCGCACAGCGGAGCCGGTGGGCAGCAAGGCCATCGCCCAGAGCGGCGCGCTGAACTGCTCCTCTGCCACCATCCGCAACGAGCTGGCGGAGCTGGTGAACATGGGCTACCTGGAGCAGCCCCACACCTCGGCCGGCCGGGTGCCCACGCCCATGGGCTACCGGATGTACGTCAACGAACTGATGGAGCGGCAGAAGCTGAGCCTGGAGGAGACGGAGGACATCAACCGCCGTCTGAACCAGAAGCTCCAGGAGCTGGACGACACCATCAGCGGCGTCAGCCGCCTGGCCTCCCAGCTGACCGATTACCCCGCCCTGGCCCTGACGGCCCAGGTCTCCGCCACCATCAAGCGCTTCGACCTGATCTATGTGGACGCCAACACCTTCATCATCGTCCTCATGCTCAGCACCAACAGCGTCAAGAGCAAGCTGGTGCATCTGCCCCTCTCGGTGGACGAGAACATGGTGCGCCGTCTGGCCTCTCTCTTCAACGCCGGCTTCACCGGCATCACCGCCGACCAGGTGACGCCCCTGCTCATCCACTCCACGGAGCGGGCCGCGGACGACACCATGGGCCTGACCTCCGTCGTGGCCGCCTTCGTCATCGAGACCCTGACCGAGGCCAACACCCCCACCGCCTTCATCTCCGGTGAGAACCGGCTGCTGAACCAGCCGGAGTTCAAGGACCCGGAGAAGGCCCACAAGCTCATGAGCTATCTGTCCGGCGGCGGGTACATCCTGCCCCCCGGCGAGGAGGGGGCCGGGCCGGGGGCCGACGAGATCCGGGTGCTCATCGGGCCGGAGAACGTGGCCGAGGAGCTGAAGGACTCCAGCGTGGTCATCGCCAGCTACGACGCCGGGGACAACACCCGGGGCCTGATCGGCGTGGTGGGACCCACCCGGATGGACTATTCCGCCGTGGCCGCCAAGCTGAGCTTTCTGGCGGCGGGGCTGTCCAGGCGTCTGGGCAGCGGCGAGGCGCCCCCGGAGGGCATGCACAACAAATTGATTATCAAGGGAGACGATCCGAATGAGCACAGAGGATAAGCTGAACGAGCAGCAGCCTGCCCCGCAGGCCGCAGAGCCGGAGAAGGAGCCCCCCACGCCGGAGGAGCCGGAAGCCCCCGCCCCCAAAGCCAAGGAGACCAAGGCGGAGAAAAAGGCCGCTAAAAAGGAGGCCAAGGCCCAGGAGAGCAAGGCCGCCGAGGAGGCCGCCAAGCTTGCCGGGGAGCTGGCCGCTCTGAACGACAAGTACCTGCGCGTCTGCGCCGAGTATGACAATTTCCGCCGCCGCAGCCAGAAGGAGCGGGAGGCCCTGTACGCCGATGTGAAGGCGGACACGCTGACCAAGTTCCTGCCCGTGTACGACAACCTGGAGCGGGCCCTGAAGCAGAGCACGGAGGACGAGGCCTACCGGAAGGGCGTGGAGATGATCATGGCCCAGTTCAACAGCACTCTGGAGAAGCTGGGCGTGACGAAGCTGGACTGCCTGGGGCAGACCTTCGATCCGGGCCTGCACAACGCGGTGATGCACGTGGAGGACGAGACGAAAGGCGAGAACGAGATCGTGGAGGTCTTCCAGCAGGGCTTCAGGATCGGCGAGAAGGTCGTCCGCTTCGCCATGGTAAAAGTTGCAAACTGAGGGTTTTTCCCTTTGTTTATAAAAAAGTAAAATCATCTATATCGATACAGGAGGAAAAGAAAAATGGGTAAGATCATAGGAATCGACCTTGGGACCACCAACAGCTGCGTAGCCGTCATGGAGGGCGGCGAGACCGTCGTCATCGCCAACGCCGAGGGCGCCCGCACCACCCCGTCCGTCGTGGCCTTCGCCAAGACCGGCGAGCGTATGGTGGGCCAGGTCGCCAAGCGCCAGGCCATCACCAACCCCGACCGGACCATCTCTTCCATCAAGCGTGAGATGGGCTCCAACTACAAGGTCACTATCGACAACAAGGCCTACACCCCCCAGGAGATCTCCGCCATGATCCTTCAGAAGCTGAAGGCCGACGCGGAGGCCTATCTGGGCCAGACCGTCACCGAGGCGGTCATCACCGTCCCCGCCTACTTCACCGACTCCCAGCGCCAGGCCACCAAGGACGCCGGCAAGATCGCCGGCCTGGACG
Organism: uncultured Oscillospiraceae bacterium; assembly: GCA_947626785.1. Taxonomy (GTDB): domain Bacteria; phylum Bacillota; class Clostridia; order Oscillospirales; family Oscillospiraceae; genus Limivicinus. Next base: position 21,174 of record CANQTO010000053.1, read on the forward strand.
TCAAGCGCATCATCAACGAGCCCACCGCCGCGGCCCTGGCCTACGGCCTGGACAAGGAGAACGACCAGAAGATCATGGTCTACGACCTGGGCGGCGGCACCTTCGACGTGTCCGTGCT
>CANQTO010000054.1 GCA_947626785.1 uncultured Oscillospiraceae bacterium
CTCCACCCCCATCATCGCGGGCATCCTGGCGGGCCTGGTCATCGGCTTCACCACCGAGATCTACACCTCCGGGGACTACAGCTCCGTCAAGCGCATCGCGGATCAGTCCGATACCGGCTCCGCCACCACCATCATCAGCGGCGTGGCCGTGGGTATGCGCAGCACCCTGATCCCCATCCTCCTGATCTGCGTGGGCATCTACATCTCCCACGCCGTCACCGGCGACCTGTACGGCATCGCCCTTGCGGCGGTGGGCATGCTCTCCACAACCGGCATCACCGTGGCCGTGGACGCCTACGGCCCCATTGCCGACAACTCCGGCGGTATCGCGGAGATGAGCGGCCTGGACCCCCACGTCCGGGAGATCACCGACAAGCTGGACGCGGTGGGCAACACCACCGCCGCCATGGGCAAGGGCTTCGCCATCGGCTCCGCCGCCCTGACGGCTCTGGCGCTCTTCGTCTCCTACGCCACCGAGGTCAAGCTGAGCCAGATCGACCTGCTCTCCCCCAACGTGGTCATCGGCCTGCTGATCGGCGGCATGCTGCCCTTCGCCTTCTCCGCTCTGACCATGGACTCCGTGTCCAAGGCGGCCTATAAGATGATCGAAGAGGTCCGCCGCCAGTTCCGGGAGATCCCCGGCATCCTGGAGGGCAAGGGCAAGCCGGACTACGGCTCCTGCGTCTCCATCTCCACCCGCGCCGCCCTGCATGAGATGATCGTCCCCGGCCTGATGGCCGTGGCGGTGCCGCTGCTGGTGGGCATCCTCCTGGGGCCCGAGGCTCTGGGCGGCCTGCTGGGCGGCTCCCTGGTCACCGGTGTGCTGCTGGCCATCTACATGTCCAACGCCGGCGGCGCCTGGGACAACGCCAAGAAGTACATAGAAGAGGGCCATCACGGGGGCAAGGGCTCTGAGGCCCACAAGGCCGCCGTGGTGGGCGACACCGTGGGCGACCCCTTCAAGGACACCTCCGGCCCCTCTCTGAACATCCTCATCAAGCTGATGACCGTCGTGGCCCTGGTCTTCGCCCCCCTCTTCGTCAAGATCGGCGGTCTGCTATAAGCTCCTTATTTACCGTAAAACACCACCGGGGACTGTTTCTTGCAGTCCCCGGTGGTATTTTGCTGTCTGCTTTTTTATTTGTCAAATGCAACAGAGTCTATTTGAAGATAGGTTTTTTGGTGGCGGGAAATGGAGAGAGTCAGGATATATTCTTCGACGCTGCCATCCTCTTTCGTGCTTTGAAATACCATGTCCCCTTTACCCTCGTCCAACGCGATGATGTGAAACTCCGCGCCGTTTTCAGTCACGCTGTTATAATCGCTTGCAAAACATTCCGGAGACGAGGCGACCGACCATTCTGCGCTTGCATCATTCAGGCTCAGGATCAACTCACTGCCATTTTCAACCGCAGCCGACCAATTTTCCCCATCTGCCACGAACGAAGTGGGCTGATACGGTTTATTGAACGCAAATATCGCCGCGGCAGCTGCCGCGGCGATCACAGCGCCGAGCAGGATAAGGATAAGGGGCAGTTTCTTTTTCATGCCGGCACCTCCATCGATCACAGGACCATCGCCATTTTTTAATAGTATATCATATCCCCTTCCGCTTATCAACTCCTGGTTGCTCTTTCTGCCCGCTTTGGCCGGGCAGGGAGAAATGAGATAAATACAAGTATATCGCAGGAAAGCCGTTCTATTTAAAACTAAAAAATCTTTAGCTGGTCCATTTGTCCACTTTCTCTTTGTGCGGCCAAAGAGAAAGTGGACAGAAAGAGAAAGGCGCCCGGGGAAGTCTCCCCGGGACCCCTCCAGGGAAGAGGACACAACAGACCCGTTCTACAGTCGCCCAGCGTCAGAAGAAGGCTGTCCGCCGACCTGACGGTGCAAGCGCCGCCAGGTCGGCGGACAACCTCCTTCTTCCTTGTCAACTCAAAGCGGACGCTTTGAGTTGAAGAGGACGAGCAGCGGAATGAGCGAACTCTGCCGTTTACGGCAGAGTGAGACGATATGGAGCTTGCGAGGACGAGGTGCGCCGGAGCTCATCATTTTATTTTAGTTCTTCCCTATAGCGTGCCCGTTCGCCGCCCACGAAGCGGGGGCGGGTACGGGCGCAGACCAGAGAGGCCTTGCCGATCTGCTTCACCTTCAGCCGCACGGGCACGGCCACCTCCTTCAGGTGCATCCCGATGAGGGTGGAGCCGATGTCCATGCCCGCCCTGGCCCGGATATGCTCCACCGCCGCGGGCTCGGCAAAGCTCTCAAAGGCCACGGTGGCAAAGGAGCCGCCGGCATGCTCCCAGGGGCGGACGTTGATCTCCTCATAGCCGAACTTCTCCGCCGCCGCCCGCTCCATGATCAGCGAACGGTTCAGGTGCTCGCAGCACTGGGCGGCCAGATAGATGCCCCGCCGCTGAAGCTCGGGATAGATGCCGTCAAATACGGCCTGGGCCGCCTCCCGGCTGGAGCCCTTGCCGATGCGCTCCCCCACGATCTCGCTGGAGGAGCAGCCCACCACCAGCAGGTCCCCGGCCTTCAGGCCGGCGGTCTCGATCAGCTCCAGGACTGCCTCCCGGGCCTGGGCCGTGAGCTCTTCAAACATTCTCAGCACTCCTTTATTACTCTCTCAGCCGCCGCACCGCGGGGATGGCATTCAGGGCCTGGAAGACCGCAACCGAGGCGATGAGCCCTGCCACTCCCTGGAGGCAGTTGCCTGGGATGCTGGCCGCGGCCGCCAGGCCGTAGCCCAAGAGGGTGCTCTCATAGGCAAAGTAGCCCAGCACCATCACCAGCTCGCCCAGCAGCCCCCCCGCCAGACTCCCGACCAGGGGCCGGTTCGCCAGAGAGCGGAGCACCAGGGCGGCGCACAGGGCCATCAGGCCCTTGATGAGCAGGGTGCCCGGCGCATAGACCGCGTAGCCCAGGATCAGGTCAGCCAGCATGGAGCCCAGACCTCCCGCCGCCGCGCCCCAGACAGGCCCCAGCAGGAAAGCCCCCAGGAGCACCGCCCCGTCGCCCAGGTTGATATAGCCGTTGGTCACCGGCATGGGGATGCTGATCACCAGCGTGGCCACGCAGCAGAGCGCCGCAAACAGGGCCGCCAGAACCAGCTTCTGTATTTTCTCGCTTTTCATATACATGCCTCCCGCCGCCGGACCCCCGGCGGCTTTACTGTCGTATAGTTTACACCCGATGCGCTTTTCCTTCAAGCCTCAAGCTGCACAAAATTTTATGCCTATAAACCCACTTATTTAGTTGGTATTTTCGGTAAAGATACCGGGCCGAAGCCCAGTATCTTTATTCAAATTTGCCATTCAAATTCGCCGCGTTCGCCGCGCCAACTCATTTCTGTGCTTTATTGTTTGCTTGACAATTCATATGCCGTGGCTTTCCGGAACAAATTAGCAAACATACTTATGCGAAAAATCAATAGCAAACTCGTTTCCTATGATAATAAAAGTCTTTTTTCAACTAATGCACCCAGTATTCTATATACTATTTAGCTGTTTGCAAATCAGTTGTATTACTGCATCTAGATCACTTTTAATCTGACACTCCCACAGCACAATGACGCTCCAGCCTAGATTCCTAAGTTCTTTCACGTGCTCGCTATCACGTTGCCTTGTCCTCTCAATTTTGGGTCCCCAGTATGCCTTGTTTGACTGGCTAGAATGAGCATAGTGGCTCCCACAATCATGTCCATGCCAATAGCAACCATGAATGAATATCGCAATTTTCTTTTTAGTAAATACAATATCCGGCTTTCCGGGCAGAGCCTTATAATTCACCCGGTAGCGATATCCCATAGAGAATAATTTCCGCCGCACCAAAAGTTCAATACCTGTGTTTTTACTTTTGATGTGGGACATAATCTCGCTCCTGCGAGTTTTAGAAACTGAATCCGCCATTACACAGATAAATCAAGAGGCAAATCCGAAATGTCTTTGAGCCGTTTGCCCTCAATCAAGTTTTCAAGACTTTCCACAATATCATCTCTGTTATTTTCTGCCCCAAATTGCCGTACTGCCTCTAGAAGTTCATACAAAGCACAATGATACAAACAATCTATATCTCCGGTACCTAAAGCCAAAGATGCAAGCCTAGATGGCAACGGTTCATTTGTCACAACCATAATGTGGGGGAGATTTCCTTTGCGATTTCTGATGAGATTAAGGGCTTCCGTTCTACTGTTTTGTGCGCGGTCACTTCGCATCGTCCATTTTGCGGAAACTGAGGCGTGTAATATTGGCTTACCTCCGTTTTTCTTCCTCAGTGCCGCCATCGTGCAAATATCATCATTTATGTATTGCCGGTCTAAGTTGATTACCTCATCTTCATATAATCCACGATAAACGACAATATCGGGAGCTACTACATAGTCATTTCCTAAAACTGTCATTAGTTTGTTGTTTGTGTTTACTAGTTCCATCAAATATTCTAAATGCTCATATTGAGCAAAGCTGGATGCTTTTGTTGAGCTTTGATTTCCCAAACTTAACACAGTCCATAGCCCGGGGCGTAGATGTTGCAAATAAGGAAATGTGTCCCGAATAAACTGGGCAATCAGATCTTCAAATTTAACTCCGGCACTTGTTCCCATTTTCTTCGATCCAGTTGTCTGAGGAACACCTGCAAGAATAGCCATTTTCTGAGCAATTAAAGTAGAAACATTAAACTTTCCCTCTTTAGCTTTTGCTCTGTCACCAACATCAGCATTAGAAGGCACACCAATACTGTCAACTACCCACATACCAGCATCAATCAGGCTTCGATGAAATTTCTTTCTTGCCTCCAAAATCAGAACATCATCCATCTTCAAGGCACCTCCGTATTTCTTGCCCTACAGCCATTGCAACCGGTGGAGGAAACGCATTACCTATCATCCGGCAAGCAGTCGTTTTTTTCTTTCCAAAAGTCCATGTATCTGGAAACCCTTGTATTCTGGCCATCATTCGGCTTGTCAATTTTGGCATCCCCCGGAACTCTTCGTTTGGAGCCTGGTCAGCAACGCCGCGCCCATCAACACCAAGCTCCGCCCAGGCAGTTCTTGCTCTAACTGGGCCTAAATCTGGGCCGCCATGTTTTTTTGAGCCGCCAACCAATGTCGGTGCAATCTTAGACGCATTTTGTGCCCATTCTCGCGCTCCAGGCCAATTATTTTCTGCCATTAGGTCATATAGCGTTTCCCCAACCGATTTTGCGCTGCCAGGATTCTCTTTAGGATAAGAAAACGCATTTTTCTCGTCTGTGCGAATACCAATAATGACAACTCGAGGTCTAAGTTGTGGGACACCAAAATCCGATGCATTTAGTAGTTTGATATGAGGGATATACCCTAATGTTTTCATTTCCTTGAAGATTTCATTGCGGTAATCGTCGAACTCTGGATCCAAGAATCCACGCACATTTTCCAGCATAACTGCCCTTGGCTGCATTTCACTAAGCAGCCGGATTGCCTCGGGAAAAAGATCACGTTCGTCATTTTTCCCGAGTTGTTTTCCTGCTACTGAAAAAGGAGGGCAAGGAACACCGCCAGCAAGTAAATCTACTCCCCGGTAAGGCCGCCCATCGAAATAATGCACGTCAGTACATATTACATTCCATTCAGGGCGGTTCGCTTTTAGTACTTTGCAATAGTCTGGCTCATATTCTACCAATGCTACATGAGAAAAGCCCGCCATAGCTAATCCAAGAGCCTGCCCACCTGCTCCGGCACAAATTTCAACACTGGTCAAAGGTCGCTGCATGATACATCTCTCCTACAAAATCAAAAAAGGATTAATGCAAAATAAAATCTACAACCTCTCCTATATTACAAGAAAGAGCGCAGCAAATTTTATGGAGACTTTCCATAGAAACAAATTCGTTTTTTCCCATTTTTGCCAGCACATTAAAGCTAACTCCGGCAGCATCTTTCAATTCGCTGCGCGTCATCTTTTTGTCAATTAGCAGCTTCCAAAGTTTATCATAGCTGACTTGCATATTTTATTCTCCGTTCGTTGTTAGGCTGTTTTCAGTATATCACAGCTAACATGAAGTTTCAAGAATATCTCACAAAAGCGTGAGCATGAAATACAGATGCCGCCCACAGGGTTTTCCTGCGGGCGGCTGCCGGTTTTTGCTACAGCTCCTTATTTCGTCATACTACTCTTCAACCAGAGGCGCGTCCACGAAGCGGATGGCCGCCCGGGCCAGGATCAGCTGGGGGTCCACCGTGGGAAAGCCGGGCAGCAGCCGCTCAAAAGCCACCGAGAGCTCCGTGCAGCCGGCCAGCAGGGTCTCCGCCCCCGCCTCCGTCAGCCGCTCCAGCACCCGCCGGACGGGCCCCGGGTCATAGTCCGGGTCATTGGCCTTGATGCCCCGGTAGATCAGCTCCGTCACCAGGCGCTGCTCCTCCGGCCCGGGGACCAGGGCCTCGATCCCAGCCTCCCGGAGGGGCCCGGCATAGACCCCCGCCGCCAGAGCGCCCTCGGTCGCCAGCAGGCCCACCCGGCGAAAGCCCCGCCTTTTCAGCTCCGCCACCGCCAGGCGCGGCATATGCAGCAGGGGCGTATGCAGCTGCCCGGCGATCTCCTCGTAGTAGAAATGGGAGGTGTTGCAGGGCAGCAGCAGCACGTCCGGCCCCATCTCTTCCAGATACCGGGCGCTGCGGAGGATTTCCGGGACCGGGCTGGGCCCGCCCCGGAGGACGGCCTCTGTCCGGTCGGGGATGCGGGTGTTGCTGTCGATGAGCACCCGGATGTGCTCCTGGTCCCGGGCGGCTTTCGTATTGGTGATGATCTTTTCAAACAGGTCGCAGGTTGCCAGCGGGCCCATGCCCCCGATGATCCCGATGATCTTCTCCATAAACGCGGGACTTAGGCGGGGACGCCGATGGCCAGCTGCGGGGCCAGCTCCCCGATGCGGGCCAGGGCCTCGTCCATCGCCTCTTCCTTCTCGGAGATCACGTCCCCCAGCTCCTTGCCGTCCTTCACAAAGACCAGGCGGAAATAGGCAAAGGTGGTCTGGCCGCAGCACATCCGGCCCCGGACCTCCTGGATGCGGATAAACACCCGGTCGATAAACCCATAGGGCACGCAGCGGATGCGAAAGCCGTCTCGATAATAGACGCCCAGCTTCCCCACCCGGACCTTGTCAAACACCTGAGCCGCCTCATAGTCCCCGGCGGCCTCCGCCGGCACCTCGGCGCCCTTAAAGCTGAAAAATTTCTTGTCAGCCATTGATCGGTTCCTCCCTCATATCTTTATAACGTACTTGGATTATAGCATAAATACGGTTGCGCTTGCAACAATGTTTATGCTATAATCCAGGTATAATGCCTATACTCAATAGGGCCAGAAAAAAACGCCGCGGCGCGGCGGAAGGGAGCATTTCATGTACTGCACGAGAAAAGTTTTGGACGATCTGATCTGGGTGGGCGCGGACGACCGGCGTCTGGCCTGCTTTGAGGGAGTCTACGGCGTGCCCGACGGCGTGTCCTACAACTCCTATCTGATGCTGGACGAGAAGACCGTCCTGTTCGACACGGTGGACAAGGCCGTGGCCGAGACCTATTTTGAGAATGTGGCCCACGCCCTGGGCGGCCGGAAGCTGGACTACCTGCTGATCTCCCACATGGAGCCGGACCACGCGGCCACCATCGAGAACGCGGCCATCCGCTACCCGGAGGCCAAGATCATCTGCAACGCCAAGATCAAAAACATGCTGGCCCAGTTCTTCCCCATGGACCTGAGCGGCCGGGTGGTCCTGGTCAAGGAGGGGGACACCCTCTGCGTGGGCCGGCACACCCTGACCTTCGTCATGGCCCCTATGGTCCACTGGCCCGAGGTCATGATGACCTACGACATGACGGATAAGATCCTCTTCTCCGCCGACGCCTTCGGCACCTTCGGCGCCCTCAACGGCCGCCTGTTCAATGACGAGACGGACTTCTTCCTGGAGAACCTGGACGAGGCCCGCCGCTACTACACCAACATCGTGGGCAAGTACGGCCCCCAGGTCCAGGCGGTGCTGAAGAAGGCCGCCGGGCTGGAGATCAACTACGTCTGCCCCCTCCACGGCTTCGTCTGGCGCAGCCACTTCGGAGACTTCCTGGAGAAGTATCTGCTCTGGAGCAGCTACACCCCCGAGGAGAAGAGCGTACTGCTGGCCTACGCCTCCGTCTACGGGCACACCGAGAACGCCGCCAACATCCTGGCCATGAAGCTTACGGAGCGGGGCGTCCGGGTCCGGATGTACGACACCTCCGTCACCCCGGCAAGCTACATCGTCTCTGACGCTTTCCGGTGCAGCCACCTGGTCTTCGCCGCCACCACCTATAACGCGGGCATCTTCGTGAACATGGAGAACCTGCTGCACGACATCGTCAACCACAACCTCCAGAACCGGAAGATCGCCATCATGGAGAACGGCAGCTGGGCCCCCGCCAGCGGCAAGCTCATGCGGGAGCTCCTCTCCAAGCTGAAGGGCGCGGAGTTCATCGGCGAGAACGTGAGCCTGCTCTCCGCCCTGAAGGAGGATCAGCTGGCCCAGCTGGACGCCCTGGCCGACGCCATCGCCGCCGACATCCGCCCGGCGGTGGTCCTGCCCACGGTCCCGTCCCCGGCGGTCCCCGCCCCGCTGGATGTGGACGGCGGCGTGTTCCACAAGTTCTCCTACGGCGTGGAGGTCCTGACCACCCGGGTGGACGGGAAGGACTACGGCTGCATCATCAACACTGCCGGCCAGGTGGCCTCCTGCGACCCCAAGAAGATCACCATCTCCGTCATCAAGAAGAACAACACCTGCGACATGGTCATGAAGGCGGGCAAGTTCAACATCTCCATCATCACCCAGGACGCCCCCTACAAGCTGTTCCAGCACTTCGGCTTTCAGTCCGGCCGGGATGTGGACAAGTTCGCGGACGTGGACTACGACTGCCGCATGTCCAACGGCATCCGCTATGTGCCCACCTACACCAACGCGGTGCTCTCCTGCGAGGTCATCGACTGCCGGGACGTGGAGACCCAGATGCTCTATATCGCTAACGTAGTGGAGGCCAAGGTCCTCTCCAGCGCCCCCTCCTGCACCTACGCCTACTACCACGCCCACATCAAGTCCAAGAAGAACCCGGCCCCGGAGCAGAAGGAGGGCTATGTCTGCAAGGTCTGCGGCTACTTCCACGAGAGCAGCGAGCTGCCCGAGGACTTTGTCTGCCCCCTGTGCAAGCACGGCCCGGACGAGTTCGAGCATGTGGTGCCCAACGCCGCCCCCAAGCAGAAGGGCTACATCTGCGCCGTCTGCGGGCACTTTGAGCCCTGCGAGGGCGAGCTGCCCGAGGATTACGTCTGCCCCATCTGCCACCACGGCCGGGAGGACTTCGAACCCGCAGAACAATAAATCTGGTCAGGAAGGCCGCCTGAGATAAGAGAACATACGGTTTCTGACGGCAGATTTTCCCTCATGCTGTGTCAAAGCCCTTGACAATACACAAAGTATTCTCTGCGGGCTTTTCCTTGCCTGAGAAAAAATCTGCTCGCCAGAAACTGCTTCGCACGGTCAAAGAGCAGAATTTGAGGCAGAACTTAGGCGCGGGGCCGCAGGCATACTTTGTGTATGGCAAGGCCCCGCAACGAAAGTTATGCCCAAAGGATGCCTTTGACCGCGTATGTTTCCTTGTCTCAGGCGGCCTAAAGGGCCATACAAAAGCTATGCAGGGCCGCTTTCACAGCGGTCCTGCATAGCTTTTTAATTCTTATCCCTTTCTGAACCGGGACAGGAAGTCTCTCGTCTCCTGGCGCTGGGGGTTGCCGAAGAGCTCCTCCGGGCTGCCCTGCTCGCAGATAACGCCCTGATTCATGTACACCACCTGGCTGCTCACGTCCCGGGCGAAGGCCATCTCGTGGGTCACCACCAGCATGGTCATGCCCTCGTCGGCCAGGGCCTGCATGACGTTCAGGACCTCCCCCACCATCTCCGGGTCCAGGGCCGAGGTGGGCTCATCGAAGAGCAGCACCTCCGGGTCCATAGCCATCGCCCGGGCGATGGCCACCCGCTGCTTCTGGCCGCCGGAGATCTGCCGGGGCTTGGCCTTGATGTAGGGGGCCATGCCCACCTTTTCCAGATACTCCATGGCGTGGGCGCGGGCGCTCTCCTTATTCCGCTTCAGGACCTTGATCTGGCCCACCATGCAGTTGTCCAGCACGGTCATGTTGTTGAACAGGTTGAAGCTCTGGAACACCATGCCCACATGGCCCCGGTACTCCGGGGCCTTGACGCCGGGGGCCAGAACGTTTTTCCCGTGGTAGAGGATCTCCCCGGAGCTGGGGGTCTCCAGCAGATTGATGCAGCGCAGCAAGGTGGACTTGCCGGAGCCGGAGGCGCCGATGATGCTGATCACGTCGCCCTTCCGGACGCTGAAATCAATGTCCTTCAAAACCTCATTGCTGCCGAAGGATTTGGACAGGTGGTTTACCTGCAAGATCACTTCTTCCATCTCAGCGATCCCCCCTTGTCCTGCCGTACTTCAGTTCCTGCCGGGCCTGCTCCCGGTACTCCTTGCTCCGCTCGTCGAAGGGCGTGCCCTTGTCCGGGTGGTTGTAGGTCCCGGCGGCCATGACCAGCTGGTCGTCGGCCACCAGCTCGTAGCTGTCGGCCCCGTCCATCCGCCGCTCCAGCCAGCGCAGCAGGAAGGAGGCGATCAGAGTCATGCACAGATAGCCCACCATCTCGATCACCGCGGAGGGGAAATACTTGTAGGTCGCGCCCACGGCGGCCCGGTGGGCCGCGAAGAACTCCGTAAAGCTGATGATGAACATGACCGAGGTGTCCTTGATGTTGATGATGAAGTTGTTGCCGATCTGGGGAATGATGTTCCGGAAGGCCTGGGGCAGGATCACGTTGGTCATGGTCTGCACATGGGTCATGCCGATGGCCTTGGCCCCCTCGGTCTGGCCCGGGTCGATGGAGATGATGCCGCCCCGGACAGACTCGGCCATATAGGCCCCCGTGTTGATGGAGACCACCAGCAGAGCCGCCACCCAGACGTTGCTGAACTTTACCTGCCCCCCGGTGATATAGGGGAGCCCGTAGTAGATGAACACCGCCTGGAGCACCATGGGCGTGCCCCGGAAGATCTCCACATAGGCGCGGATGACCACCCGCAGTAGCGCCAGGAAGAAGCGCTTGACCGGGTTGTCGGTCTTGGCGCAGGGGATGGTCTGCAAAACGCCGCAGAGAAAGCCGATCAGGCAGCCGATAAACGTGGCCGTGAGGGCTAGGACCAGCGTGTTGCGCACGCCGGAGAGATAGGCGCCGCCGTATCGGTCTAACAGATACAGGATATCGGAATACAGCTCCGGGACCTCATTCATGGGAGAAGCTCTCCTCTCTTAAAATTGCATGCTTCAAATGCGACCCACTGCGTTGGGCTCGCATTTGAGAAACTCGCGCTTATCGCAGGGGCTTCGCCCCGTTTGGTCGGCGCGAGAGCCCGCCCCAGGGCGGGCTTTAGAGTGTTTTTGAGGCGGCAAAGCTGCCTCAAAAACAGATTTAACTTTTTTCTACACCCTTGTACAAATCTTCAAAGAGGTCTGTCTACATGCTGCCCGGAGGGGACTTACCCCTCCGGGCGGAATGATCGGTTTCTGAAAATGTTTACTCGCTCAGGGGCTGGACGGCGATAGCCTGGTCCATCAGGCTGTTGAAGTCGTCCACGGTCATGGTGGAGAGCACGGAGTCGATGGCCTCCTTCAGGGCGGTGTTGCCCTTCATCAGGGAGACGCCGATGTTGATGTCGCCCTCGTCGGCCTCAAAGTTATCGTCGGAGCCGGAGAAGTCCAGCAGGACCATGTCGTCATAGGCGGCGCAGGCGCCCAGAGCGGTGGGCATGTCGGTGCAGATAAAGTCCACGGTGCCGGTCTCCAGGGCCATCAGCATGGCGGGAGCGGTCTCGGCGGCGGTCTGGATATCCGCGCCCTCGATCTGGGGCAGCATGGAGTCATACCAGATGGTGGCGATCTGGGCGGTGCAGGAGCCGCCGTTCAGGTCGGCCAGGCCCTGGGCGGAGGCGTAGGGGCTGTCCTTGGTGGTGACGCAGACGATGGAGGCGTAGAAGTAGGGGCCGGCAAAGTCCACCATCTCGGAGCGCTCCTCGGTCATGGACTGACCGGCGATGACCGCGTCATACAGGCCGGTCTGGACGCCGGGCACCAGGGAATCCCAGTCGGTGCGGATGACCTCTAGGTCCCAGCCGTTGGCCTCGCAAATCTTCTTGGCGATCATCACGTCGTAGCCGTTGGCATACTCATTGGTGCCGGAGATGGGGACCGCGCCGTTGGAATCGTCGGACTGGGTCCAGTTGTAGGGGGCGTAGGCGCACTCCATGGCGATGGTCAGCACGCCGTCCTCCAGGCCCGGGATCACATCGGAGGCCTCACCGGCAGCGGGCTCTTCGGCAGCGGGTTCTTCGGCGGCAGGGGCCTCAGCGGCGGGCTCTTCCGCGGCGGGGGCCTCGGTGGCGGCGGGGGTGTTGCTGCCGCCGCAGGCGGCCAGGCACAGCAGCATGGCCAGGGCCATCAGCAAAGCGATCGTTCTTCTCATTTTGTTCTCCTTCTCTTCCTCCCATCGGAGGCCGTCCGGCTTTCCTCCCCGCCGGACCGGGGAAATAAAAATTGGATCGCTTTGTCAAGCGATCCACGGAATTTCGGACGACCCCCACTGGGTGTTCCATTGGCCATGACAGCGCTCCACAAAAACTTTGTGACAGTCCGGCGGATATTCTCCGACGGCCCAGCACCGAAACGGCAGGCCCCCTTCGGCGCTTCGGCGGCGTTCCCTTTCCCCCGCGGCGGCTGCCTGGCCTTGCCGCTGGGTACTGATGAAAACCGCGCCTCTATCTCAGCGATTCAATTTTGTCCGTATCTTATCACGCGCGACCGGAGCTGTCAACACTTTAGTGCGTTAAAAGGCCGAATTTGTAGAACTGTTTAAAATCTTTGGAGCAAGCCCCCGGATTTCTGGGTATTTCGCACGGGCTCAGCGGCTCTGCGCCTCCCGCTCCGGCGCTTTGGCCTTCTCTCTGGCCCGCCGGAACAGCCGCCAGAGGCCCCGCAGCAGGGCAAAGGCGGCAAACATGGCCAGAAAGCCCACCAGGCCGAACATGATGTCGGCAAATTCCATGTTCCCGCTGTGACTGATGTGCTGGCCGATCTCGATGGCAAAGCTCAGCCCCACGATCAGCGTAAACACGTAGAGCCAGCTGATGACCAGCACGTGCCCCTTTTTCGCCAGGCGCGCGAACAGCGGGTGGACCACCAGCAGCAGGGCCATGCCGGCCAGGCCCACGATCAGAAAGTGCAGCTGTTTATCGCTGAAATGGGCCTCGTAGGTATCGTTCAGGCTCAAAATCTTGCCGTGGAACCGGGCCACCAAGTCCATAATGGCATATAAGAATTCTCTCATCTGTCCTCCTTCGTCGGCAGAAGCTTCATTCACTCGCTTCCGGCTTCGTCGCCAGAAGCTTCATATCGTTCGCTTTCCCGTAAACGGAAAAGCTGCCTCATTCCGCTCTGGCTCCTCTTCAACTCAAAGCCTTCGCTTTGAGTTGACAAGGAAGAACAAGGCTGCCCGCCGATTTTGCCGTGCTTGTGCGGCAAAATGGCTCTGCAGCCTGGTTCTGACGCCACTCCGGCCAAGCGAAGCGCGAAAAGCGCAAGCAGCTACAGCAGAGGCGCTATGACTTTCATCAGCATCCCCGCCAGCTTCAGACGGAGCTTCTCCTTTTTGATGCTCTCCAGGCTCACTTCCCGGCTGTCGGCGAACATGCCCTCGAAGTCCGCCCGGATATCCTTCAGGCAGGGCACGCCGTTGAGGTAGGCGGCGCACTCGAAATGGTGGTACAGGCTCCGGTAGTCCAGGTTGATGGTGCCCACCACGGCCTCCCGGCCGTCGCAGAGGCAGGTCTTGGCGTGGACGAAGCCGGGGCCGTACTCGTAGATCTTCACCCCGGACAGCAGCAGGGACTTGTAGTGGCTCTTGGCCAGGGCCCAGGGCAGGACCTTATCCGGCACCCCCGGCAGGATCAGGCGCACGTCCACCCCCCGCTCGGCGGCAAATTTGATGGCCGTCTCCATCTCCCCGTCCAGGATGAGATAGGGCGTCATGATATACATATAGTCCCTGGCCCGGTTCAGCAGGTCCAGATAGACCCACTCGCCCACCCGCTCGTCGTCCAGAGGGCAGTCCCCATAGGGCAGGACGAAGCCCTGGGCCCCCGCGGCGCTCCCGGTAGGCTCGGCCAGGTAACGGTCATACTCCGGCTCCTTCTCGCTCAGGTTCCACATTTTCAGGAACATCATCGTGAAGCTGCGCACGGCCTCGCCCCGGAGCATCACGGCGGTGTCCTTCCAGCGCCCGAAGGGGTGCTCCCGGTTGATATACTCGTCGGCCAGGTTCACGCCCCCGGTGAAGGCCACCTTCCCATCGATGACCAGGATCTTCCGGTGGTCCCGGTAGTTGTAGAGAGTGGAGACAAAGGGCGAGATGGGGGCGAAGGTCTTACACTGGATGCCCAGCTCCCCCAGGCGCTTGGGATAGTTGTGGGGCAGGCGGGAAAACTCACAGGTGCCGTCGTACATCAGGCGGACCTCTACGCCCTCTGCCGCCTTCCGGGCCAGGATCTCCAGAACGCGGCCCCACATGAGCCCCTCGTCCACGATGAAGTACTCTAAGAAGACGAACTTCTCCGCCTTCTCCAGCTGCACCAGCAGCTCCTCGAACATCCGCTCCCCCAGGGGGAAGTACATGGCCTCCGTCCCCTCGCAGACCGGGTGGCAGCCGGTGCGGCGCAGATAGCGGGCCAGACCCGCCGCCTCCGGCGCCTGGGCCTCGAGGCGCTCCAGGGTCCCCTCGTCCTGGGGGACCATCTCCCGGGTCTCCTCGGTCAGGGCGATGAAGCGGTCCCGCATGACCCGGTGGCCCACGTCGCTCTGGGTGTAGAGGTACAGCAGGGCGCCGAAGACCGGCAGCAGCGCGATCACCGCAAGCCAGGTGAGCTTGGCGGCGGGGTTCATGTGGCTGTTGAGCAGATACACAGCCATGACCGAGCTGAACAGCAGGGACGCCGCGTAATAATGCGGGAAAAATTCCCTGTAGTAGTGCAGCACCACTGCAACCAGCCCCACCTGGATCAAGATCAACACCGCCAGCAGGCCCGCCCGGCTGAACAGCATGCGGAACAGCCCCCTGCGCCCTTTGCGCAGCAGATTCAACCCCGTATTCTCCTGTACATACCCGTCGGTGGCTTTCATGGTCTCTCCTTATCCCTTGACTGGACGGCTAAGACCGCCTATAATAATGATGATATTATCATCGGAAAAAGAACCGTATTTCAAACCGCTTTTATCATTTTAAGTATACCGCCTTTTGTCCCTTCCGTCAAGCAAGGCGGCGGGAGCCGCCTAAAGGAGTTCGTTATGTTTGCTCTTCAAATCCTTCTCGTTTTAGCCTCAGCCACCGTTCTGGCCTCTTATTGGGCCTGGCGGGCGGCCTTTTACAATCCCATCCCCCGCCGGGAGGATCCCTACAAGATCCCCGGCGGTCCCCAGTACCAGAGGAACGCGGAGCGGATGCTGGCTCTGGTGCGGGAGTTCGACGCCATCCCCTACGAGCCGGTGGAGATCCGCTCCTTCGACGGGCTCCGGCTCTTCGGGCGCTATTATCACGTGAAGGACGGCGCGCCGCTCCAGATCCAGTTCCACGGCTACCGGGGCACCGCCCTGCGGGACTTCTGCGGCGGCAACAAGCTGGTCCGGGAGGCCGGGATCAACACCCTGGTGGTGGATCAGCGGGCCCACGGCAGCAGCGAGGGGCACGCTATCACCATGGGCGTGAAGGAGCGCACTGACTGCCTGGCCTGGGCGGAATACGCCCTGGAGCGCTTCGGGCCGGAGACGCCTGTCACCCTGGCGGGCGTGTCCATGGGGGCCGCCACCGTGCTGATGGCCTCTCAACTGGATCTGCCGGAGAACGTGAAGGGCATCATGGCCGACTGCCCCTTCTCCGCCCCCAGGGACATCGTCCTCCACGTGCTGCGCAGGGCCAGCCCCCTGGCCGTAGCCGCCTATCCCCTGCTGGACCTGGGGACCCGGCTCTTCGGCGGCTTTCGCCTCACCGGGGCTACGGCCCTGGAGGCGGTGAAGGAGGCGAAGGTCCCTCTCCTGATCATCCACGGGGAGGACGACCACTTTGTCCCCTGTGACATGAGCCGGGACCTGGCCCAAGCCGCCGGGGACAGGGCCACGCTCGCCACCTTCCCCGGCGCCGGCCACGGCCTGAGCTATATCGAGGACGCCCCCCGCTACAAGCAGCTGGTGACAGACTTTCTGAACAGCGTCCACGCTGCGAGATAAAGAAGCTATGCGGCAGCTCCTCTCTTTATTCTTCTCTGGGGATACGCGAAAGCCCGTACGCAAGGCTTGCAGCTTTGCCTTTCCTGCGGTATAATGCGGATAAAGGCGGGGTTCCCGCGAAAATTCAGATAAGGGGTGCTTTTTATGGTCAGACGCAGCAGTGAGCGGACAGTGGACGTGAAGAAGATGTTTGACGGGGCGGGCCAGGCCCGGCTCGTGCGCATCCGGGAAAACCCGGAGGAGCTCTACAACAAGGGCCGGGTCTTCAGCCATCTGTTTTTAGAGCCAGGCTGTGAGGTGGGCTACCATGTCCACCACGGCGACGGCGAGATCTACTACATCCTCAAGGGCCAGGGCGAGTATAACGACAACGGCCAGACCGTCACGGTGGGCCCCGGGGACGTGACCTTCGTGGACGCCGAGGAGGGCCACGGCCTCATCAACAAGGGTCCGGAGACTCTGGAGGCCATCGCGCTGATTTTATATAAGTAAAACAAGGCAGGGGTTCGATCCCCTGCCCTTTCTTTTTTTACTCCAGGCGGACGATATTGGAGTCCGTCATGAAATTGCCCACGCTGTAGGCAATCAAAACATCGTCGAAGCCCTCCGCCAAAAGCTCGGAGACGGGGCTTTTGTAATAGCGCAGATCCACCAGCACGATCTCCTCGTAGGCGTCGGCCAGAAAGCAGGCCAGGCAGCTGGAATAGGAGTCCCGGATCAGCAGCAGCCTGCCCTCTGCGTCTCCGGTCAAATTGCGCAGGCGCACCAGGGAGTGGTTCCCGTCCAGGAAGACCTGGTACTTGTCCCCTTCGGCCAGGTGTTCGGTGTAGAACAGGCCCTCATGGCTCTCGCCGCTCTCGGCGTTTTCCACCTGGAAGCGGCCGCCGCTGTCCCAGAGCTCCAGCTCCTCCCCCGGCAGGCCCCATAGGGCCGCCCGGGAATAGGTGCTGCCCCGGAAGTCCGGCGTCACGCTCTTGGTATAGGCCGTCTCCTCCAGGCTGGGCCGCTCCTTTGCGGCCAGGTACTCCCCGGCTGCCAGCCAGGCGCCCCGGGAGGTCCAGTGGTGGTCCGTCCGGTAATAGAGCGCCGGCCTGCCGGCATAGCCGTCAAAGGCGGGGAGCAGGTCCACGGTCCGCAGATCTTTGCCCGCCAGAGCCCCGGCGGCGGCGATCAGCTCCCGGTCCGGATAGGGGTCCGCCAGAGCAGGCAGCTCCTCCGGCAGGATGCAGCCCGCCGAGGGGATCAGCAGCAGGTCCACCGGCCGGCCCACCCCCTGGGCGAAGGCATTGATCGCCTCCATATTCCGCTCCAGCGCCTCCCTGTCGCAGGGGGCGGGGGCCTCCAGCAGCCGCCCGCCCCGGCCCAGATAGACCTCCTTGGTCACCTGGCGGCCGGAGGCCAGATCGTAGACCGCGTTCAGGCCCACCAGCAGGTCCCGTCCCGGCAGATGGTCCGCCGCGTACTCCTCCGCCTGACCGGCAAAGTCCCCGCTGCGCAGGCTCCGCCAGCTCAGGTCCGGGGCGGCGCTGAGCACCCGTTTTTCGTTTTGAGAGAAGTCCTCCTTGGGCAGCAGCACAAACAGCAGCAGCGTCCCGCCCAAGATCAGGCAGAACAGAGCGCTCAGAAGGACCTGAAAAAGCCTCGTCTTCATTGCTAAAACCTGAAATAGATAAAGGGATTGTAGCTCTGGGTGGCCAGAGCCCCCATGCAGAGCAGCAGCAGGCACAGCAGCCCCGCAAAGCCCGCCGCCTCCGCGGCCGGGCCCCGCGCTTTTTTATAGAGCTTCGCACCCAGGGGAGTCGCGGCCAGGCAGGCAGCCATCGTCACCGGCAGATAGGCCAGGAGCAGGTTCTGCGTGTGCGCGTCCGTCCCACTGCCGGATACCAGGCGGCCCAGGAAAGCGGCCAGAGCCCCCAGGTCCTCAAAATAAAAGAGCATCCAGCCCAGGCCCACGGCCAGCAGCAGGAAAGCATGCCGCAGCAGGGCCGGCAGCCTCTCGCCCAGACGCAGCAAAAACAGCTTCTCGGCGATGAGCAGCAGGGCATAGTACAGGCCCCAGAGCACGAAATTCCAGCTGGCCCCGTGCCACAGACCCGTCAGGGCCCAGACGATCAGGATATTGAGCAGCTGCCGCCCCAGGCCCCGGCGGTTGCCCCCCAGGGGGATATACACGTACTCCCGGAACCAGGAGGACAGGGAGATGTGCCACCGCCTCCAGAACTCCGTCACGCTCCGGGAGATGTAGGGATAGTCGAAGTTCTTCAGAAACTCGAAGCCCAGCATCCGGCCCAGGCCGATCGCCATATCCGAATAGCCGGAGAAGTCAAAATAGATCTGTAAGCTGTAGGCCAGCATCCCGGCCCAGGCGCCCAGGGCGCCCTGTCCCGCCTGGAGCGCCTCCCACATGGCCCCCATCTGATTGGCCAGCAGCAGCTTTTTCGCCAGGCCCAGGATAAAGACGGCCACGCCCGAGGAAAAGCCGGCCAGGGTCTCCCGCCGCTGCTCCAGCTGCTCCGCTACATCCCGGTACCGGACGATGGGGCCAGCGATCAGCTGGGGGAACATGGACACATAGGCCCCGAAGCGGACGAAGCTCTTCTGCACGGCGGCCCGGCCCCGGTACAGGTCGATCACATAGCTCATGGACTGGAAGATATAGAAGGAGATCCCGATGGGCAGCACGATCTCCGGAACCGGCAGAGCCCGGAGAAAGGGCAGCGTCCGCAGGGTCCGGGCAAAAAAGCCCGCGTATTTGAATACGCCCAGCAGCCCCAGATCCGTCACGACGGCGCAGGCCAGGGCCCAGCGGCTGGGCAGGTCCCTTTCCCGCCGGGCGGCGATGACCAGGCCCCAGCCGTAGTTTGCGGCGATGGTAAAGACCATCAGCGCCAGAAACACCGGCTCTCCCCAGCCGTAGAAGAACAGGCTGACGGCCAGGAGCACGCCGTTGCGCGCCCTCCGGGGCGCCAGATAGTACAGGGCCAGGGCGGCAGGCAAGAAAAAGAACAGAAAAATATTGCTGGAAAAAACCAAGGCCGGACCCTCTCAGGCAAAAGCCTTCTCAAAGATCTCCGCCATGGCCTCCGCCTGGGGGGAGATGAACAGGGCCACGCAGCGGCCCTGCCGCAGGACCTTCCCCTCTTTGGCCACGGCGTACTGATCGGGCAGATAATTCTCCGTCTCGGCGCAGAGCCGCTCGATGCGGGACTGGGCATTGGTCTCGATGGCCTCTGCGTCCTCGTCGCTCCCCGCCTCGATGAGCCAGATCTCGTCTACCCGGAGCCCGTCGCCGCTGACGGCCATATGGATCTGAGGGCAGGCCGCCGCGTCGATCCCATAATAGCTGTTGATCCGTTTTTCCTCCAGCACGATCATCTCCGGCTGGTCCGGCAGCGCCTCGATCTCGTCATAGACCGCCTGTAGATCTGCCTGGGCGGCCTTATCGGTGCCGCCGCAGCCGCACAGGGCCGCCAGCATGGCGGCCGCCAGGGCAAAGGCCCATAATCTCTTATGTATCCGTCCCATAGTCGATCTCCCTCGGATTGATAGAATAGTTTGACGGCTCCTTCAGCTGCTGGGCCCAGACCTCGGCGGCGGCCTCCGTGATATGGACATACTGGTCGGAGCAGTACTCCTCGGCCAGGCTGTTCTGGTCGTCCTTGAAATACCCGGCCAGGTCCACATATACGCAGCGCTTGTCGTCGCAGAGGCCCCGGAGGCGCTGGTTATAGTCATCCAGCAGCTCATTGTTCAGCTTATCGTACTGCTCGGCCCAGTAGATGGGGAAGCAGGACTCGATGAAAATGGTCACATCCGGGCTCTGGGCACGGATGTTGTCAATGAACTGCGCCCAGTATTCGATGGTCTTGTCTACCCCGCCGTAGAGGGCCACGTCGTTCACGCCCAGCATGACGAAGATCTTATTCGCCCCGGTCAAGGGCACCACATCCTCGGGGGAATAATAGTCCGACTGGTACCAGACCTCCACCTGCCCGGAGATGGCGTTGTGGACGGAATAGGAGAACTCGCACAGGAAGAGCGCGTCTCCCAGAGCGCCGGTCTTCTCGCAGTATTTCTCCAGCTCCACCGAGATGGAATCCCCGAAAACGACCGCGTCGTCAAACCAGGACTCGGGCAGGGGGCTCAGATCCGGCGTAGGCTCCGGGGTCGGTTCCGGAGTGGGCTCCGGGGTGGGCTCCGGGGCCGGTTCTGCCTGGACGGACGGCGTGGGCTCCGCCGGAGCAGCGGCCCCGCCGCCGCAGGCAGACAGGCTCAGCAGCGCCGCTGCCGCCAGCAGCATGGCCAGCGTTTTTCTCCATGGTCTCATATCTCTTCTCTCCATTCCGGCCGCAGGCCGGCCTGTATTTTATCGCGTCAGATTATAGCATAATCTCCCTTTCCGTGCAATCTTTTTCCACCTGTTTCCCCCTTTTCTGCCAATAAAAAACAGCCGCTTAAAGCGGCTGTTTTTTATTGGGATCATGAATTACTCGTTGATGCCGATGACAACACCGGAGCCGACGGTACGGCCGCCCTCGCGGATAGCGAAGCGAAGGCCGTTCTCGATGGCGATGGGGGTGATCAGCTCCACGTCCATATCCACGTTGTCGCCGGGCATGCACATCTCAGTGCCCTCGGGCAGGGTGATGACGCCGGTCACGTCGGTGGTACGGAAGTAGAACTGGGGACGGTAGTTGTTGAAGAACG
>CANQTO010000055.1 GCA_947626785.1 uncultured Oscillospiraceae bacterium
ACCAAAAAAGGAGAGAGTTACCAAGGTCTTCCTTGGCAACTCTCTTCTTTTTTTCAGGGACTTTTTTCACAGCCCCTCTCGCGCCGACCAAACGGGGCAACGCCCCTGCGATAAGCGCGAGCCCCTCAAATGCGAGCCCAACGAAGTGGGTCGCATTTGATCACTGAAGCTTCTCCAGATACTCCACGATGCGGCGCACGGTGGTCAGCTGGGAAGCGTCCTCGTCGGAGATGGTGATGCCGAAGTCGTCCTCCAGGGACATGATAAGCTCCACCACGTCCAGGGAATCCGCACCCAGATCGTCCACGATATTGGTGTCCATCCCGATGGTAGACGGGTCCAACTCAAACTGCTTGGCGAGAGCGGCCTGTACATTTTCAAAAATCATGGCATGTCCTCCTATGTGCTATGCACGAAAGATTTGACGGTTTAAGCCCACTCGCGGCTCTGGGGCTTGTTGCCGGACTGCTCGGGCTTCACGTAGGACACCACGACCCGGCGGTTGGGCTCGGTGCCGGTGGAGCTGGTGGTGACGCCCTCATAGTTTTGCAGCGCAGTATGGATCACATGGCGCTCGTAGGAGTTCATGGGCTCCAGGGCCATGCTGCGCTTGTACTTGATGGCCTTCTCGGCCATCTTCTCGGCCAGACGGACCAGGGATTCCTCCCGCTTGCTGCGGTAGCTCTCCGCGTCCACGCTCACATGGATGTGCTTCTCGCTGCCCCGGTTGACCACGTAGTTGGTCAGGTGCTGGATGGCGTCCAGGGTCTCGCCCCGGCGGCCGATGATGGCGCCCATGCCGTTGCCGGACAGCTCCACCCGGACGCCGCCCCCCTCCCGGGGGCCGATGTCGATCTGGGCGGTGACGCCCATCCGGTCCAGCAGGCCGCTGAGGAAGCTGCGGATGGCGGCGTAGTCGGCGTTCTCATCCGCCGGAGCCGGGGAGGCCGCGGCCTTGGGGGCAGGGGCCGCCTTGGGAGCAGGCGCAGCTTTGGGGGCGGGGGCGGCTTTGGGAGCGGGCGCAGGCTTCGGCGCGGGCTCGTCGGGCACCTCGTAGCTCACGCGGATCACCGCGGGAGAGGCCCCGATCCCCAAAAAGCCGGATTTGGCCCGCTCCAGGATCTCAACGGACACATCGTCCCGGTCCAGGCCCAGCTCGGCCAGGGCGGCGGCGATGGCGTCGTCCTCCGTGCGGGCGGACTTTTCCAAAGTTTTTATCATGATGCTGTTCTCCTGTTATTCTTCCGTGGTGTCGCCGGTCTCCGGCTCCTGGACGAGGGTCTCGTCCTCCACGGTCTCGTCGATCGCCTCTGCAAAGGCGGACTCCTCCGCCGCCGCCAGCGTGGCGGCCTCGGCGTTTTCAGGGTTGGTGAAGCGGTCAGGCACATAGGCGCGGCCGCGGGCATAGCGGCGGTTGCCCACCTGGGAAGCGGGCTTCTCCGCCTCCTTGATGCCCAGGCGCTCCCGCCGGGCGGCCCGTTCGGCCTTCTCCGCGGCGGCCTTGCGCTCGTCGCTCTTCTGCTTCTCGTTGGCCTGGATCTTCTTCTTGCTGGTGTTGACGTTCTTTTCGGTCTTGCCCTCGGCCCGCAGACGCTCGGTCTCCAGGCGCTTGGCCTCGATCTCCTTCTCCCGGGCGCTGCGCCGGGCCAGACGCTCCGCGTCCTCCTTGTCCAGCTGCTTCTTGTAGATCTTGGTCAGGACGAAGTCCCGGATCATGCCGAAAACGCTGTTGGCGATCCAGTAGATGCCCATAGCGGCGGGCATGATGAAGCAGATCCAGATGGAGGTGAGGGGCATGACGATGTTCATGCTCTTCATGGAGGCCTGGGCCTGGGCGTCCTGGGTGGGGTTGGAGAGATTGCTGATCTTCATGCTCAGCCAGGACATAAAGGCGGAGATGAAGGGGATCAGGAACAGGCCCAGAGCGGGCAGCCAGACGGAGACGTCGCTCCAGTCGGTGTTCAGGAAGAAATTCCAGCGGGGCTGGTCGCCCAGGTTCAGGCCCAGGAAACCGAAGTCCAGGTCAAAGAAGTGGGGGTCCAGATCGGCAAGGCCGCTCTGGATCAGGTCCCAGTGCTCATGGGAGAGCTTGGCAAGCTCGATCTCCACGTAGGCGCTGGCCCGCTCGGGGACGGTGTACAGGCCCTGGCTCACGAAGAAATCCTGTAGGCGGGTGACAAAGTCCGAGGCCACGAACATCATGCGGCTCAGAGGCTGGCGCACCACGCTGTACAGGGCGATGAGGATGGGGAAGGGGATGAGGGACCACAGACAGCCGGACATGGGGTTGGCGCCGGCCTCCTGATAGAGCTTCTGCATCTCCTGATTGAGTTTCTGGGGGTTGCCCTCGTGCCGGCGCTGGATCTCCTGCATCTCCGGCTGGAGCCGGGAGGTGCGCATCATGGCCTTTTTGCTCTTGGCCATGAAGGGGGTGAGGATCAGGTTGACGGCCAGGGCGAAGAAGATGACCGCAAGGCCGTAGTTTCCGGTGAGTTCATAGAACTTCACCATCAGCCAGGCAAAGGGCCGGGTGATCGTTGCCCACATAATAACTCCTCGATTGTCTTGATCTTTAGTTAGGGTACGGGGTCGTAGTAGCCGCGCTTGCCCTTATAAAAGGGGTGGCAGCAGCTGATGCGCTTCAGAGCCAGCCAGCCGCCCTTCAGGGCGCCGTACTTTTCGATGGCCTGGAGCGCGTACTGGGAGCAGGTCGGCCGGAAGCGGCAGCAGGGGGGCCGGGCGGGAGAGATGTTTTTCCGGTAAAAGCGGATGCAAAACAGCAGAAAGGCCTTCATTCAGACGCCTCCTTCAAAAGCCCCAGCTCCTTACAGGCGCGGAGGAAGGCGGCGTCCATTTTGGCGTAGGCCCCGCCCACGCAGCGGGCCCGGGCCACCACCACGATGTCCCAGCCCTGCTTCATCTCAGGGGCGCGCAGGCGCACGATCTCCCGCAGACGGCGGCGGACCCGGTTGCGCACCACAGCGCCGCCCAGCTTGGTGGACACCGTGTAGCCCAGCCGGTTTTCCCGGACGCGGTTCCGCCGGCAGTACAGCACCAGATAGGGGGTGACGGCGCTCTTGCCCCGGGCATAGAGCCGTTGAAAATCGCTGTTCTTTTTTAACGTGTTTCTCTCGTTCAATGGCCCAGAACGTCCCATAGGGCGGATCGCTCCGCCCTAAAAAATTCCCTGTATGCCCTTGTGGAAAGCCTGCTCACGGCCGGAGGCTCAGAGGCTGAGACGGGCTCTGCCCTTGGCCCGGCGGCGGGCCAGGACCTTGCGGCCGTTGGCGGTCTTCATTCTCTTGCGGAAACCGTGCTCCTTCTTGCGCTGGAGCTTCTTGGGCTGATAGGTACGGAACATATGCTTTCTCCTTTCCAAAGTTATACTCAACATCCGGGCGCCGGGGGAATGCCCGGAAGTAGTTGACAAAAATAAATGTCTGCCGGCGGCAGCCGTCAGACATTTATTATACCCTATAAAAATGTAGCCTGTCAACCGCTTTTTTTCGGCCTTAAGCGGCTCCGGCGCCTTTATTGAGGCAGGTTCTCGCCCCGGATGTATTTGCCCAGGGGCTTGTAGAGCAGCGCGCCCACCACCAGGCACAGGATCATGTCCACTACCATGTAGCTGCCGTTATACAGCGCGGAATAGAACCAGGGGCTGGTCATGGTCATGCCGAAGAAGCTCTCGGGCATGTACTCGGCCCAGAGGGTCGCCCCCACGATCCAGGCCACCGTGAAGCGGGCGGCGCAGCCCAGGACGGTGCCGTAGAAGAGGCCGTATTTCTGCCTGTGAAACAGGCCCGCCAGACCCAGCACCGTGAAGGCCACGATGTAGTCCCCCAGGATGGACTGCCAGCCCACGAAGAAGGCTGTGTCCAGCACCAGCTGGAGGACGCTGTACACAAAGCTGGCCAGCATGCCCGGGCCGAAGCCCCAGCGGGCGCAGTACAGGAAGATGGGCAGCATGCCCAGGGTGATAGAGCCGCCCTGGGGCAGCTCAAAGAGCTTCAGGTAGCTGAGCACCTGGGCCAGGGCCACAAAGATCGCCCCTTCGCAGAGGCCGAGAAGCTTGCGTTTGGTCGTGTTTTTCATCTTTTTTCCTCCTTTTTGTTTCATCAGGACCTGAAAAACCGCGGATCCGAACGGACCCGCGGCGTTTTGCAGTGCTCTGTTTCCTACGCCGGCATTATCCGGATCAGGTTCCAAGGTCCGGAGACTCGCTTATCTCCGTCTCAGCCGGGAGAGACCCAGCGCCCTGATGAGGGGAAAGCTCCCCTGTTTGTAATTCCATTTTATCCCAAAGACGGGGACTTGTCAAGCCAATTCCTTTGCTTTTTCCAGGATGAAGCCGCGCAGCCAGTCCCCGGCCTCCTCGTTTTTCAGCGCGAAGTCGATGATGGCCTCCAGATAGCCCTTCAGGTTCCCGGTGTCGTAGCGCCGGCCCTCGAAATCCACCCCGCACATAGGCTCGACATGGCACAGCTCCCTCATGCCGTCGGTAAGCTGGATCTCGTTGTTGCGGCCGGGGGCGGTGTGCTCCAGGATGTCGAAGATGGCGGGGGTCAGCACGTAGCGGCCCAGGATGGCGTAGTCGGAGAGCTTTTCGTGCAGCAGGGGCTTCTCGTTCATGTCCGTGATGCGGTAGACCCGCTCCCCCAGCCGCTCGGTCAGCTTCACGGAGGAGTACTTGACGATCAGCTCGTCGGGCACCTGATGGATGGCGACCGCGCTGCACTCGTTGGCCTCCGCGGCCTCCACCAGCTGCTTGAGGACCGGCTTCTCGCCCAGCATGATATCGTCCCCCAGCAGCACGGCGAAGGGCTCGTTGCCCACAAAGCTCCTGGCCCGCCAGACCGCGTGGCCCAGGCCCTTGGTCTCCTTCTGCCGCAGGAAGTACACGTCCGCCATGTCCGCCACGGCCCGGACGGTCTCGGCCTCCTTCTCCTTCCCATCCTGGATCAGACGGGCCTCCAGATCGGGGGAGTAGTCAAAATAGTCCTCGATGGGGGATTTGCCCCGGTTGGTGATGATGAGGATCTCCTCCACGCCGGCGGACACGGCTTCCTCCACAATGTACTGGATGACCGGCTTGTCCACCAGGGGGATCATCTCCTTGGGGATGCTCTTGGTGTTGGGCAGGAGCCTGGTGCCCAGGCCCGCCGCGGGAATGATCGCTTTTCTTACACGCATATCGTTCTCCTTTCCGCCGCGCTCAGCGGCCGATATCAGGACTGGAGCTTGTCCAGGAACTCCCGGAAGAAGCTCCGCTTGGGGAGGCTGCGCAGGAGGGGCAGGCCCAGAACGAAGAGGACCAGAGCCTCTCCCAGGCCCACGGTGAAGGCGTTGAAGGCGAAGACGCCGAGGTTTTGGAAAACATTCAGGCCCATGTAGGCCCCGGTGATGACGGCCCCCACGATGAGGGCGTTGAACAGCACCGGCATCAGGCAGGCCAAAACGCAGTTTTTCATGCTGTGCTCCCGCTTGCCGAGAGCGGCGGTGCACACTCCGGCCAGCAGGGTCGCCAGAGAGCCGAAAACGATGTCCATGATGTTGCCGGTAAAGAGGTTTGCCAGGACGCAGCCCACAAAGAGCCCCCAGACGCTGCCGGGGAGGAAAAAGGGCAGGATGCACAGGACCTCGGAGACGCGGCACTGGACAGCCCCGTAGCTGATGGGGGCCAGGAGAATGGTGGCGGCGGCGTAGGCCGCGCCCACCAGCGCGGAAAAGGCGATGAGACGGGCGTTTGCTTTCATGTGTCGGGTCGGTTTCCTTCCTTACTTTGATGTGCCTGACGCAGAGAAAATTCACAGCCGCAGTAGTCCTGCCGGTAGAGGCCGTACTGGCGGCTCAGCTCCTGGGAGCGCAGTTCCCCGCCCTTCTTTTTGAAGTCCGAGGGGAGCCAGGGGACCCCGGCGGCCCGGCCGATCTCCTCCCCCAGAGCGTTGATGAGAGGGGCGTTCTTGTGCCGGGAGAGGGTGAGGGTGGTACAGAAATAATCAAAACCCCGCTCCTTGGCCAGCCGGGCGGTCTCCTCCAGGCGCAGGCGGAAGCACTCGGTGCAGCGGCGGCCCTTCTCCGGCTCCCGCTCCAAACCCTGGACGCGGCTGTAGTAACGCTCCGGCTGCCAGGGCTCCACCACGACCGGCACCTGCCCTGTGAGCCCTGCCGCCTGGATGAGCTGGAGCTGGGTGTCCAGCCGCTTTTCAAACTCCGCCTCCGGGTACAGATTGGGGTTGTACCACAGCAGCGTCACCTGAAAATGCCGCGTCAGAGCCTCCAGCACCGCGCTGGAGCAGGGGCCGCAGCAGCTGTGCAGCAGGACCCGGGGCATCCGGTCCCCCTGATTTTTGATGAGAGCGTCCAGCTCCCGCTGAAAGTTCCGTTCCATAGGCGATCCATGAGGAAAAAGGAATGATTTTTTGTAGTAACCGATGTCAGTATAACACAGGCTTTCAAAAAAAGCTATAGGTTCTTGACGCGGAGCGTGATTTTAATGTATATTTAAAATAACACAAGGAAAAGGGGAGCTGCCCATGGATAACCGCACCAGCAAGCAGAACTACTATCTGGATATCGCCGACGCCGTTTTGGAGCGCTCCACCTGCCTGCGCCGCAAATACGGGGCCATCATCGTCCGCAACGACGAGATCATCTCCACCGGCTACAACGGGGCCCCCCGGGGCCGGCGCAACTGCACGGATCTGGGCTCCTGCACCCGGGAGACCCTGAAGATCCCCTCCGGGGAGCGCTACGAGCTCTGCCGCAGCGTCCACGCGGAGGCCAATGCCATCATCTCCGCCTCCCGGCGGGATATGCTGGGGGCCACCATCTACCTGGTGGGCCGGGACGCGGCCACGGGAAAGCTGCTGAGCGACGCCATGTCCTGCTCCATGTGCAAGCGCCAGATCATCAACGCGGGGATCGACAAGATCGTCATCCGGGTCACGGAGACGGAGTATAAGACCATCCCCGTCAGCGACTGGATCGAGAACGATGACTCGATTTTCTCTTTGATTTAGTCCATTGAGACCGCCTTGCGGTCTATAAGATCTATAGAAAGCTAAGGAGGCATTTTCCATGAGCAAAAATGTGATCTTCTGTTTCTCCGGCACCGGCAACTGTCTGGACATCGCCAAAAACATCGCCAAAGGCCTGGGCGACACGGACATCGTCATGATGCGCAAGGCCCCGGAGCTCACCAATGTGGTGAAGGCCGAGCGGGTGGGCTTCGTCTTCCCCTGCTGCGGCGGCGGTCTGCCCGGCAAGGTGGAGGAGTACGTGCGCCGCGTGGCCGTGGGGCCCGACGCCTACAAGTTCGCCGTGTGCAGCTGCGCGGGCTACCCCGGCCTGGGTCTGAGCATCATCGACGGCATCGTGGACCTGGACTACTGGTCCGTCATCTCCCACCAGAGCTCCTGCATCTGGCTCATGCCCCACAGCATGATGGTGCCGCCCCTGCCGGCGGACAAGGCCCAGAAGCGCTCCGAGACTCTGACGGCCCGGGTCGTCAGCGACGTGCTGGCCGGCAAGAAGCTCTCCGGCAAGCCCTCCGCCCCCGCCTTCAACAAGATGGAGGCCGCCCTCTGGCCTCAGCTCTCCGTCAAAAAGGCCGCCAAGCTCACCGCCACCGACGCCTGCGTGGGCTGCGGACAGTGCGTGGAGCTCTGCCCCCGTGGGAACATCAAGCTGGAAAACGGCAAGCCCGTCTTCGGCGGCGACTGCGTCCAGTGCCTGAGCTGCCTCCAGTTCTGCCCCAGCGAGGCCATCCACATGGGCGGGGCCACCCTCAAGCGGGAGCGCTACCGGAACCCCAACGTCTCCGCGGCCGAGCTGATGGCGAAGGTCATCCATATCGACTAAGCGGTCCCCATACCCAAAAAGAACCTCCCCCGCCTTTTCGCAGGGGAGATTCTTTTTTACAGCTCCAGTTTCATGTAGATGGAGGTATCCATGGGGCTGTCGTTGTAGCGGTCGATGACCGTGAAGCCCAGCTTCTCATAGAGGTGGAGCGCCCCTTCCAGGAAAGGCAGCGTGTCCAGCAGCATGACGGAATAGCCGGTCTCCCGGGCGTCGTCTATGATCTGCCGGACCAGCAGCTCTCCCAGCTTCCGGCCCCGGAACCGGGGGCGGACATAGAGCCGCTTCATCTCACAGCGCCGGTCGTCGATCTTCCTCAGCCCGATGCAGCCGGCCGCCTCCCCGTCACAGAGCGCCAGGTACAGACGCCCGCCCGGAGGGCCGTATTTCGCCTTCAGGTCCTGAAGCTCCGCGTCGTAATGCTGGATGTCCAGGTAATGCTGAAAGGAGGGGTCGCCCGCGACCAGCATATCGGTGTACTCGGAAAACAGGACGCCTATCTCCTGTGGATAGCCGTAGGCCGGAACAAGCTCTGTACTCATAGCCGTTTCTCCTTGAAAAAATCTCTCAGCAGGGCCGCGCAGTCCCCCTCCCGGACGCCGCCGAAGACGGCGGGCCGGTGCCCGTAGCGCTCGGAAAACAGATCGATGACACTGCCGCAGGAGCCGCTCAGAGCCTCCCGGGCCCCGTAGACCACCGTGGGGATGCGGGCGTTGATGATGGCTCCGGCACACATGGGGCAGGGCTCCAGGGTCACCGTTAAGGTGCAGCCCTCCAGCCGCCAGTCCCCCAGCGCCTCACAGGCCTGCCGGATGGCCTCCAGCTCCGCGTGGGCGGTGGCGTCGCCCAGCTCCTCCCGCCGGTTCCGGCCCCTGCCGATCACCCGGCCCTCCCGGTCGGCGATCACGCAGCCCACAGGCACCTCCCCCGCCGCCGCGGCCTCCGCCGCCAGCGCCAGGGCCAGGGACATTTGCTCTTCTCTGGTCATATCGTTCTCCTGCTGAAGCTTGTAGACAAAGTCTTTCAGACTTTGTCTACAAGCTTCAGCGCCACTTTTTTCAGAAGGGCTTGCCCTTCTGAAAAAACTCGCTACGCTCGGCAAAAGCCCGGTAAACCGGGCATTTTGCTGGCGCGATCCAAACGCGATGGGGTCTTGCCCCCTCGCGCACCCCCGCTGCTCACTCGTTTTTCATGCGTAACGTAGAGCTTGTTTATAGTTTGTGCGCGGGGCAAAAATGCCCCGCGCTCCGTTTTTCCGCAAAGCCTTCTTTACGCCAGTGCCGCGGTGATGATGGACATCTGATAGACCTCCTCCGCGTCGCAGCCGCGGGACAGGTCGTTGATGGGGGCGTTCAGGCCCTGGAGAATGGGGCCGTAGGCCGCGAAGCCGCCCAGGCGCTGGGCGATCTTATAGCCGATGTTGCCGGACTGGATCTCCGGGAAGATGAAGGTGTTGGCATAGCCGGCGACGGGGCTGCCGGGGAACTTCAGCTGGCCCACCACCGGGGACACGGCCGCGTCGAACTGCATCTCGCCGTCGATAGCCAGCTCCGGAGCCAGCTCCTTGGCAGCGGCGGTGGCGTTGCGCACCAGGTCCACGTTGGCGCCCTTGCCGGAGCCCTTGGTGGAGTAGGACAGCATGGCGACCTTGGGGTCCATGCCGAAGACCTTGGCGGTCTTGGCGGTCTCCACGGCTACCTCGGCCAGCTGCTGGGCGGCGGTGAGGACCACGTTGCCCTCCTTGTCCAGCTTGTCCTGATAGTCGATGTTGATGGCGCAGTCGCCCATGGCCAGCATCTCCTCGCCCCGGACCAGAATGAAGCAGGAGCTGACCAGATTGGCGCCGGGCTTGGTCTTCACCAACTGAAGGGCGGGGCGCACGGTGTCGGCAGTGGAATAGGTGGCGCCGCCCAGCAGGGCGTCGGCCTTGCCCATCTTCACCAGCATGGTGCCGAAGTAGTTGCCCTTCTGCAGGGCCTCCCGGCACTCCTCGGCGCTCATCTTGCCCTTGCGCAGGGCCACCATGGTCTCCACCATCTCGTCCATGCCCTCGTAGGTGGCGGGGTCGACGATCTCCAGGCCCTCGATATCAAAGCCGCCCTTGGCGGCCGCGGCCTTGACCTCTTCCACATTGCCCACCAGGATGGGGG
This sequence comes from uncultured Oscillospiraceae bacterium, assembly GCA_947626785.1. Lineage (GTDB taxonomy): Bacteria > Bacillota > Clostridia > Oscillospirales > Oscillospiraceae > Limivicinus. Next base: position 10,011 of record CANQTO010000055.1, read on the forward strand.
TCAAAAAGCCGTCCTTTTTCAGGCGGGCGGCGGACTCCAGGATGCGGGCGTCGGGGCCCTCGGTGTAGACGATCTTGCGGGGATTGGCTTTCAGGATCTCGACCAGATTCTCAAACATAGGAAATGTACCTCCTAAAATTATTACAGTTGGATCGCTTTTTCTACTTTAACACGCTTTGTTCTCTTTTTCAAGGTTTAAGCGTGAAATCATCCGGGCAGGCGGAATTTTTTGTTTACAAAGAGGCCGCCGGTCAGTATAATACTATCCGTTATCATATCGATCATGAAACGGAGAGACTATGCGGACATTTCAGGAGACGCTCTCGGCCCTGCGCCGGGAGAAGCAGATCAGCCAGCGGCGGGCCGCGGCGGAGCTGGGCATCAGCCAGGCCCTGCTGAGCCACTATGAGACAGGGGCCCGGGAGCCGGGTCTGGCCTTTGTGAGCCGGGCCTGCGACTACTATGGGGTCACGGCGGACTATCTGCTGGGCCGCTCGGAGGAGCCCCGGGGCGGCGACGTGAGCACCATGCGGGCGCTGCTGGCCCAGGTGCGGCTCATGCTGGACCGGGCCGATATGGCCCTGGACGGAAAGGAAGGGGGAGCCCTGTGAAGGACCAGAAGACCATCCGGAATTTTTCCATCATCGCCCATATCGACCACGGCAAATCCACCCTCTCCGACCGGCTCATCGAGAAGTGCGGCGCGGTGGAACAGCGGATCATGGAGGACCAGATCCTGGACAACATGGATCTGGAGCGGGAGCGGGGCATCACCATCAAGGCCCGGGCCGTGGGCCTGGAGTACAAGGCTGCCGACGGGCAGAGCTACACCCTGAACCTGATCGACACGCCGGGCCATGTGGACTTCAACTACGAGGTCAGCCGCTCCCTGGCCGCCTGCGAGGGGGCCGTGCTGGTGGTGGACGCCTCCCAGGGCGTGGAGGCCCAGACCCTCTCCAACACCTATCTGGCCCTGGACAACGACCTGGAGCTGCTGCCGGTGATCAACAAGATCGACCTGCCGGCGGCGGACCCCCAGCGGGTCAAGGACGAAATCGAGGAGATCATCGGCCTGCCCGCCCAGGACGCGCCGGAGATCAGCGCCAAGGCGGGCATCAACATCGACGCGGTGCTGGAGGATATCGTACAGAACGTGCCGGCCCCCTCCGGGGATCCGGACGCGCCGTTGAAGGCCCTGATCTTTGACAGCCAGTACGACAACTACCGGGGCGTCATCGTCTTTATCCGGCTGGTGGACGGCGTCATCCGGCGGGACAGCGAGGTGCTGCTCATGTCCACCGGGGCGAGGTACAAGGTGGTGGAGGTGGGGCATATGCGCCCCATGGGCCTGGACCCCTGCGAAGAGCTCTCCGCCGGGGACGTGGGCTACTTCACCGCCAGCATCAAGAACGTGGCGGACACCCGGGTGGGCGACACGGTGACGGACGCTTTAGACCCCACCGCCCAGGCCCTGCCCGGCTACCGGCCCGCCCGGCCCATGGTCTACTGCGGCATCTATACCGAGGACGGCTCCAAATACCCGGACCTGCGGGACGCCCTGGAGAAGCTCAAGCTCAACGACGCCTCCCTGTCCTTTGAGCCGGAGAGCTCGGCGGCCCTGGGCTTCGGCTTCCGCTGCGGCTTTTTGGGGATGCTGCACATGGAGATCATCCAGGAGCGGCTGGAGCGGGAGTTCGACCTGGAGCTGGTGACCACCCTGCCCTCGGTGATCTACCGGGTGGAGAAGAGCGACGGCAGCACCGTCATGGTGGACAACCCCCACAACTACCCGGACGCCAACACCATCCTGGAGGCCTATGAGCCCTATGTGAAGGTCTCCATCATCACGCCCAACGAGTATGTGGGCAACATCATGCCTCTCTGCCAGGACCGGCGGGGCGAGTACAAGAACATGCAGTACCTGGACGCCCGCCTGGTGGAGATGCACTACGAGATGCCCCTCAACGAGATCATCTACGACTTCTTCGACACCCTCAAGGCCCGGACCCGGGGCTATGCCTCTCTGGACTATGAGTTTTCCGAGTACAAGCCCAGTGACCTTGTGAAGGTGGATATGCTCCTCAACGGGGACCAGGTGGACGCCCTGAGCTTCATCGCCCACCGGGACAAGGCCTATCCCCGGGGCCGCCGCCTCTGCGAGAAGCTGAAGGAGAACATCCCCCGGCAGCTGTTCGAGGTGCCTATCCAGGCGGCCATCGGCGGGCGGATCATCGCCCGGGAGACGGTGAAGGCCCTGCGCAAGGACGTGTTGGCCAAGTGCTACGGCGGCGACATCACCCGCAAGAAGAAGCTGCTGGAGAAGCAGAAGGAGGGCAAGAAGAAGATGCGCCAGCTGGGCACGGTCCAGATCCCGACCGAGGCATTTTTGGCTGTCTTAAAACTTGACGAATAAAATATAAGCGCCCCAGGCTTGCCCTGAGGCGCTTATCTTAAATAAATCTTAAACTTTTACGGCCTTGGTTTTTAAGGGGACCGCGGCGTACAATACTGGCGAGGTGAGAGACCGTGTACAACATTCTGATCTGCGACGACGAGAAGGACATCGTCAGCGCTCTGAAGATCTATCTGGAGGCGGAGGGCTACCGGACCTTCGAGGCCTATACCGGCCGGGAGGCCCTGGAGATCCGACGCCGGGAGGACATCCATCTGGTGCTCATGGACATCATGATGCCCGAGATGGACGGCATCAGCGCCATGGTGGAGCTGCGCAAGGAGAGCAACGTCCCCGTCATCCTGCTGACCGCCAAGGGCGAGGACACGGACAAGATCCTGGGCCTCAACGTGGGGGCCGACGACTATATCACCAAGCCCTTCAACCCGGTGGAGATGCTGGCCCGGGTCCGCTCCCAGCTCAGGCGCTATATGCAGCTGGGCGGCGGGGCCGTCAAGAGCGGCCTGCTCCAGGTGGGCGGCGTGGCCCTGGACGACAGGAGCAAGGAGGTCACCGTGGACGGGGAGCCGGTGCGGCTGACGCCCACGGAGTACGAGATCCTCAAGCTGCTGATGGAGCACCCCGGGGAGGTCTTCTCCCCCAAGACCCTGTTCCGAAAGGTCTGGGCCGACGAGCCCTTCGGGGCGGAGAGCACCGTGGCGGTGCATATCCGGCACCTGCGGGAGAAGATCGAGATCAACCCGGCCGAGCCCCGGTATATCAAGGCCGTCTGGGGCCAGGGCTATAAGATGGAGGGAGGAAAGGGCGCATGAAAAAGATCCGGGGCAGCACCCTCGCCAAGGTGCTGGCTATCCTGCTGTTCACCGCCGCGGCCCTGTGCCTGGGCGTCTGCGTTTTCGCGGGCGTGTTTCTCTACGAGTTCGACGGCTACAACGGCGGGACCGTAGACGCGGTGCTGGATCAGTTTGGAAAGAACACGCTGCGCTCCGCCGTGGGGATGATCGGGAACCGGTTATGCTATGACCCGGCGATGGAGAACGAGGACGGCCTGGACGTCATCCTGTATGACGATTTCCGCTTTGAGCTGGCCAGAGAGGGCGGCGAGACCCTGATCGACCAGACGGAGGGAGAGCAGGTCCTCTGGCGCGGCTCCTGCCAGCTGTCCTACAGGGCGGAATACCAGGAGACCACCGAGACGGAGACCCTCTATCATGTCAGCGTGACGGCCTCCAACCGGGACGAGGTCTTTTGGGGCTACGGCAACGTAGAGTACGTGCCGCTGTATATCAATAAGCCGCTGGTGGAATACCTGGGCGGCAGAGGTGAAGAGGAGCCTGCCGCCGAGGACTTTGATGCGGCGGCTTCGGAGAGTCCCGACGCGGAGGGGAGCGGCAGGACGGGGAGCAGCGCCAAAAAGATCCCCGCCGGGTACCAAGAGCCGCCCCGGGAGGATCTGGTCTACACCTATACCCTCACCGGCTGCCTGATCTCCCCGCTGACAGGCTGGGACCTGGTTGCCTTGAACCTGTTCAATGGGCTGCAGCCGGTCCGCTACGCCCTGCTGTGGGGCGCGCTGGGGTCGCTGCTGCTGTGTGTGCTGCTGTTCGTGTTTTTGATGTGCGCCGCCGGCCACCGGGACGGCGGGGACCAGGTCCTCCCTAACTTCTCCGACAAGCTGCCCTCCGACCTGTTCGCGGCGGTGGTGGGGACCGGGGTCTGCATGAGCGTCTTTTTCGGCGTACAGATCATGGACGAATCGGTAGGCTATCGAAGCCCCGACCTGTTTTTCCTCAGCTGCGGCGCGCTGCTGCTGGTCGCCGGGCTCCTGCTGGCGGTCTGGCTGTGCATGAGCTTCGCCACCCGGCTGAAGCTGGGCACGGTGATCAAGAACAGCGTGTGCTGGAGGCTGCTGGTCTGGGCCTGGAGGATCGCCCGGGCGGTGCTGGGCTGGTGCTGGCGGGCGCTCCGGGGCCTGTTCCGGGCCCTGGGCCTCTTCCTGCGGAAGATCCCCCTGCTGGGAAAGGCCATTCTGTTCGTGGGTGCCCTGCTGCTGGTAGAGTTTGTCGTCATCATGAGCACCGACTATGACCTGGGAGTGGAGGTCGTCCTCTGGTTCCTGGAGCGCGCCGCGCTGAGCCTGGCTTTCTTTTACGCCATCCTCTGCCTGCGGCGGCTTCAGCGGGGCATCCGGGAGATCGCCAGCGGCAACGAGAACTATGTGGTGGACACCCAGTACCTCCGGGGGGACTTCAAGGCCAGCGCCGAGGACCTGAACCACATCCGGGAGGGTATGGTCCGGGCTGTCAACGAGCGGATGAAGAGCGAGCGCTTCAAGACCGAGCTCATCACCAACGTCTCCCACGATATCAAGACGCCCCTGACCTCCATCATCAACTATGTGGACCTGCTGAGCAAGGAGGAGCCGGAGAACGAAAAGATGCGGGAGTATATCGAAGTCCTCTCCCGCCAGTCCGCCCGGCTGAAAAAGCTCATCGAGGACCTGATCGAGGCCAGCAAGGCCAGCACCGGCAACCTGTCCGTGAGCCTGGAGCGCTGCGAGCTGGGGGTGCTGCTGGACCAGACCGTGGGGGAATACGCCGAGAAGCTGGCCGCCGCGGGGCTGGAGCTGGTGGTGAAGAAGCCGGAGACGCCGGTGACGGTGCTGGCCGACGGGCGGCACACCTGGCGCATCTTCGACAACCTGATGAACAACGTCTGTAAGTACGCCCAGCCGGGCACCCGGGTCTACCTGAGCCTGGAGCGGGAGGGCGCCGGGGCCACGGTCACCTTCCGCAACATCTCCCGCTCCCAGCTGAACATCAGCGGGGACGAGCTGATGGAGCGCTTCGTCCGGGGGGACAGCTCCCGGAACACCGAGGGCAGCGGCTTAGGGCTCTCTATCGCCCGGAGCCTGGCCCAGCTCCAGAACAGCAGGCTGGAGATCGTCGTGGACGGGGATCTGTTCAAGGTGGTCCTCCGCTTCGACACGGTGCTGTAAAAGTTCATGACCGGACCCCCTGCGCTCAACAGAGCGCAGGGGATCCGTGTTTTTTATGGCGTTTTCCAGAGCCGGACGACGCCCTTGTCGTTGAGCTGCTGCAAAGTCACCAGCAGCAGCGGGAAGAGCAGCATCCCCCACACGCCCCAGACCCGCCAGCCCACATAGATCGCCAGCAGGGAGGCCAGGGGGTCCAGGCCGATCTGGTCTCCTAAGAGCTTGGCCTGGGCGCAGCTGCGAACCAGATTCACCAGCGCCCAAGTGAGCAGCAGCCCCGCGCCCCTGCCGTAGCTGCCCAGCAGCAGGCAGTAGAGGGCCCAGGGGACCAGGACGGTCCCCGTGCCGAAGACCGGCAGGGCGTCCACTAAGTCCGTCAGCAGGGCCAGGCCAGGCGCCCCCGGGACCCGCAGCAGCAGGAAGGCCAGCAGCAGCTCAAAAAAGGTCATGGCCATGAGGATCAGCTGGGCCCGCAGAAAGCCCCCGAAGCTGCTCTTCAGGTCCCGGCCCAGGCCCTCCAGCCGCCGGCGGAGCTCCCGGGGCAGCTGGGCTGTCAGGAAGGCCGTGACCCGGGGGAAGGAGGCGGAGGTAAAATAAGTGCCCAGGCCCGCCGTCACCGTGAAGAGCAGGGCGTCCGGCCCCGCCTGGGCGGCCCGGCCCACCGCGTCCAGGGCCCACTGGGAGAGCCGGCCGGGCAGCTGGTAGGCGGCGGAGAGCAGGGAGGCCAGGGCCGGCTCCAGATAGGCCGCCACCCCCTCCGGCGTCTGGGCGGCGTAGGCGAAGAGCCGGGTCTCCAGGCTCTCCAGCCGCCGCCCGGCCTCGGCCATCAGCTCCGGAGCCCGGCGGGCGAAGTCCGTCAGGGCGGTGAGGCCCTTTTCCGCCAGAGCGAAGAGGCCCCAGACCGCCAGGGCCAGCAGGGCCAGGCTCAGCATGCCGGAGGCCAGGCCCCGCCGCCAGCCCCGCCGGGTCAGGGCCCGCACGGCGGGCTCCATGCAGGCGGCCAGGGCCAGAGCCAGCAGGAAGGGGGCCGTCCAGGGCAGCAGGAAGCGGGCGGTCAGCCACAGGCCGCCCACCGCCGCCCCCGCGTAGAGCAGGGCGGAAAAACAGCGCAGGGCCCGCTGCCGCATCGTCCCACCTCCTTGGATCCCTTACTTCTTTTCTTGCCAAAAGCGCCGGGCTTTATTCAGCCGCACCCGCCTCCCGTCTCCGGAATAAGATAGGGTAGCCGCTTAAGCGGCTGACTTTAGAAAAGCCGGGAGGCCGGTACCCCCGGCCCTCCCGGCGTTGGAGGAATCCATGCTGATCGTACAGAAATTCGGCGGCAGCTCCCTGGCCAGTCTGGAACGGCTGCGCAGGGCCGCCGGGATATGCTTGGAGGCGGTGCGCCGGGGGCATCGCCTGGTGGTCGTGGTCTCCGCCGCCGGGGACAGCACCGACGAGCTGCTGGAGCTGGCCCGGCAGATCGACCCACAGCCCCCGGCCAGGGAGCTGGACGCGCTGATGGCCACGGGGGAGCAGCGCTCCGCGGCCCTGATGGCCATTATGCTCTCCAGCCTGGGCGCGGAGGCCCAGTCCTTCTCCGGCTGGCAGGCCGGCATCTACACCAGCGCCCTCCACGGCCAGGCCCGCATCGGCCTGGTGAGCCCCCAACGGCTGACCGAGGCCCTGGAGGAGGGCAGGATCGCCGTGGTGGCGGGTTTTCAGGGCCTCTCGCCCCAGGGGGACATCACCACCCTGGGCCGGGGCGGCTCCGACACCAGCGCGGTGGCTCTGGCCGCCGCCCTGGGGGCCGGCCGCTGCGAGATCTACACCGACGTGGCCGGCATCTACACCGCCGACCCCCGGCTTGTGACCGGGGCGAAGCTCTTGAAGGAGATCGATTTCCGGGATATGCTCCTGCTGGCCCAGGCCGGCTCCCAGGTGCTGCACCCGGATAGTGTGCGCCTGGCGATGGCGAGCGGGATGGAGCTCCGGCTCCTGTCCTCCTTTGAGCGGGGCCCCGGCTCGGTGGTCCGCTTTTTGGAGGAGGAGCGCCGGCCCGCTTACGCCGGCGTCACCCGGGACGCGGAGCGCTCTGTGGTCACCGCCGTGGGGCGGGCCGCGGGGCGGCGCACCTTGGCGGAGCTGGCGGACCTGCTGGAGAAGGCGGGCGTGGCGGTGCTGGACCGGAGCGCGGAGGAGGGCTGTGTGTCCTGCAAGGTCGCCCCAGAGCAGCTCCTGCCCGCGCTGGAATTAGTCCATTCGGCCCTCATAGGATAAAAAAACTCCCCCTGCGATCGACAGCTTTCGTTTGCTGCTTCGCAGGGGGAGCATGTTGATTTTTAGGCGACGGAAATTAACTTCACCGGCAGATCAGCTCGCCGTTTTCCACGTCCACGGTCAGGGTGTCCCCGGCGGAGAGCTCCCCGCCCAGGATGCGCCGGGCCAGCAGGGTCTCCACGCCGCTCTGGAGGGTCCGCCGCAGGGGCCGGGCGCCGTAGAGGGGGTCGTAGCCCTGGTCGATGATCAGCTGCTTGGCCGCCGGCGTGATCGCCAGCTCCAGCTCCCGCTCCTTCAGGCGGCTGCGGAGGGAGGCGGTCATGATGTCGATGATGCCGGTCAGGTCCTCCCGGCTCAGGGGCTTGAAGAGGATGGTCTCGTCCAGCCGGTTGAGAAATTCCGGCCGGAAGGCCCGGCGCAGCTCCGCCAGCACGGCGGCCTGGGCCTCGGGGCGGATGTTCCCATCCCCGTCGATGCCCTCCAGCAGGATCTGGCTGCCCAGGTTGGAGGTCAGGATGATGATGGTGTTCTTGAAGTCCACCGTCCGGCCCTGGGAGTCGGTGATTCTGCCGTCGTCCAGGATCTGGAGCAGCAGATTGAACACGTCCGGGTGGGCCTTTTCGATCTCGTCGAAGAGCAGCACGCTGTAGGGCCGGCGGCGCACGGCCTCGGTCAGCTGGCCGCCCTCGTCGTAGCCCACGTATCCCGGAGGCGCGCCGATGAGCCGGGAGACGGAGAACTTCTCCATGTACTCGCTCATGTCGATGCGGACCATGTTGTGCTCGTCGTCAAACAGGCACTGGGCCAGGGACTTGGCCAGCTCCGTCTTGCCCACGCCGGTGGGGCCCAGGAACAGGAAGGAGCCGATGGGCCGGTCAGGGTCGGCGATGCCGGAGCGGGAGCGGAGAATGGCCTCCGTCACCCGCTGCACTGCCTCGTCCTGGCCCACCACCCGCTCATGCAGGGCTTCGTCCAGATGCAGCAGCTTCTCCCGCTCGCCCTCCATCAGCCGGGCCACCGGGATACCCGTCCACTTGGCCACGATCCCGGAGATCTCCTCCTCCGTGACCGTGTCCCGGACCATGCCGTCGGTCTTTCGGTTCTCGGACAGGGCCTCCGCCTCCTTCAGCTGCCGCTCCAGAGCGGGCAGGTCGGAGTATTTGAGCCGGGCGGCCGTCTCGTATTCGTAGCGCAGCTGGGCGTTCTCGATCTCCCCGTGGAGCCGCTCGATCTCCCCCTTCAGGCGCTTGACCTCGTCCACGCTGTTCTTCTCCGCCTCCCAGCGGGCCTTCATGGCGTTGAACTTGTCCTTGAGGTTGTACAGCTCCTCCCGGAGCTTTGTGAGCCTCTCCTGGCTGAGCCGGTCCTCCTCCTTCTTCAGGGCCATCTCCTCGATCTCCAGCTGCATGATCCGGCGGCGGATATCGTCCAGCTCGGAGGGCATGGAGTCGATCTCCGTGCGGATCAGGGCGCAGGCCTCGTCCACCAGGTCGATGGCCTTGTCCGGCAGAAAGCGGTCGCTGATATAGCGGTCGGAGAGGGTGGCGGCGGCCACTAAGGCGCTGTCGTGGATGCGGACCCCGTGGTAGACCTCGTAGCGCTCCTTCAGGCCCCGGAGGATGGAGATGGTGTCCTCCACCGTGGGCTCGTCCACCTGCACCGGCTGGAAACGCCGCTCCAGGGCCGCGTCCTTCTCCACATACTTCCGGTACTCGTCCAGGGTGGTGGCCCCGATGCAGTGCAGCTCGCCCCGGGCCAGCATGGGCTTTAAAAGGTTGCCCGCGTCCATGCTGCCCTCGGTCTTGCCCGCGCCCACGATGGTGTGCAGCTCGTCGATGAACAGCAGGATCTT
>CANQTO010000056.1 GCA_947626785.1 uncultured Oscillospiraceae bacterium
GCCGTATGCCGAAAACGGCACGTACGGTGTTGTGGGAGGACGGGGGTTAGCCACCCCCTCCTACCCGATTAGACAAACCCCATATTGCGCATGAAAACGAGAGAGTAGCGGGGGTGCGCGAGGGGGCAAGGCCCCATCGCGTTTGGATCGCGCCAGCAAAATGCCCGGTTTGCCGGGCTTTTTGCCGAGCGTAGCGAGTTTTTTCAGAAGAGCAAGCTCTTCTGAAAAAAGTGGCGCTGAAGCTTGTAGATAAAGTCCAAAGGACTTTGTCTACAAGCTGAGCCTCCCGGTGTTTTGAGCCGGGAGGCTCAGCTTATTCTTCTCTTTTATAGTTCCGTGCGGCCTCAAAGAGGCGGGGGCTGATGTGGCAGTAGCCAAAGGGGTTTTTCTCCAGATATTTCTGGTGGTATTCCTCGGCGGGCCAGAAGCCCTCCAGGGGCCGGCACTCCACGGCCACAGGCCGGTCCAGCCGGGCCTGGAGGTCCGTCAGAGAGGCCTCCGCCGTCCGGCGCTGTCCCTCGTCGGTGTAGTAGATCCCCGTGCGGTACTGGACGCCCGCGTCGCCGCCCTGCCGGTTGACCGAGCAGGGGTCGATGGCCTTGTAAAACTGCTCCAGCAGCTCGATTAGGGAGATCTGCTCCGGGTCGAAGACGATCCGCACCGTCTCCGCGTGGCCGGTGCCCTCGTGCTTCACCTGCTCATAGCTGGGGGCCTGGGTCCGGCCGTTGGCGTAGCCGGTCTCCGTCTCCAGGACGCCGGGCAGGCAGTCAAAATAATGCTGCACGCCCCAGAAGCAGCCGCCGGCCAGATAGACGGTCTCTTTCACGGCTCTTAACAACCGCAGCCGCCGCCGCAGCCGCAGTCGCCCTCGTCTCCGCCGCCGCAGCTGCCGCCACAGCCTCCGCAACCGCCTCCGCAGCCACCGCCGCAGCCGCCGTAGTCCTCGCCCCCGGGCAGCTGGCCGGTGACCAGCAGATCGGCGGCGGTGTCCGCGTGGCCGCTGTAGCCGACCACGGGGACGATGCCCATGCTCAGCAGGGCCGCCTGGGCCTCCGGGCCCATGTTCCCAGCCAGCACGGCGTCCACGCCCTGCTCCTGCATCAGCTCCGCCATGGCCTGGTGGCCGTGGCGGCCAGAGCTGTCCACCAGCTTCTTCTCGCACTCGGCGGTCGTCTCGCCGTAGTAATTGTAGATAGCAAAGGTCTCGCAGTGGCCGAAATGGCCGAAGATCTCCCCGTCCTGATAGGCAACGGCAACTTTCATCCTCTGACCTCCTTACAGCTTTTCCAGCACGTCCGCCAGCGGGGCGACAGCCGCACCGCCGGCGCTCTCGATCTCGCCCGCGTCCACCATGGCGGCCACCGCCGGGTCGATGGGCAGCCGGGCCACGTGGCCGATCTCAAAGGCCTCGGCCACCTCCTCGGCATGGCTCTCGCCGAAGATGCTGTGCTCCTTGCCGCAGTCCGGGCACTTGAAATAGGACATATTCTCTACCAGGCCCAGCACCGGCACGTTCATCATCCGGGCCATGTTCACCGCCTTGGCCACGATCATGCCCACCAGGTCCTGGGGCGTGGTGACGATGATGACCCCGTCCACCGGTAGGGACTGGAACACGGTCAGCGGCACGTCGCCGGTCCCGGGGGGCAGGTCCACGAACATATAGTCCACGTCCGTCCACAGCACGTCGGTCCAGAACTGGGTCACCGCGCCGGCGATAACGGGACCACGCCAGACCACGGGCTCCGTCTCGTTCTCCAGGATCAGGTTGATGGACATGACCTGGATGCCGCTGCGGGTGTAGACCGGCAGCAGGACCTCCTCGGTGCCCCGGGCGTGCTCAGCGATGCCGAAGGCCATGGGGATGGAGGGGCCGGTGATGTCCGCGTCCAGCACGGCGCAGTTGTGCCCCCGGCGCTGCATCTCGCAGGCCAGCATGGCCGTCACCAGGGACTTGCCCACGCCGCCCTTGCCGCTGACCACGGCGATGACCTTCCGGACGCTGGAGGCCGGATTCAGGGGTTTCAGAAAGCTCTCGGGACTGCGCTCCGCGCAGTTTTCCGCGCAGGAGGAGCAGTCATGATTGCACTCGCTCATAATATATCGACTTCCTTTCTTATCTTGCAAAGGTTATTATCTGCCTCCTATTGTAGTTTAAGCGGCGGCAGTTGTCAACTTCCGTTTTTCTTGGTATAATACATAGACGATTCTTACTGAAAAGGGGGTGTCTTCCGTGGAGGCCTATGCCCAGTTTGCCCAGACTCTGCTGGGGGCGGCCAAGTTCTGCCTGCTGCCGCTGTCGGTGGCCATTCTGGTCCGCTGCGTCCGCTCCATGCTCAGCGAGCGCTACGAGCCGGAGCTCTGGGCCTATCTGCGCCTGGGCCGGGAGACGCTCCCCGTCTGCCACTGGGAGAACATCATCGGCCGCTCCCGTGGGGCGGACCTGCGGGTGGACCGGGCCGGCATCGGCCGGGTCCACGCGGTGCTGACCCGGAGCGACCGGGGCCTCTGGCGGGTCTACGACGTGTTTGAGCAGGGCGGCGTCTGGGTCAACGGCGTCAAGGTGGGCGAGAGCGGCGCGCCGCTGGCCCACGGGGACGTGCTGAACCTGGCGGGCACCAACACCCGCTTTCTGGACATCAGCCCGGAGAAACGGGGCAGCCTAGCCAACGCCCGCACCTCCGCCGGGCACACCGTCCCGCCCTTCCTGACCTTGATCTATCTGACCGCCTTTCAGCTCCTGCTGCTGCTGGAGCACGCCCTCTCCGCCAGCCGGGAGCACCTGCCGGCTATCGCCCTGGGCTTTTGCACCCTGATCCTGCTCCAGTGGGGCTGCTACAACGCCATGCGGCTCATCAACCGCAGCGGCTTCGAGGTGGAGACCCTGGCCTTCTACCTCAGCAGCCTGGGGATGTCGGTGGCCGCCTCCTCCACGCCGGAGGACCTGTACAAGCAGATCCTGCTGACCGTGGCCTCCGTGGTCCTGTTCCTGCTCTTCGGCTGGTGGCTGCGGAATTTGAAGCGGGTCTCGGTCATGCGTATCCCCATGGCGCTGCTGGCCCTGGCCCTGCTGGCGGTGAACGTGGCTCTGGGCGGCACCAGCTACGGGGCCAAAAACTGGCTGGAGTTCGGCGGCTTCTCCTTCCAGCCCTCGGAGCTGGTGAAGGCGGCCTATATCTACGTGGGCGCCGCCACCATGGACCGGCTCTACCGGAGGCGGAACCTCTTCGGCTTCATCGGCTTTTCCGCCGTGTGCGTGATCGCCCTGGCCCTCATCGGGGACTTTGGCACCGCGCTGATCTTCTTCGTCAGCTTCCTGGTCATCTCCTTCATGCGCTCCGGCTCCATCGCCACGGTCTTCCTGGCCGTGTCCGGGGCGGGCCTGGCGGGCTTCCTGGCCGTCAGCGCCCGGCCCTATATCGCCCAGCGCTTCGCCTCCTGGGGCCACGTGTGGGAGGATGTGTACGACACCGGCTACCAGCAGACCCGGGCCATGTCCGCCGCCGCCTCCGGGGGCCTCTTCGGCAAGGGGGCCGGGGCCGGCTGGCTGAAGGACATCTTCGCCGCCAATACGGACATGGTCTTCGCCGTGGTCTGCGAGGAGCTGGGGCTGCTGGTGGCCCTGTGCATGGTGCTGGCCATGCTGACCCTGGCCCTCTTCGCCGTGCGCAGCGCCCGGCACGGCCGCTCGGCCTACTACGCCATCGCCGCCTGCGCCGCTATGAGCATGCTGCTGGTGCAGCTGGCCCTGAACGTCTTCGGCTCGCTGGATATCCTGCCCTTCACCGGGGTCACCTTCCCCTTCGTATCCCGGGGCGGCTCCTCGCTGCTCTCCTGCTGGCTGATGATGGCCTTCATCAAGGGGGCGGACAACCGGCGGGACGCCAGCTTTGCCGTCCGCCCGGCGGACCGGGACAGCGGCCGCCGTCCGGAGGAGGATGAGGGGGAGGTGCGCCGGACATGAAAAAGATCACCAACCGGGCGGTCTCCGTGCTGCTCATCGCGGCGCTGGTAGTGGTGGGCATGGTGGTGTACATCCTGCGCTTTGTGGACAACGGCCGGGACTGGGCTTTGTACTTTTCCCGGGCAAACTCCGGCTCCACCGGGGAGCTCATCGACCGCCGGGGCCAGACCCTGGCCTCCTTCTCCCCGGAGGGGAGCCTCTTCGCCGGGGACGCCTTTACCCGCACGGCCAACTACCACGTGACCGGGGACTTCTGGGGCCGCAGCGGCACGGGCCTGCTCTCCGCCTACTGGACGGACATGCAGGGCTATGACCTGATCCGGGGCACCACCCAGGCCGAGAGCAGCATCCTGCGCCTGAGCATCGACACGGAGCTGAACAAGACCGCCTACCGGGCTTTAGGGGAGGACCGGAAGGGGGCCGTGCTGCTGTGCAACTACCGGACCGGGGAGCTGCTGTGCATGGTCTCCGGCCCCTCGGTGGACCCGGCGGACGCAGACGCCGTCCCCGGAGACGGGGCCTACATCAACCGCTGCCTGTCCTCCGCCTTCACCCCCGGCTCCGTCTTCAAGCTCATCACCGCCGCGGCGGCCATCGAGAACATCCCGGACATCGAGCAGCGGAGCTTTTACTGCGAGGGGAAGACCACCGTGGCGGGGGTGGACATCATCTGCTCCGGGGAGCACTACACCCAGACCTTCGAGCAGGCCCTGTCCAACTCCTGCAACGTGGCCTTCGCCCGGATCGCTATTGAACTGGGCCAGGACACCATGGTAAAATATGTCCGGGACTACGGGCTGCTGGACGGGCACGAGCTGGACGGCATCCCCACCGCCGCGGGCAGCTATCCCACAGAGTTCGTGGGGGACCCGGAGCTGGGCTGGTCCGGCATCGGCCAGTCCACCGACACGGTCAACCCCTTCGCCCTGCTGCGCTTTGTCTCCGCCGTGGCAAACGACGGGGTCCTCACCGAGCCGCACATGCTCCTGGACGGCGGGGAGCCGGAGCGGACGCGGCTGCTGCCCCAGGAGACCGCCCAGCGCCTGGGCGAGATGATGAATTACAACGTGGTCAGCCACTACGGCGGGGAGGAGCGCTTCCCCGGCCTGCCTCTCTGCGCCAAGACCGGCACCGCCGAGTTGGGGGACGGGACCAGCCACGCCTGGTTCGCGGGCTTCCTCAGCGATGAGGAGCACCCCTACGCCTTCGTAGTCCTGGTGGAGCGGGGCGGCGGGGGCCTGACCGTGGCCGGGGAGCTGGCCAACACGCTTTTGCAGGCAGCTGTTAACGGATAGGAGATATACATGACGGATATCAGCGTCAGCTCGCTGGTCAAGGCCTACGAGCTGGGGAAAAATATACTGGACGGCCTCAGCTTCACGGTGGAGACCGGAGAGCGGGTGGGCATCCTGGGCCGCAACGGCTGCGGCAAGACCACCCTCTTCCGCATCCTCACCGGGGAGATCGGCTATGACGAGGGGAACATCTCCATCGCGCCGGGCAAGCGCCTGGGCCTCATCTCCCAGATCCCCGTCTACCCGGAGGACTGGGTCACCGAGGACGTGCTGCGCCACGCCCAGCGGCGGCTGCTCAAAATTTCTGAGCGCCTGGACGAGCTGACGCTCCAAATGGAGACGGACAGCTCCGGCGCTCTGCTTTCTGAGTACGACCGGCTCAGCGAGGACTTTCGCCGCCTGGGGGGCTACGAGATGGAGGCCGGCCGGAACCGGGTGGCAAACGGCCTGCAGATCGATGACGCCATGCGGGGGCAGCTCTTCTCCAGCCTCTCCGGCGGGGAGCGGACCAGGGTGAACCTGGCTAGGCTGATCCTGGAGGACACGGACATCCTGCTGCTGGACGAGCCCACCAACCACCTGGACCTGCGGGCCACCGAGTGGCTGGAGGAGTATCTGCTGCGCTTCAAGGGCACGGTCCTGGCCGTCAGCCACGACCGGTACTTTTTGGACCGGGCGGTGCAGCGCTGCATCGAGATCGACGAGGGCAAGGCCGAGCTCTACAGCGGCAACTACAGCTTTTACGTGGAGGAGCGGCAGCGCCGCTTCGAGGAGAAGCTGAAGCGCTACGAGCGGGACCAGGCCAAGATCGAGCAGCTGACCCGGGCAGCCGAGCAGATGCACCTCTGGGCCTTCATGGGCAACGACAAGCTGCACAAGCGGGCCTTTTCCATGGAAAAGCGCATCGAAAAGCTGAGCCGGAGCGAAAAGCCCCGGCAGCAGCAGAAGCTGAAGGTCAAGTTCAAGGAGCGGGAATTCAACGGGGACGAGGTGCTGGTCACCGAGGAGCTGTCCAAGGCCTTCGGGGAGAAGCGGCTCTTCTCGGACCTGTCCCTGACCGTGACCGGCGGGGAGCGCATCGCCCTCATCGGCGACAATGGGGCGGGCAAGTCCACCCTCATCAAGCTCATCATGAACCGGGAGCGGCCGGACACGGGCTGGCTGGGCCTGGGCCCCGCCGTGCGCGCGGCCTATCTGCCCCAGATCATCGAATTCACCGACGAGAGCCGCTCCGCCCTGGACACCATGCTCTGGGACTGCCGCTGTACGCCCCAGGAGGCCCGGGACCGGCTGGCCGCCTTCGGCTTTCGGGGGGAGGACGTGTTCACCCCCGTGGGAGCCCTCTCCGGTGGGGAGAAGAGCCGCCTGCGCCTGTGTATGCTCATGGGCGGGGACATCAACTTCCTCATCCTGGACGAGCCCACCAACCACCTGGACATCGCCAGCCGGGAGTGGATGGAGGACGCCCTGTCCGCCTACTCGGAGACCTTGCTCTTCGTCTCCCACGACCGGTATTTCATCGAGAAATTCGCCGGGCGCATCTGGCTGCTGGAGAACGGGGAGATCACCGACTTCCGGGGCGGCTATGAGGAGTTCCGCCAGTGGCGGGAGCGGCAGGAGGCCTTCGCCAAAGCCGGTCAGGCCGAAAAGAAGAAAAAGGAGCCCAAAAAAGCAAAGGCTCCCAACGCCGAGCGGCAGCTGAGCCGGACGGAGCGGGAGATCGAAAGGCGGGAGGCGGAGCTGAAGGAGCTGGAGAGGCAGGAGGAGCTCTGCGCCTCGGACTACCAGAAGCTCCTGGAGCTGGAGGCAAAAAAAGAAGAGCTCAACAATGAGCTCCTGGCGCTGTATGAGAAATGGGAGGAGCTGAGCCCATGAAAGAAAGAAAATTCCCCTTCTGGGCCCTGTTCTCCGGCCTGCTGCTGATCCTGGCGGCCCTGGTCCGCTTCGTGCTGCGGGGCTACGCCTATCTGGCCTACACGCTGCTCTTTTTCGCGGCGCTGATCCTGCTGCACCGCTTCCTCAGCCCAAAGCTCTGGCGGGTGGTGCTGATCCTGGTCTGCATCGGCTTTGCCTATTTTATCGCCGTGGAGATCCCCATCATCAAAAACGCCCGCACTGACCCGGAGCCGGGGCGGGACTATCTCATCGTCTTAGGGGCCGCCGTCTATGGGGACGAGCCCTCGCCCTCCCTGCTGCGCCGCCTCCAGGGGGCCCTGGACTACCTGGAGGAGTACCCGGACAGCACCGCCATCGTCAGCGGCGGCAAGGGCCCCGGCGAGAACCTCAGCGAGGCGGACTGCATGTACGCCTGGCTCACGGAGCGGGGCGTGGACCCGGCGCGGATCCTCCGGGAGGACCGGGCTACCTCCACCAAGGAGAATCTGTCCTACTCCTTTGCCCTCATCCGGGAGCGGGGGGACGAGCCGGAGGGGAGGGTGGCCATCCTCTCCAGCCCCTATCACCTCTTCCGGGCCAAGAGCATGGCCCGGCTCCAGGGCGTGGAGGCCGCCGGCGTGGCCGGGGACTTCGACCACCCCCTCCTGACCCTGACCTACTTCATCCGGGAGGCCTTCGGCGTGACCCACCTGTGGGTCTTCGGCTGGTGATCTCAGGCTCCGGCCGTGTGCTTCTCTAAGATGCTCCGCAGAGCGGCCAGGGAGCTGGTATGGCAGCGCTCGATGGCGGTGTGCTGCCCCTTCAGCTCGCTGACCGCGCTCTGCACCAGCTTGTGGGACATGGTGCCGGTGAAGAAGATAGTCAGATCGGGGCTGCCCAGCTTGTTTTTCAGGCTGCCGGGCTTGACAAAGACCTTGGCCTGACAGTGGTAGCTCTCGCACAGGTCCTTGTACCGCCGCTCCATACACTCGTTCCCGCCTAAGATCACAACGCTCATGGGTCTCCTCCTTTGTTAGATTAAACTAACTGCCTGCCATTAAAAACCGAATAGGCCCTTTAGGCCGCCTGAGACAAGGAAACATACGCGGTCAAAGGCATCCTTTGGGCTAAACTTTCGTTGCGGGGTCTTGACAACCACAAAGGTTGCCTGCGGCCCTGTGCCTAAGTTCTGACCGTGCGGAGCAGTTTTGCGCGAGAGATTTTTCGTACTCGCTAAGCGAAAAACGCAGGGAATCCTTTGTGGATTTCCGAGGCTTTTCGCAACGCGAGGGCGGAAAAGATCCGCGCAAAACCGTATGTTTCCTTATCTCTGGCGGCCTTTTACTTCCCGCTTGGTGACGGCCCCGGATTTGTAGCCGGTGGCGTCGATGACGGCCTTGAGCCGCTCCGGGTCGATGTCCTCCTCCGTGCGGAGCACGGTCAGGCCCTTGGCCCGGGAGGAACTGACCTTCTTCACCGGGAAAGCCCGGCGCACCGCGTCGTTGATATGGGCCTCGCACATGCCACACATCATGCCCTCTACTTCCACGCTGATCTCCAGCATTTTGCTTCATCTCCCAACGTTAGATATATCTAACTATAAGAAGTTTAACATGTCTAACTGCCTTTGTCAAGAGCTTTTTGCCTGCCGGGCTTTACAGGAGGCGGGCGGAGCGGTATAATGGACAAAAAATACAAAAGATGGAGGTTTTCTATGAAAACAGTTCTGGTCTATCTGCCTCTGGAGCCCCGGCACAGGGAAAAGCTGGAGGCCGCCGGCGCGGGCTGCCGGTTTCTCTATACGCTCCCGGGGGAGGATGTGGACGCGCTGCTGCCCCAGGCGGAGATCATCATCGGCAACGTACCGCCGGCGAAACTAAACAAGGCGGAGAAGCTGGAGCTGATGCAGCTCAATTCCTCCGGCGCGGCGGAGTACGCCGCCCCCGGGGTGCTGCGCCCGGGCGTCCGGCTGGTCAACGCCACGGGGGCCTATGGCCGCAGTGTGGCGGAGCACGCCCTGGCGGCCACGCTGATGCTGCAAAAGAACCTGCACCTGTACCGGGACAGCCAGCGGCAGGCCCGCTGGACGGACTTCGGCAAGGTCGGGTCCATCGCCGGGTCCGTGGTGGCCGTGGTGGGCCTGGGGGATATCGGCCTGCGCTATGCCCGCATGGCCAAGGCCCTGGGGGCCTACACCATCGGCCTCAAGCGCCGGGCGGGGGAGAGGCCGGAGGGCGTGGACGAGCTGCGCCGGACGGACGAGCTGATGGAGGTCCTGACTCGGGCGGACGTGGTGGCCTCCTTCCTGCCGGGCACCAAGGACACGGAGCATCTGTACACTCTGGAGCACTTTAAGGCCATGAAGGACAGCGCCATCTTCCTCAACTGCGGCCGGGGCAACGCCGTGGACGGCCAGGTGCTCTATGAGGCCCTGTCCAAGGGCCTGATCGCCGCCGCCTCCGTGGACGTGACCGACCCGGAGCCCCTGCCGGAGTCCAGCCCTCTCTGGGGCCTGGACAATCTGCTCCTGACGCCCCATGTCTCCGGCGGCTACCATCTGTACGAGACCTTTGAGACCATCATCGACATCGCCTCGAAAAACCTGGCCGCTTACTTAAGCGGCGGGGAGCTGGTCAACATCGTGGACTTCGCCACCGGCTACCGGAAATGATAAAAAGCGCTGCGGATATTCGTACCCGCAGCGCTTTTTCAGGTTCTAATTCTGCTTTTTAAGTCTGACTTCGCCCGCGCGCGTCTGCCGCTCAGTGGCTGTTATAGTAGTAAAGCGCCGTGCTGTCCGTCAGGACCGCGTCGCAGCGGCCGGAGTACAGCTGCTCGAAGCACTCCACCGTGCCGCCGGCCAGGCGGGTGATCTGCCGCAGACGCTTGGCCAGCTTCGCGTCCGACTCCAGGGCCGCCGTTGCCTCCGGGGTGGAGGGCATGGCCATAGTCTTTCCGGAGAGCATCAGCCGGTTCCACAGCCGGGTCCCGTTCCGGGACGCCACCACGATATCGTTGTGGACATAGGGCCCGTACTGGACATAGAGCCCGCTCTCCACCTCCGCCTCGTCCAGGGCGATCCCGCCCCAGGCGCAGTCGATATTGCCGGAGGAGAGCTCGATATACACGTTTTCTTTCTCAATGGCCTGCATTTTCAGGGTCCAGCCCAGCCGCTCGCAGACGGCCATGGCCAGCTCCACGTCAAAGCCCCAGAACTCTCCGTTGGAGATGTAGGCCAGGGGAAAGGAGTTGATGTCCATCCCGATGATGAAGTCCCTGGGCTCCGGCATCCCCGTCTTCTCCAGGGCGTCGGCCCGCCGGTCGAATTCCACGATCCGGTCCCCGAACCACTTGACGGACAGCTCGTTGACCGTGCCCTCGTAGCTCAGGACCTCCAGAGCCGCCGCCACGTACATAGCCAGCGGGTCCCCGGTGCGGAAGGCCAGGGAGTAATCCTGCTCCACTAGGGTCTGGACCTCCCGGACCCCGTAGCTGCCGCCGCAGGCGGCGCAGCTCAGGCAGAGGCACAGCGCCAGCAGCAGGCAAAGCGCTCTTTTCATAGGCATCCCCATCTATATCAATGCTTCGGCGTATAGCCGCCTCTCCTTGTCCGGGTTTTGGCCGGCTTGGGGGCCGGTTCAGGCTCAGGCTCCCACTCGACCTGGGGGGCCGGCTGCGGCCTGTAGACAGGCTCCTCCTCCGGCTCCTCGTCTTCGTCGTCCCAGTCGTCCTCCCAGTCATCCTCGGAGGCTCTCCGCCGGCGCAGGAGCAGCAGCACCGCCACCAGGATCAGCACCACCAGCACCACGGCGGCCGCGGCGATCAGCAGGATCCGGCCAAGGCCGCTCTTCTCCTGCTCCTCCGGGGCGGGCGTCTGGACCGGTTCGGCCTGATCCGGACCGGCGGGGTCCTCCACCGGGGCGTTCTCCCCGGTCTGGACGGGGGCTTCCGTCTCGGCGGGCGGCTCCGGCGCCAGGGCGGCCTGCTGACGGGCCTGCTCCAGCGCGCCGTCCAGGCCCACCGTATAGTCGGCGATCTTCCGCTCCAGATCGGCGATGAACTGCTGCGCGTCGCCGATGTTCCGGCTCAGCACCACCAGCAGGAAGGGCTGGGGCGTGTAGACGATGCCGCAGGTGTTGTTATAGAGATTGCGGTTATACTCATTGTAGCTGCCGTACTTCTGGGCGATCTCATAGCCCTGGTCCTCGTTCTTGCGGAACCATTCCCCCGGCTGGGCCTGCTTCAGCAGGTCGATGATGTGGGGGAAGCGGTCCTGCTCATAGTAGAGGGTCTTCATCACGTCCGTCATGAAGCGGACGGAGAAGTAGGCGTAGTCGTAATAGTCCTGGATAAAGTCCTCGGAGGGCATGCTGGAATAGCCCTGGTACAGCTCCCGGCTGGTCTTGTCCCCGCCCAGATAGTTCATCATGACGTGGGCATAGTCGTTGTTGGAGTTGACCAGGACGACCTCCTCCGCGTAGCCCAGGGTCACGCCGTTGATGTCCGACTCCTGGGTCAGCTCCCCCGCCTTCTCCTTTTCCGCGAAGAGCATCGACAGAGGCACCTTGTAGAGGCTGGCGGCATAGTACCAGTCGTCCGGGCGGTAATACCAGGTCTCGCCGGTGGCGGTATAGCAGTAGCCCACGCTGATGTTGTCGGCGTTCAGCTGCCGCTCCTGGATCAGCCCGTCCACGATGCCCTGGAGCGCCGCCTCATCCACCACGTTGAGGCCGGGCTCCGCCGCCCGCTGGTCGTGATCCAGGGCCAGAGCCTGGGGCGCCAGCGGCAAAAGCAGGGCCAGGGCCAAAAAAACTGTCAAAACCTTTTTCAGGCAAACCGGGAATCTCATAGTTCTGTCTCCCCTCGCCGATTATTCGCAGAGTGGTTTCCATAACTCCGCATCTTTAATCATACCCGAAAAAAGGTTTCAAATCAAGGCACAAAACCTTACATTTCCTTTTAAAGCTTTAAATTTCTTTTTAGATCGACATGCCGTCCGGGTCCCGGCGGAAGCTGCTGGAGAAAAACTCCTCCGCGGCGGCGGCCATATAGGCCGTATCCCGCGCCCCGGCGGTCTCAAAGGCCGAGTGCATGGCCAGTTGGGCCAGGCCCACGTCCACCGTATCCACCGCCATATGGGAGGCGATGATGGCCCCTAAAGTGGTGCCGCCCTGGAGATCGGCCCGGTTGGTGTAGCGCTGGGTGGGGACCCCCGCCCGGCGGCAGACCTCCATGAAGAGGGCCGCCGACACCGCGTCGGTGGCATAGCGCTGGACGGCGTTGTACTTGATGACCACGCCCTTGTTCATCTCCGGCCGGTCCCGCCGGTCGGCGTACTCCGGGTGGTTGGGGTGCAGGGCGTGGGCGTTGTCCATGGATACCAGCAGGGTGGAGGCCATGCCCCGCCGCCGCTCCTCGGCGCTGCGGCCCAGGGCGGAGCCCACCCGCAGCAGCACGTCCTTCAAAAAGCCGGAGCCGGCCCCCTGCTTGGTCATGCTGCCCACCTCTTCGTTGTCAAAGATGCACAGCACTCCGCAGCTGTCCCCGTCCCGGGCCCGGAGGAAGCCGGTGAGCCCGGCGAAGACGCACTGGAGATCGTCCAGCTTGGGCGCGGAGATGAATTCCCTGGCGGCGCCCCACTCGGTGCCCGGCATCCGGGGGTACATGAACAGGTCCGTGTCCAGGATATCCTCCCCCCGGACTCCGGCGGCCTCGGCCACGATGCTCCGCAGGGAGCCGGCCGCATCCCGGTCCCCGAAGAGGGGCTGCATGTCGATGTTCAGGTCATAGCTCTTGCCGTCGTTGGCGGCCCGGTTCATATGGATCGCCAGATTGGGGATCAGCAGCAGGTCCCGGCCCACGTCCACAAGCTTTGTGACGATGCGGCCGTCCTGCCGCAGCACCAGCCGCCCGGCGGCGGACAGGGGCCGGTCCATCCAGGAGGACAGGATCATCCCGCCGTAGCGCTCGGTGTTGAGCCGGGTGTAGACCTCCACCGTGGGCACCGTGTCCAGGTTCTTGATCTTGAAGCAGGGGGAGTCCCCGTGGCCGGCCATGATCATAAAGCCCTTGAAGTGGGGGCCGGGCAAGCGCAGGGCGATGAGGGAGGAGCCGCCCCGGCGGACAAAATATTTCCCCGGCGCCTTTAGTTCCCAGACCTCGCTCTCGTGCAGCTCCGTATAGCCCGCCTCCCGCAGACGGCGGGCGGCGCTCTCCGCCGCGTGCCAGGCGGTGGGGCTCTCCTTTATAAACTGGAACAGATCCTGATTGATGTTCTCGTACATGATACTCTCCATTATGACATGATAGAAAGCGTACTGTGCCGCTTCGCGGCTATTCTACCACAAATCCGCCAAGATGCAAGGGGAAGCGATTGCAATTTTCCCCGTTTGAGTGTATAGTGTTCCCAACGACCGTCAAGAAAGGAATCGACTATGAAAGTATCACAGCTGCCCTACCGCCGCGTCAGTCTGGAGGAGGCCCGCCCCGCCTTAGAGGCCATCATCGCCCGGGTGGAAAAGGCCCAGACTGTACAGGAGCTGCTGGAGGCCCGGCAGGACTACCTGAAGCTGGACCTGGAGCTGACCACCAGCCAGAGCCTGGCCTACATGCGCTACTCCATCCACACCGGCGACCCCTTCTACGTGGCCGAGAACGACTATTACGACGAGGCAGGTCCTGCTCTCTATGAGCTGGAGACCCGCTTTGCCGCCGCCCTGCTGGATTCCCCCCTCCGGCCGGAGCTGGAGAAGGAGCTGGACCCGCTGCTCTTCCGGTACATGGAGGTCAGGCGGAAGGCCATGGCCCCGGAGATCGTGGAGGACCGGGCGGAGGAGAACCGGCTCATCAGCGAGTACTCCAAGCTGATGGCCTCCATGGAATTTGAGTTTAGGGGGGAGAAGCTGCCCCGGGCCATGCTGGGCAAGTACTTCAAGAGCCCGGACCGGGAGACCCGCCGGGAGGCTATGGAGGTCCTGGGCCGCACCATGGAGCGGTACGCCCCCCAGCTGGACAGCATTTTTGACAGGCTGGTCCACGTGCGGGACCGGATGGCCAAGAAGCTGGGCTACAAAAACTTCGTGGAGCTGGGCTACTGCCGGATGGAGCGGCTCTGCTACGGCCAGGAGGAGGTCCGCGTCTTCCGGGAGAACGTGCTGCGGGACCTGGTCCCTGCGGTGGCCCGGCTGCGCACGGCCAACGCCAAACGCATGGGCATCGACACCTATATGTTCTATGATAACGACGTGATCGTCCCCGGCGGGGACCCGGTCCCCGTGGACAAGGAGGGCATCTTCGCCGCCGCCCGGGAGATGTACCACGCCATGGGCCCGGAGACCGGGGCCTTTATCGACATGATGCTGGAGACCGAGGCCTTCGACGTGGACTCCCGGAAGAACAAGTGGGGCGGCGGCTACTGCACGGACTTCCCCAAGTACAAACAGCCCTTCATCCTTGCCAACTTCAACGGCACCGCCGGGGATGTGGACGTGGTGACCCACGAGGCGGGCCACGCCCTCAACGTCTACCTGACGGCGGGCAGCCCCTATTACCAGGAGATCGGCTGCGGCGGCATGGAGACCGCCGAGACCCACTCCATGAGTATGGAGTTCTTCGCCTGGCCCTATATGGACCGCTTCTTCGGGGAAAACGCCGGCAAGTACCGGTACATGCACGCGCTGGACTCCCTCTCCTTCATCCCTTACGGGACCATGGTGGACGCTTTCCAGCACATCGTCTACGAGCAGCCGGAGCTGACGCCCGCCCAGCGCAACGCCGAGTGGCTGAAGCTGGAGCACCAGTTCCGGCCCCATATCCACTTTGAGGGCATCCCCTATCTGGAGCAGGGCACCCGCTGGCAGTACCAGATGCACATCTTCGAGAGCCCCTTCTACTATATTGATTACTGCCTGGCCCAGACGGCGGCCTTCGGCTTCCTGCTGGCCTCCCAGGAGGACTACGACGCCGCCTTTGCCCGCTATCTGCGCCTGTCCAAGACCGGCGGGGAGAAGCTCTGGACGGAGCTTCTGGCGGAGGCGGAGCTGCCCTCGCCCTTTGTCCCCGGCGCGCTGAAGACCCTGGCGGAGCGGGTGGAGGCCCTGCTGGAGAAGATCAAAGTCTGAGCTTCTGATTCCCTTTACTTAGCATTTCGGAGAGATCGAGTCATGAAAGAGCTTCTGGAATATTCCCTGCCCATGGCGGCGGCCCTGCTGCTCATCGCCTTTTTTACCGGGCTGCCCGCCCTGAAGTGCTGTCTGCTCCCGGGGGAGGAGACGCTCCGGCCCGCCCGGGACCGGCGGGCCTGGCTGCCGGACGCGCTGATCGTGCTGCTCCTCTCCGGCGCTTACGCCGGGGCGGCCTTCACGAACTTAGGCAGTCTCAGCGCCCCCCAGAGCTTCGAGCTCATGACCGGGCGGACCGCCCAGTTCCAGCTGCCGGAGGGGAGCGAGCCCGCCCGGGTGCTGCTCTACACGGGCATCGCCACCGGCAGCTATGAGCTGCTTTACTCGCAGGACGGGGAAAACTATGTATCGGCGGCCAGCTTTGAACAGGACCATGCCGCCGTGCTCAAGTGGCACGTGCTGACCGCCGACGTGGGCTTCACGCCCCGCTATGTCCGGGTGACCTGCCTCTCCGGAAACCCCTATCTGGGGGAGCTGGCCTTTCTGGACGCGGAGGGGCAAGTTATCCCCGCCGTCTGCGATCTGCCCGCCCTCTGCGACGAGCCGGAGACCGCCCCCTGGGACCAGGACTATCTGAATTCCAGCTACTTTGACGAGATCTACCACGCCCGCACCGCCTGGGAGCATCTGCACGGCATCTGGCCCTATGAGATCTCCCACCCGCCCCTGGGCAAGCTCATCCTGTCCCTGGGCATCCTGCTCTTCGGCATGGACCCCTTCGGCTGGCGCTTCATGGGGACCCTGCTGGGCGTGCTGATGCTGCCGGTGATGTATCTGTTTTTGAAGAAGCTCTTCGGCGGACGGGCGGTGCCCACCTTAGGCACGCTCCTCTTCGCCACGGACTTCATGCACTACACCCAGACCCGCATCGCCACCATCGACACCTACGCCGTCTTTTTCATCCTGCTGATGTATCTGTGCATGTACGTCTGGCTCGACCGGGGGAGCCTGCCGGCCCTGGGCCTGTCGGGCCTGTTCTTCGGCCTGGGCGCCGCCAGCAAGTGGACCTGCATCTACGCCGGGGCGGGCCTGGCCGTCCTCTGGGCGCTGCACTGGGTCCTCCGCTTCTGGCAAAACCGGCCCGTTCCGGCGGCAGAAGCGGAAGCGGAGGGCCATATCCCCGCGCCGGAGCCCCGCCCCTCCCTGTTCCCGGCCTTTGCGAAAAACTGCCTGTTCTGTGTGGTCTTCTTCGTGCTGCTGCCCGCGCTGATCTACACCCTCTCCTATATCCCCTGCGGCAGGGCCAAGGGCGCGGCCCTGTTCAGCCCGGAGTATTTCAGGATCGTCTGGGACAACCAGAGGTTCATGCTCAACTACCACGTGGGCGTATCGGCAGAGCACCCCTATTCCTCCCGCTGGTACCAGTGGATCCTGGATATCCGGCCCATCCTCTACTATCTGAAATATTTTGACGACGGGAGCCGCTCCTCCATCTGCGCCTTCCTCAACCCGGCTGTCTGCTGGGGCGGGCTGCTGAGCCTCTTCGTGCTGATCTACACGGCCCTCTTCCGGCGGGACAAAAAGGCGGCCTTCATCCTGCTGGGCTATCTGGCCCAGCTGCTGCCCTGGCTCTTTATCAAGCGCGTCACCTTCGAGTATCACTACTTCCCCTCGTCGGTCTTTTTGATCCTGGCCATCTGCTATGTGTTCCGGCTGCTGCGGATCAACCGGCCCAACTGGGCCCCCTACGCGGTGTCCTTCACGGTGGTGAGCCTGCTGCTGTTCATCCTGTTTTTCCCCGCCCTGGGCGGCCTGCGGGTGGACAACGCCACCGCCAGCGCCCTGCTGGGCTGGCTCCCCACCTGGCCGATATAAAAATAACTGCCTGAAAAGGGCTTCGCCCTTTTCGGGCAAGGGAATGCAGCCCGCGGCAGCGCACGGCGTCAGAAGAACGCTGCCAAGCCATTTTACCGCGCAAGCACGGCAAAATCGGCGGGCAGCGTTCTTCTTCCTTTTCAAACCGAAACAAAAGTTTCGGTTTGAGGGGATGTTTATAGAGACGGGGTTCGCGCACGTTTGCGGGCTGAGAAGAGTTTTTCCCGAGGCACATGTCCTCGGGAAAAACGATTTGATTGATTTCGCCGCTCCGGCGGCGAAACTCTGCGAGGCTATGGAGCGCAGTTATATGACCACCCGGCGAGCCTTGTCGGAAAGTGCGTGCAACCGGAAGTGCGACTTCTGCCAGTGTTTGCACCGGGGTATACCGGAAAAATAGACTAGGGGCGACCTAAGAAGAGGTATGTTGTACCTTCCTCCCGGGAGGGGTCCCGGGGAGACTTCCCCGGGTGTCTTTTCTTTCGGTTCCCTTTCTTTGTGACAAGACAAAGAAAGGGAACATCTCACCAAGAGACCAAACCTTGTTCCTGCTGGTGACCGAAGGAGACGAGCAGAGGAAAGATTTCCTTTGTTCCTATAAACTTTCGTTATTCATAGACGAACGCGGCGGCCGGGGAGGCCGCCGCGCTGCTTATTCATTTACTTTTTCTTCTTTCCGAAGAAGCCGGCTTTGCCGCCGTCCAGCTCTCCCATGGAGGCGGCGAACTGCCGCAGCAGCTCCTTCTGGGAGGAGCTCAGGTTCCTGGGTACGGCAATGGTGACCGTGATGAATTGGTCGCCCCGGCCGCTGCCCCGCAGATAGGGGATGCCCTTGCCCCGCAGGCGGAAGACCGCGCCGGGCTGGGTGCCCTCGGGGATGGTCAGTTTCACCTTGCCGTCCAGGGTGGGCACTTCGATCTCCGCGCCCAGCACCGCCTGGGCGTAGCTGATCTCCTGCTCCAGCAGCACCGAGGTGCCCTCCCGCTCAAAGCGGGCGTGGGGCCGGACGATGACCGAAATCAGCAGGTCCCCGGCGGGGCCGCCGTTGGCCCCCACGCTGCCGTAGCCGGGCCGGGAGATGGTCTGCCCGTCGTCGATGCCGGCGGGGATGTTCACCTTCACCTTGTGCTGGCGGCGCACGGCCCCCAGGCCCCGGCAGGTCTTGCAGGGCTGGTGGATGATCTTGCCGGTGCCCCGGCATTTGGAGCAGGCGGAGGTGGACTGGGCCATGCCGAAGGGGGTGCGGGTGGTGGTGCGCACGGTGCCGGTGCCCTTGCAGTCCGGGCAGATCTCCGGCGTGGTGCCGGGGGCGCAGCCGGTGCCGTTGCAGTCGGCGCAGGACTCCACCCGGGCCACCGTCACTTCCTTCTCGCAGCCGAAGGCGGCCTCCTCAAAGCTTATGTTCACCGTGGCCCGGACGCTCTCGCCCTTGCGGGGAGCGTTGGGGTTCCGGGAAGTCCCGCCGCCGAAGCCGAATATGTCCCCGAAGCTGCTGAAGATGTCCCCAAAATCCCCGAAGCCGCCAAAGCCGCCGAATCCGCCGGCCCCGTAGCCCGCGTTGGGGTCAAAGGCCGCGTGGCCGAACTGGTCGTACTTCTTGCGCTTCTCCTCGTCGGAGAGGACCTCGTAGGCCTCGTTTGCCTCCTTGAAGCGCTCCTCGCACTCCTTGTCGCCGGGGTGCAGGTCCGGGTGGTTGGCCTTGGTGATCTTCCGGTATGCCTTTTTTATCTCATCGGCCGAGGCGCTCTTATCAACGCCCAGGACCTCGTAGTAATCTCGTTTATCTGCCATGGGAAAGCTCCGTTCTTACAGTCCTATATCCCGGCGGAGTCGCCGGGATATAGGGGCTGATTTTGTTATATGGGACGCTTACTTATTGTCGTCGTCCACGACGGTGTAGTCCGCGTCGTAGTAGTCCTGGCCGCCGTTGCTGCCCTGGTTGGGATCATAGCCGCCGGCCTGGCTGGGATCAAAGCCCTGGGCGCCGCCCTGGGGGTTGGAGGCCTGATACAGCTTCTCGGACAGCTTGTAGAAGGCCTGGGTCAGCTCCTCGGTGGCGTGCTTGATGGCGGCGGTGTCGGTGCCGGTGAGGGCCTGCTTCAGAGCGCTGAGCTTGCTCTCCACCTCGGCCTTCTCCGGGCCGCTGAGCTTGTCGCCCAGCTCGGCGATGGTCTTCTCGGTCTGGTAGACCATCTGGTCGCCCTGGTTGCGCACGTCCACTTCCTCCTTGCGCTTGGCGTCCTCGGCGGCGTACATCTCGGCCTCCTTGACGGCCTTGTCGATGTCCTCCTTGGACATGTTGGAGGAGGCGGTGATGGTGATGTGCTGCTCCTTGCCGGTGCCCAGGTCCTTGGCGGAGACGTTCACGATGCCGTTGGCGT
>CANQTO010000057.1 GCA_947626785.1 uncultured Oscillospiraceae bacterium
CCGAAACGCCGTATGCCGAAAACGGCACGTACGGTGTTGTGGGAGGACGGGGGTTAGCCACCCCCTCCTACCCGATTCAAGAAACTTAAAGCTGTGCAGGAAAGTGAGAGAGCAGCGGGGGTGCGCGAGGGGGCAAGGCCCGCCTCGCGATTCAATCACCGCCAGCAAAATGCCCGGTTTACCGGGCTTTTGCCGAGCGTAGCGAGTTTTTTCAGAAGGGCAAACTCTTCTGAAAAAAGTGGCGGCTTAGCGTGTCAAAAAAGTCCATCAGGACTTTTTTGACACGCTGAACGCCGCGGGCAGAAGCCCGCGGCGTTTAAGTTTATTCCTTATTTCTTTCAGCCCTCACGCACGGCGTTGATGGCGTCGATGGCGGCCTGGACCGTGCTCATGTCCGGCTCCATCACATAGGCCACGCCGCCGCTGTAAGTGTACAGGCTGTTGCCGGTACCGTCCACCGAGACGGACTGGATATCCCACTTGGCCATGTCGTCCAGCTCCATCCGGATCAGGGCGTTGATATCGTCGGTGGAGATGTTGGTGCGCATGTTCTCCAGGACGGTGCTCAGCACGCTGTTGAAGTTGGTGAGGATGGCCGGGGAGGTGGCCTTGTCGATGAGGGCGCTGATGACCGCCTGCTGATTCTTGCCCCGCTGCCGGTCGCCCGAGTTGAAGCTGTACCGCTCCCGGGCGAAGGCCAGGGCCGCGTCTCCGTTCAGCTCATTCTCCCCCTCGTAGAACTGGTAGCCCTGTCCGCTGCGGGAGAGGCCGCCGTAGAAGGTGTAGTCCGACCAGACGGTGATCCCGCCCAGGGCGTCCACGATGTTCACCACCGAGTCGAAGTTCACCCGGACATAGTAGTTGATCTCCAGGCCGTAGAGGGCGCTCAGGGTCTCCATGGAGCAGTCCACGCCGTAGAGCCCCGCGTGGGTCAGCTTATCCATACGGCTGCTGTCCCCGTAGAGGCCCAGATAGTAGTCCCGGGGCGTGTTGACCAGCAGGATCTTCTTGGCCGTGGGGTTGATGACGGCCAGGATGTTCACGTCCGAGCGGCCGGTGTCGTCCACCGTCCCGTAGCGGTTGTCAAGGCCGGAGATGTAGACGATGAAGGGATCCTTGGTCACATCGCCCGCCTGGGTAGTCTCCACCTGATGCTCTAAGGTGATGGACACCGGGATGCTGACGGCCCAGCTCTCGAACTCCGGGTCGATGTCCTCCAGGATGGTGTCCACCAGCGCCGCGTTCAGGACGATGGCGTCCACCTGCCCGTTCTGCAGAGCCTGCACCTGATCGGTCAGCTGGGAGAAGGTCTGGGTCTGGACCCCGCCGCCCAGGAGCTCCCGGATCTGCCGCAGCAGCTGCTCGGTCCGCTCCTGACTGTCCTGGTTGAGGCCGAAGACCCCGTTTTGCAGGCCGCTGATATCCGTATAGCCCGCGTCGGCCCGCACGTAGACGGCCATCACCGTTGTGACCCGGCCGGCGTTCTCGTTGCTGCTGTCATAGCGGCTGTAAATATGGTTGATGGTCAGGGTCCCGGCCAGGGTCAGCGCTACCACCGCCAGGCTCAAGACCAAACTCACCGTGCAGCGTAGCTTTTGCCTCCGGCCCTTCGCCGTCAGCAGGAAGCTCAGCACGCACAGCCCCGCCGAGACCGCCGCCAGCGTCAGCTGGTACTTCAGCGGCAGGATCGCCAGGGTCCCCAGGTACAGGTTGGCGGCGCCCAGAGCCAGCAGCTCGGAGAAGAACAGGATCCGCGCCAGCCATACCAGGCCCCGATTGGGATCCTTTTCCGTGTTTTCCTTTGTGTTTTCCGTTTTTTTCATGATGAACTCTCAAAGACCTTTCTCAAATCGACAGCTCAGTTTTCATGCCGGCCGTGCTTTTTTTCCCAGCGGCGGCGCTGGCGGACCCGTACGGCCTCCTGAGCCCGGTCCTTGACCTCGGGCAGCAGCTCGTCGCTGAGCTTTTCCTTTCCGCGGCGCAGGAGGCGGACCAGCAGGACAGCGGCCGTGATCACCGGCGTCAGAGCCAGGGCCAGGGCCAGCAGCAGAGCCAGGGCGGCCCAGTCCTCGGTCATGCGGGCGGCGTTCTCCCAATAGGGGAACATCAGGCCCAGCTTCTGCATGGAGCGGCTGCCGAACTGGCCCACCACCTTCATCAGAGACGTGAAGGAATAGCGCCGGGAGTTTTCCACGACCTCCCCGCCGTTGAGGGGGAAGATCTCGTTGACCATGTTCCGGGCAAAGCCGTCCACCGGCTCCGCCGCCACCAGCTCATAGCTGCTGATACCGGCGCTCTCCTCCAGCTGGACATAGGCGTCATAGGACATATACAGGCCCATGCCGGAGGTGTAGGCCTTCCGGCTGGCGAAATCGTCCTCCCGCTCCACGACGCCCCCCACGATAAAGGGTATGCCGTTGATGCGCATCTCCATGCCCTGCAAGTCCGTGCCGCCGAAGAGCAGCCAGGCCAGCTCCGGGTCCAGCAGGACCCGGTCCTGCATCAGATCGCCCTCGGAGAAATAGCTGCCGCTGAGCAGCCGCAGGGGGTGGAACTGGAAGAACTCCCCGCCCACAGCGATGACGGCGGCGTCGCCGCTGCCCAGGGCGCTGGAGACCTTGACCTTGCCGGTGGTGCTCCAGGCGTCCACATAGAGGGCGTTCTCGCTGTCCACGTCCAGGGCCGCCTCGTGGAATTTGGTCTGCATATCCGTGCGGAATTTGTAGATATCCTCCAGGCTCAGCTTGGCGTCCACGGGGATGTTGCAGCTGAGCTGGCTGAAAGCCATCTCGCTCTCACCCCGCCAGCGCTCCGCCGTCCGCTGGCTGTCCAGCAGGTGGGACAGCCAGAGCAGCGCGCCCAGGCAGGCCAGGCACAGCAGGACGCAGGCACTGTTGAGCAAGACGAGTAATATTCTCTTTTTGTTCCTCTTACTGCCTCTTTTTTTCATATCAGGTGTCCGCCATGCGGACCATGTCCCCGCTGTTCACCGGGGCGTTGCTGGTGGTGATCACATAGTCGCCATAGCCCAGATCGCCGGTGACGGCGGAGTTGATGTCGTCCGCCGCCAGGACCTCCACATCCACCCGGCGGGCGATGTAGCGGTTGCCCAGAGGGGAGCTCTTGGACTCGATGGCCAGGACGAACTGGCCGTTGGTGTCGCTGCGGATGGAGCTGTTGGGCACGATGATGTCATAACCTGCGCTGCGCTGGCCCACAGAGAGGGTCAGCTCGGAGCCCGCGTTCACGTCCCCCTCCACATCGAAGGTCAGCAGCTTGTTGGTCTGGGGCTTCTGGGGGTCCACCCGGATGGTGCTCAGGGTGGCGTCGATCTGGCTGCCCCAGTAGAAATTGCTGACGCTGGCCGTGTCGCCGGGGCTCAGGCGGCGGGCCTGCTCATTGGTGACGGAGAAGCTGAGGGTATAGCCCATGTCGGGCACCTCGATGGTGCAGAGCACGTCGCCCTTCAGCTTCAGGTCCCCGGCGGTGCACTCGATGGACTCCACCGTGCCGGAGACGTTGGCGGTGATCTGGTTGCCCTCCCCGCCGGAGAGCTCCTCCACCTTCTTCTTCTGCCGCTCGATCTGGGCGGAGATATCGGCCATATCGATCCCTGCCAGGGCCTGGCTCTTGCTGTCGCTCTCCTTCTGGGCGTTCAGGGCATCCAGAAGGCTCAAATAGGTCTCCTCGGCGGCCTCCCGGTCCTGTTTAGCCTTCGCGTAGTTATCGCTGAGAACACCGCTGTAGCTCAAGAGTGTATCATAGGCCTCTTGGCAGTAGTCCACATAGTCCTTAGCGGCGTTGAGCTCCGGGAAGGTCGCCGTCTCCAGCGCCATTTGGGCGTCAGAGAGCTTTTGCCGGGCGTTCTGAAGCTGCTCCTTCTGAAGTTCGGTCAGCCCCTCGGCAGCGGCCAGCTTGGTGATCCCCCCGGCTCCCAGCAGGACGAGCCGCGCTTTTGGCTGCACGGCCGTCAGGACAGTGGCCGGGGAGACCTCCGGGTCAGTGGGGGGCTCGCCGGCAGACTCCGGCGAGGGCTCCGTGGGGGGCTCCACCGCCGGACTCGTTTCCGGGACGACAGCGGCGGGCTCCGTCTGAAGCAGCGCGTCGTTCACGTTGCCCGCCTCCGGCAGATTGAACTGTTTGCGGAGGCTGTTGTATTCTATCAGCGCCTGGTCCACCGCGTCCTTGAGAGCGGCCTTATCGGCCTCTACCTGCAAAGAAAGCGTCTCGTAGGTTTTCTGAGCCTCCTGGAGATTCTGAAGCGCCTCGTCCAGCTTTTCCGTGGGGACGGTAGAGTCCTCCGTCAGATCTTTCAGGGCTTCCGCCTCGACAGCTTTGGCGGCGTTATAGGCCTCTTCCGCGGACGTGAGCTTCCGCTCGTCCGCCGTATAATTGAACGTAGGCGAATTGATAGCCGCCTTCTGGTAGCTGATCTGGAGCTGGCGCAGCTGCTCCTGGGCGGCGTCCAGCTCGTCCGCGTCCCCGGCGCCCAGGACGAAGAGCACGTCCCCGGCCTGGACCTCCTGGCCCTCCCGGACCATGACGGAGCGGATCTCCCGGTCGGCGTCCGCCTTCACCTGGTGGCTGCCGTTGGCCACCACCGTCCCCGTGCCCCGGACCTTGGCCGTGACAGAGCCGTCGGTGACGTACTGAGTG
Source organism: uncultured Oscillospiraceae bacterium (assembly GCA_947626785.1). Taxonomy (GTDB): domain Bacteria; phylum Bacillota; class Clostridia; order Oscillospirales; family Oscillospiraceae; genus Limivicinus. The sequence continues at coordinate 4,657 of CANQTO010000057.1, forward strand.
GCCACCTCCGGCAGGGTGCGGTTCATGATGGTATTGGAGAAGAAGGTCAGCACCAGCAGCACCGCCAGAAAGACGATGGCGGCGTTCTTGACCCATTCCCGGTTTTTCGGCTTGAAGCCCATAGCGATCGATCGCTCCTTTCCTATCCCTATCACCGCCCCGTAACAAGGGGCGCGGCATATCAAAACGATTTGTTATCCCTTCACGCTGCCGGAGTTGGCGATGCCCTCCACCAGGTACTCCTCGCCGTGGAGGAAGAGCAGCAGAGAGGGGATCATATACACCGTGGCCATGGCGAAGGCCAGGCCGATCTCGCCGGAGTTGATGGACGAGAGGAACACCGACAACGGCTGGGACTCGGCGTCCGGCAGCAGGATCAGCGGCTGCTCCACCATGTTCCAGTAGTCGATGAACACCAGGATGGTGATGGAGTACAGCGCCGAGCGGCACTGGGGCAGGCAGATCCTGGTAAAGATGTCCCACTCCCCGGCCCCGTCCACCTTGGCCGCCTCGATCAGCGAGTAGGGGATGCGGCGCATGAACTTGGTCAGCAGGAAGACGGAGAAGGGGGCGAACATGCCCGGCAGGATGATGGACCAGCGGGTGTTCAGGATCCCCAGCCAGTCGCTGACCAGGTAGTTGGGCACCAGGGTCACCTGGTAGGGCATCAGCATCAAGATCACATAGAAAAAGAAGATGCCGCTGCGGATCCGCCCCCGCCAGCGGGTGAAGCTGTAGGCCGCCACGGAGGCGAAGGCCACCTGGCCGATGACGATGGGGACCACCAGCAGGATGCTGTTCCAGAATTTCAGCAGGTACTCCGGGCTCTTGATGAGGCCGGTGATGTACTGGGAGAGGGTCACCTTGTCTGGGATGAATTTCAAATTCACGGTCTTGGACACGTAGCCCCCCGTGGTGGTGGAGAAGATCATGCCGTAGTTGGAGTTGATCTCCGCCTCGGACATGAAGGAGTTGGTGATGGTCAGCACCGTGGGCAGCAGGAAGGCCACGGCGAAGAAGGCGCAGAGGAGGAACATGGCCCCCCGGCCGAAATAGCGTTTTTTCTTCATCCCTCCACGTCCTTTCCGAACCAGTCCTCCGCCTTGAACAGCAGCGCGATAAGCACCACCATGACCAGGGCCATCACCACCGCCGCGGCGGACAGCTTCTGGTAATCCAGGGATTTGAAGGTGTTGTTCATAAAGTGCTGGAGCATGTACAGCTTCTCAAAGGGGTAGTCCCCCGTCAGCAGGTACACCTCCCGGAAGACCTTGAAGGAGTTGATGAGGGAGAGGATGGTGACAAAGAGCACCGTGGGCGACAGGTAGCGCAGCTTGATAGCGAAGAACTTGTAGGTCTCCGAGGCGCCCTCTACATCGGCCACCTCCAGCAGCTCCCTGGGGATGTTGGCCAGGCCCGCCATGAAGAGGATCATGTTGTAGCCCAGGTTCTTCCACAAAAACAGCAGGATGACCACCCACTGGCAGTAGTCCGACTGGAGCCAGTCGATCCGGCCGCCGCCTAGGGCCAGGATCAGCTCGTTGACGGTGCCGTTGTAGTTGAACAGCACCTGCCAGATGAGCACCACCGAGGCCACAGGCACCATCATGGGGCTGAGGAAGAAGGTCCTGAACTGGGATTTCAGCGGGATGCGGCACTCCAGCATCAGCGCCAGCACCACCGCCAGCACCACCGCCAGAGGCACGGCCAGCACCGAGAAGCTCAGGGTGTTTTTGGCGGCCATCAGGAAGGCGGAGTTGTGGAACAGGGCGATGAAGTTTTTCAGGAAGACAAAGTTCCGGGAGCCGACCCCGTCGATGAGGGAGTAGTACACCACCACGCCGAAGGGGACGATGAAGAAGACCCCTACGCCCAGCAGGCTGGGGGACAGGAAGCAGAGGCTCTTGGCAAAGTCCCGCCGCTTTTCCGCCGCCACCGCCCGCCGGCGAAGCCGGGCCGTCTCGTCCATAGGCTCTTCAGCGCGCTTTTTCTTTTTCAGATCAAATGTCTTCATATCTTCAAAATTGTTTCCGTTTTGTAATATATTGCGCTGTTCTGGTGAGATTATACCATATCTTGTACTCTCCCGCAATATTTTGCGCCCCTTTGAATTCTTAAGTTTTCTTAATCTTGAGGCAAGAAGGGGGAAAATCAGGTCGGAAAAGGGGCGGCAGGGAAAACGAAAGATTATGTGAGGGAAAAAGTCTTTCCTCGATTCGTCTCCTTTGGTCATCAGCGGGGATATAGCTTGGTCTCTTGGTGAGATGTTCACTTCTCTTGCCTCGTCGCAAGAGAAGTGAACCGAAGAGAAAAACGCCCGGGGAAGTCTCCCCGGGACCCCTCCAGGGAGGAGGACACAGTATACCACTTCTTAAGTCGCCCTTAGTCTATCTTTCCGGTATACCCCGGTGCGCGTCGGCAGAAGCTTCATTCTCTCGCTTCCGCCGGGGCGGCGAAAGCTCGTTCACGCCGCTGCTCGTCCTCTTCAAACCAAAGCATTTGCTTTGGTTTGATAAGGAAAAAGAACGCTGCCCGCCGATTTTGCCGTGCTTGCGCGGTAAAATGGCTTGGCAGCGTTCTTCTGACGCCGTGCGATGCAGCGGGCTGCATCCCCTTTGCCTCAAAAGGGTTTCGCTTTTGAGGCAGTTGTTTATCTCTGTTCGTTCACGTAGATGTTGACCTTGCTCTGGATGAGCTTCGCCACATCCTCGGCGCTCTTCTGCCCCTGGAAGAAGGCCTCCGCCTCGTCGGAGACGATCTTGAAGATGCCCTCGTTGCTCTCGTAGACCTTGGTGGTGGTCTCGGCCAGCTCCCTCACCTGGTCGCCCAGCTCCTGGGACAGCTCATAGATGGGGACGACGGTCCCGTCCGGCAGGCCGATGCTGGTCAGGGTCTCCCTGACGGGCTCCCCGTTCTCGTCCAGCAGGATCTCCCCGCTCTCGTCCTTCTGATAGTGGGGCGTCATGACCTCCTTCAGCTTGTCCTCGAAGACCTTCCGGTTGGTGGGCAGATACCAGTCGATGGACTCCTGGTAGTCCTCCGTCAGGAAGACGCGCAGGAATTGCCAGGCGGCCTCCTTGTCGGCGCAGCGGGCGCTCATGGCGAAGCCCGAGGGCAGGCCCAGGGCGTTGCCCACGCCGCTGTTGGTGGGATAGCCGATATAGGTGATGGCGGAGTCGCTGCCGTCGCTGCCGAAATAGGCGTTGTCGTAGGCGATCGACTGAATGTCGGTGAGGCTGGACTGCACGAGCATCTGCTTGCCCTGGGTGATGCGGAGGGTCAGGTCGTCCTCCTCGGTGTACTCATAGTCCTCCCAGCTGAAGTCCTTCAGGAAGAGGTCGGCAAACTTCAGCAGGTCCACAAAGGCCGGGCTGTCAAAGCTGCACTGGCCGGTGGTCCAGTCCACGAAGCTCTCCATGTCCATGCTCAGGCAGTTGCGCAGGATGTCCGTCTTGGTGGTGTAGTACTCGAAGGGCTCGCAGCCCTCGGGCATGGAGGCCAGGGCGGCGTAGAACTGGTCAAAGTTCCAGCCCGGGGTGTCCCCCACCACGCTCTTGGCGCCCATCACGGTGACGATATAGAAGTTGGGGCTGGCCTGGTACAGGCAGCCGTTGACCTCCAGGGCGCTGAGCACGTTGGCGAAATAGTCCTCCCGGCTCAGCTCCGGGTCATTGTCGATAAAGGGATAGAGGTCCTCCAGCAGGCCCTTGGCCGCCAGCTGCTCATAGGGCAGATTTCTCAGGTCCAGCAGGTCGGGCAGGTTCCCCGCCAAGATCTCGGTGGTCAGCTTGGTCTGGCCGCCGGTGTAATCGTTCTCCTCGGAGTCGAACTCGGAGTAGTCCCGCACATCGATGTGGACCGTGTCGCTGTTCCGGTTGAAGCGGACGATCTGCCGCTGCATCTGGTAGTCCAGGCCGATCACGGCCAGGGTCAGGTGGGTCTTCTGGGGCAGGGTATCGGAGGGCACCTGCCGCAGAGTCAACAGCTCGGTGGTGACGTTTTCATAGTTGCTGTCCCAGGTGTTGAGCACGCCCGCCACCGCCCCGTCGGGCAGGACGGTCAGCCGGCCGATGCTGTTGGTGTCCACGTCGCAGTCCAGCAGGTTGAGCAGCTTCACCGGCTCCTCGGCGCCCAGCTTATAGCCGAAGAGATTGATGCCGCTCTCGTAATACAAGTCGTAGTCCCCGCTGCCGGGGATCAGGTCCCAGGCGTCCCGGGGCAGCTCATAGCTGTTGTCCGTCAGGCGGCGGTCCTCCAGATCCAGAACGGTCGCCACCATGCCGTTGTCCCCGTAGCTGGTCACGGCCAGTTCCCCGCTCGGAAGGGGCAGGAAGCCGTCCACCCAGTTTTCCAGGGGGATCTCATAGGCCACGGTCCCCTCCGGGGAGATGGCCAGCAGCTTCTGGTCGGAGCTCATCAGGATGTTGCCCTGCCCGTCGGGCGTGGCAGTATAGGTGCTGACATAGGTGTCCTCCGGCAGCTGGAGCTTGGCGCTGCTCAGCTCGGCCCCTTCGCTGTCCAGGACCCGGAGATAGTAGTCGTCGCTATAGACCAGGTAGTCCCAGTACGTATCGTCGTCCCAGGTCAGGCCCTCAGGCCCGTCGTAGTAATTGGTATAGACATTCTCCAGCACCACCAGGCTGCCGTCGCTGTTCAGGAGGACGGAGTCCACATAGTTGTTGGAGCTGAAATCCGCGTAGCCCTCCGGGTTCTCCATGGCGCTGAGGGGGGCGTACTTCTCCAGCCGGGTCACCGTGCCGTCAAAGCCGACAAAGTACAGCCGCCACTCGAAGGTGCCGGTCTGGCCCTTGTAGGTCACGGCGGCGCCGTCCTCGGGGACCTCGTCGCTGATCTTCTCGTTGATGACGGTGTAGAAGCCGTCCTCCGTATAGCACGCGGGGGATACGGTGCTGGCCGCCGGGTACTTGCCGATGTTCAGGGGCTTGTACTCCGCCGCGTACACGTTCTCCGGCGCGGCGGTGCTGCCGCCGGAGCTCTGGGGCGTCTCCCCCTGCTGGGTCTTGCCGCAGGCGGCCAGCGACAGCAGCATCGCCAGCACCAGCAGCAGAGCGAAAATTTTTCTCTTCATCTCGTCCTCCTCATGGAAACTTTTTGATTTTTTCTTCGTCAGTCGTCATTGTAGCATACATCCGCCGTTTTGTCTTCCTTTACTTTTCTTAAGTTTTCTTAAATCTGCGCAAGAATGTTTGTATGCCGAAAATTTTGTGTTATACTGCATACCAGAAAAACCGACTGGAGGTGCCCCCGTGCTGGACAGATCACACATCCTGATAGTAGATGACGACGCAGACATCCGAAATGTTCTCCGTTTTTTGCTCGATCCGCAATATTTTATCAGCGAGGCCCCGGACGGGCCCTCCGCCGTGGCGTTTATGAAGGAGCGCGGGGACGTGGATCTGGTGATCCTGGACGTGATGATGCCGGGCCTGTCCGGCTATGAGGTCTGCCAACAGCTGCGGAGCTTCTCCAACGCCCCCATCCTCTTCCTCACGGCCAAGTCCGCGGAGAAGGACCTGCTCTCCGCCTACGGCAGCGGCGGGGACGACTTTCTCTCCAAGCCCTTCTCCCACGCGGAGCTGCTGGCCAAGGTCAGCTCTCTGCTGCGGCGCTATCAGGAGTACCGGGGCAAGCCGGGCCAGGTCATCCACATCGACAACCTGGAGGTGGATCTGGACAACCACAAGGTCAAGAACAAGGGCGAGGACGTGACGCTGACGGACAAAGAGTACGCCATTTTGGAGTATCTGCTCCAGCGCCGGGGCGACACCGTCACCGCCAAGGAGCTCTATGAGGCCGCCTGGAAGGAGCAGTTCCTCCCCGGCTCCAACAACACGGTGATGGTCCATGTGCTGAACCTGCGGCGCAAGGTGGAGGAGATCCCCTCCAGCCCCGCCATCATCCGCACGGTCTGGGGGAGGGGATACCGGATTGACTGAGCGTTTCAGGCTCCCCCGTTCCCTCCACGCCAAGGCGCTGTACGCCCTGCTGCTGGCCGCGGCCGCGGCCGCGGCGCTCTACTTCGCCATCACGGCCATCGGCGATCTGGCGGTGGAGCGGATCTATATGAGTCCGGAGGCGGTGTCCTCCCGGAAGGCGGAGATCTACTCCCGCTTCAGCGTCTATGTGGCGGAGCAGGGCCTGTCCGGGGAGGACGCCGCCTCTGTGGCGGAGTGGACCGCCCGCAACGAATATATCACCGTCCTCCTCTACAAGGGGGACAGCCTGAACCTGCTGGCTGAGGACGGCGAGGCCCAGTCCTCCGCCAACATGCAGAGCTATGAGCGCTTGCGCTACGCCAGCGAGTACGGCAAGCTCTACCCCCTGCGCTTTTCCGACGGGGTGTACCACATCGCCATCGGCGACAGCACCCAGATCCGGGAGTACCGGCTCAACCGGATGATCGCCCTGACGGTGGCCGTCATCGCCTTCGTGGCGGTGATCCTGGGCTATGTGGGCAGCCTGTCCCGGCGGATCATCCGCCTGTCCCGGGAGGCCGTGGAGATCGGCGCGGGGGACCTGGAGGGGCCCGTCACGGTCCGGGGCCGGGACGAGCTGGCCCAGCTGGCCCGGGAGATGGACAATATGCGCCGCTCCGTGATCCAGCGGATGCTGGGCGAGCGGCGGGCCTGGGAGGCCAACAGCGAACTCATCACCGCCATCTCCCACGACATCCGCACCCCCATGACCAGCCTTATCGGCTATCTGGGCCTCTTGAACGACGGCAGCTTCACCGACCCGGAGCGGACCCGGCAGTTCACCGCCTCCGCCTACGGCAAGGCCATGGAGCTCAAGGACCTGACCGACGAGCTGTTCCGCTACTTTCTGGTCTTTGGCCCCTCGGACCCGGAGCTGAACATGGAGCGCTGCGACGGGGAGCTGCTGCTGGAGCAGCTTCTGGGAGAGCTGGAGTTCGATCTCCAGGACGCGGGCTTTGAGACCCGGCGCATCGGCCAGACGGGCAGCTGCGCCCTGACGGTGGACCCCCTGTATTTAAAGCGGGTGCTGGACAACATCCTCTCCAACATCAAAAAATACGCCGACAAGGCCCAGCCGGTCCTCCTGCTCATCGAGCGGACGGAGGAGGAAGTGCGCGTCAGCGTTTCCAACACTGTCGCCCGGAGCATGGACAGCGCCGAGAGCACCAAGATCGGCCTGCGGACCTGCGAGAAGATCCTGGCTCTGCTGGGCGGCAGCTTTCAGGCCCTCCGGGAGGACGGGAAATTCTCCGCCAGCTTCCGGCTCCCGGTCCAGCCCGGCAGCCCGGAGGAGGAAGCGGAGACGCAGAGCTGAGTTTATGAATAGTATAGTCCGGCCGCGGAGCCATATACGCAATAGAAAAGCCGCTGCAAAACGGGAAGTTTTGCAGCGGCTCTGTGTTTTTCTTATATCGGGGTCGTTCCCTTACGGCTTATACGTTACATTGACGCCTACGGAGCCGTTGGGCATCGTGAAGGTGGCGGAGCCCTCGGTCACATTGACCGACGCGCTGACGGTGTCGCCGCCGGCGGTCACGTTCTCGAATTTCTTACCCTCTCCGGGCAGGATCTCGATCGAGTCGCCCATGTGGGCTGCGATCTCGTTGTACGCCGTCACACTGACCGCCTCGCCGCCGTTCACCTTGACGGAGTAGGGGTATTCGCCGCGGGTCACCACATAGTAGGTTTCTTTCTCAAACTCCACCTTGATCGTCACGCTGTCGGCGGGCATGGCGAAGACATGCTGCGGGTTGACAGGCTGTTCCTGGCCTCCGGCCGAGGTCACGGTGATGGACTTCAGCTTGTAGCCCTCATTCGGCGTCGGGGCGACCAGGATATTCTCTCCGATGCTGGCAGTGTCGACGACCTTGTAGTCAGAGACCCGGATGATGTCGACCTTGCCGTTCTCAGGGGCGGAAGCCGTGATCTTGTAGATCGTGTTCGTAAAGGTGACGGCAACGGTCACGTTATCCCGGGGCATGGTGAAGGTGTCGCCGCTGATGTAGTGGTCTTCGCCGTTGTATTTGAGGTTGATCCGGTCCACCTCGTAGCCGGCATTGGGCGTGGAGGTGATCTTGATGATATCGCCGGCGCTGACCTGCTGGCCATCCACATTGGTCCCGTTCTTGGTGAGGGTAAAGCTGCCGTTCGCGGTCTGCTCAGCCGTGACGCTGTAGGTAGTGTCCTTCATCTGCTTGAAGGTCACCTGCACCAGCACGTCGCTGCCGGGCATGGTGAAGGTGTCGCCGGTGTTGGAGCTGGCCCAGACGCTGCCGTTGTTCTCCCCATAGAGGACTTTGAAGGACTCCATCTGATAGCCGTAAGCCGGGATGGGCACGATGGTGACGGTCTGGCCCTCGGCGGCCTGATCCACGGCGCCTCCGTTGACGCGGGTCTCAAAGCTGCCGTTCTTGGCCTCGTCCCGCTTGATGGCAAACTGAGTGGCGGAGACGAAGACCACGCTGACGGTCACGTTGCTGGCCGGCATGGTGAAGGTGGCGCTGTTGTCCCCATAGCTGACCTTGACGGCGACGCCCTTGGCGTCGGTCACCTTGACGCTGCCGAAGGCGTAGTTGGTCTTGGGCGTGGCCTTGATGGTGACCGTGGCGCCGGCCTTGGCGGAGCTGGCGGAGACGGTGTAGCTGCCGTAGTAGCTGTTGGTGGTGTTGGCGGTGATGGTGTAGCTGGTCTCGTCCTTGTCGGCGGGCTTGGTGTTATTGCTGCCGCCGGCCTGGCCGGGCTGGGCCACCGTGCCGTTGGTGATGGTGGCGGGCACGGGCACATAGAGGATCTGCCCGGCCTTGATGGCCGCCAGATTGTCCTTGTTGTTCAGCGCCTTCAGCAGCGCGGCGTTGGCGTTATAGTTGATGCCGTAGCTGTTGCAGATGCCGTAGGTGGTGTCGCCGGAGACGATCTTGTGGGCCACGACCCGCAGGCAGCTGCCGGACTGGGGCAGCGCCGCGCAGGGCAGCAGCACCGTCTTGCCAACAGGGATGCGGTTGTAGCTCTTGATGTTGTTGATCTTCATGATCCGGTCGGAGTTCTTGGCGAAATCCACCCCGAAGGCGTTGCAGAGCGCGCCGATGGTATCCCCGGCGGCCATGGTGTGGTATACCAGGTACTCATACACAGAGTCCCCGTCGAGCAGAGCGCCGGTGGCCGTGCCGGTCCCGGTGGCGGGCGTCTGGGTCGTGCCGCCGGTAGTGCCGCCGGCAGCCGTGCCGCTGGCGTTGGGCAGATCGTTCAGGCTCGGGGCCGTACCGGGGGCAGGCAGGACCAGCGTGCGCCCCGCCTTGAGCGTGTTGAAGCTGGTGATGTTGTTGGCCCGCATGATCCAGTTCATGTTCACATAGAAGTTGATCCCCAGATCCTTGCAGACGTTGATCACAACGTCACCCGGTTTCAGCGTATAGGAAACCGTTTCCGCCGCCGCTGAGGCGGTGACTGTCAGTCCGTTAAACATCGTTACGACCATCAAAACGGCCAGCAACATGCTTATCAGCCTTTTTTTCATATGTGTGTTCCCCCTAACCGGCTCTCCGAGCCGCGTGTTATACGGTTTCACCCTTGGCCGCATGGGCCCTTTCTGAGACGATTATAGCGCCTCGCGGCGCCGCCTGTCCAGAATTTGCCGTCGAACTTAAGAATAATTAAGAATTTCTCCCGCTTTGTCCTCCGGCAATAGGCGCATGGGGCCTGTAGTCGTTTACAATACTACAACAAATCGCAACAAAATGCAAGCCCTAAGTTGCAGAAAAATTACAAAATTTTTTCAACCTGGTGTCTAAATCATGGAAAAAGGGCCGGGCAAAAATGCCCGGCCCAAGCCGTAGTTTTCCAAAGAGTTTCGCACCCTATATCTTGTAGAAGCGGCTCAATCTCCGCCGTACATTTTATGGACATAGTCCAGATAGGCCCCGGAGGTGACCCGCTCGACCCAGCCCGGATTTTGGAGATACCACTCGATGGTCTCCTCCATTCCCCGCTCAAAGCTGTACTCCGGCGCCCAGCCCAGCTGGGAAGTGATCTTCCCGTTGTCGATGGCGTAGCGCCGGTCGTGCCCCGGCCGGTCCTGCACGTGCCGGATCAGGCTCTCCGGCTTGCCCAGCCGGTCCAGGATCAGCCGCACGATCTCGATGTTGGCCCGCTCGTTGTTCCCGCCGATGTTGTACACCTCGCCCCGGACGCCCTTCTCCAGCACCGTCAGGATCGCCGCGCAGTGGTCGTGCACGTGGAGCCAGTCCCGGATCTGCATCCCGTCCCCGTAGACCGGCAGCTCCTTGCCCTGCTGGGCGTTGTGCAGCATCAGGGGGATCAGCTTCTCCGGGAACTGATAGGGCCCGTAGTTGTTGGAGCAGCGGGTGATATTCACCGGCAGCCCGTAGGTCCGGTGATAGGCCCGGACCACCAGGTCCGCCCCGGCCTTGGAGGCTGAATAGGGGCTGTTGGGGGCCAGGGGCGTGGTCTCGGTAAAGAAGCCGGTCTTCCCCAGGGCCCCGTACACCTCGTCTGTGGACACCTGGAGGTATACGACCCCCGGCTTATAGTCCCGGGAGTGCTTGTTGCCCGGGTCCAGGTTCCAGTGGTTCTTGGCGGCGTCCAGCAGGCTCTGGGTGCCCACCACGTTGGTGGTCAGAAACAGCTCCGGCTCCAGGATGCTCCGGTCCACATGGCTCTCCGCGGCGAAATGCACCACCGTGTCAAAGTCATAGCGGTCGAACAGCTCCTTCACCAGGGCCCGGTCCCGGATGTCCCCGTGGACAAAGACGTGCCGCTTGTCCCCCTGCACCGGCAGCAGGTTCTCCAGATTTCCGGCGTAGGTCAGCAGGTCCAGATTGACCAGCCGCTCCAGCTCCGGTCTCTCCCGCAGCAGGAACTGGACGAAGTTGGAGCCGATAAAACCGGCCCCGCCGGTGACCAATACACGCTTCATATCTCACCCTCCGCCACGCGCAGCAGATAGCGGCCGTAGTCCGTCTTCAGCAGGGGCTGGGCCAGGGCGATCAGCTGCTCCCGGCTGATATTGCCCTGCCGGAAGGCGATCTCCTCCAGGCAGGCCACATAGGTCCCCTGCCGCCGCTGGATGATGGAGACGAAGTTGGCCGCCTCCAGCAGATTCTCCTGGGTCCCGGTGTCCAGCCAGGCCAGGCCCCGGCCGAAGAGCCCCAGCTGAAGCTCTCCCCGCTCCAGGTACACATTGTTCACCGCCGTGATCTCCAGCTCTCCCCGGGGGGAGGGGCGGATGCTCCTGGCGATGTCGATGACATCGTTGTCATAGAAATACAGGCCGGGCACGGCGTAGTTGGACTTGGGCTTCTCCGGCTTTTCCTCCAGGGTGAGCACGTTCTGGTCCCTGTCAAACTCCACCACCCCGAAGTCCCGGGGGTTGGGCACCGCGTAGCCGAAGATCTTGGCGCCCTTTTTCAGCCCTGCCGCCTCCCGGACAGCGGGCGTGATGCCGCCGCCGTAGAGGATGTTGTCCCCCAGGATCAGGCAGACCGTGTCGCCGCCGATGAAGTCCTCGCCGATCAGGAAGGCCTCCGCCAGGCCCCGGGGCTCCTGCTGCACCGCGTACTCCAGCCGCAGGCCCAGGGAGGACCCGTCGCCCAGCAGCTCCTCAAAAGCGCCGATGTCCCGGGGCGTGGAGATGATCAGGATCTCCCGGATCCCCGCCAGCATCAGCACCGACATGGGGTAGTAGATCATGGGCTTGTCATACACGGGCAGCAGCTGCTTGGAAATGGAGCGGGTGATGGGGTAGAGCCGGGTACCGGCCCCGCCGGCCAGGATAATGCCCTTCATAAGTTCTCCCTTCCGGCGGCCCGCGCTTCCGGCAGGCGGCGCCATCAGATGATTCCAGGCCAAGTATAACCCAGAAAGCGGCAGATTGCAAGGAAAACGCCCCAAGCCGCCCCGCGTGGGGCAGTCAGGGGCATTTTCCGCAGGACAGCGCGGCATTTTGGCTCTTGAAATTTTCCCGGACTTGTTATATACTTTGCCTATCACAGGCCGGTGTGATGGAATGGTAGACGTAGCGGATTCAAAATCCGCCGCTGGCAACAGCATGTGGGTTCGAGTCCCACCACCGGCACCATGTCGAGTGGTGATACAGTATTTGAGAAATGCTGTATCGCCACTCTCTTTTTTTGCTTGAAAATGGACCGCCCTCACACGGCTTTAGTATCCGGCATATAGGTGACATACACGCCTTTTCGGGTGTTCACAGTGATGTCGGGTGTAGGCAGCGCCAAATCAGAAGGAAGTGCGATCACGCCTATGCAGTTGTAATGGATGGTGATTTTCTGGACCCATACACCGTCGATTTTCTCAGCTTGGTGGACCTCTATCTTTTGAATCAGCTCGTTAAGCATACGGGGCGTGAGTTTCCTTGCCCGTGTATATTTCCGAACGGCTGACATAAAGATTTCCGCCGTAGACGCTTTGCTTTTGCTCTTGTCCATGTTATCCTGCAAGGACTTGATCTTTTTCCGAAGCTCTGCCTGTTCTTCCTCATACTTGGCTGACATTCTGGAAAAACGGTCATCGCTCAACTTGCCGTTCACATTATCCTCGTAGATATGCTCAAACAAGCTGTCCAGTTCCCGGTCACGGACAAGCAGGGAATCCAGCTCCCGTTTGATCGCCCGCTGTTCATCTGCCATCGCCTGCTGTGTGTAACCCATCATCAGTTCAGAAAATTCTTGCTCATACTGGCTCACAAAACGGGTCAGGCGGCGGATCTCAGACAACACGACCTGCTCCAGAAAGTCGGCGCGGATGTAATGAGTAGAGTTGCAAGTACCCCGATTCCCCTTGTAGTTGGAGCAGTTGAAATACTTGATCTCCGGGTTCCCCTGGTTGAAGTGGAAATGGAGGTTATTGCCGCAGTCCGCGCAGACCAGCAGGCCGGAGAATATATTCCGCTCTCCCTCATGGGTACGGCGTTTGCGCGTCCGGCCCCGGCTCTCCTGCACGGCCTCCCACATCTGCCTGGGAATGATCGCCTCATGCACATCCTTGAAAATGACCCAGTTTTCACGGTCATTCTCTATGCGGCGCTTATTCTTGTAGGATTTGGAATAGGTTTTGAAATTCAGAATGTCGCCGCAATATTCCTGAAGGGAAAGTATTTTGCTGACAGTAGAGCTGTTCCAATGACAGGGGCCATACTTTGCGCCCTTTCCCGGCCGGCGTATTCCTTTTGCCTCCCAATAGAAAAGCGGGGTCAGAATACCGTCTTTACTAAGAGCATCTGCAATCTGTTCAACGCCCATGCCATCCAGGTTCATGCGGTATATCCTCCTGACCACCGCTGCGGCAGGCTCGTCTATGATCCAGTGCTTTGGATTGCTGGGGTCCTTTTCGTAGCCAAAGGGCGGCGGACCCATAGGCTCTCCGGCATTGCCTTTGATCTTGTTGCTGATACGGCGTTTCTTGCTGATGTCGCGGGCATACCACTCATTAGTCAACCTTGCATAAAGCATGACGGGTTTACAGTTCTACAAAGCCTACGAAGTTGTAGTAGATGTTGATGTCCCGTTCCATGTGGTCATTCACCTGATATTTTTCTCCGACCTCAATTTTCTGGATAAGCCGGACAAGGGTGGGACGGTCAAGCTCCTCAAGCTGGGTGTAGTCCTGTATCATGTTCAGCCAATCGTCAACCGACTGTTCGTTTGCCCGGCTGGTCGCCAGCTTTGCGGAGATGTCCTTTTTGTGTTCCAGCTTCTCCGTCCGCTCGGCTTCATACTTGTTCAGAAGCTGGATACAGACACTCTCCGGGATACGTCCCATGACCTTATCCTCATAGGCGGTTTGGATCAGCTTTTCAAGTTCGGCAAGGCGCTTGTCCAACGCGGACAGCTCCGCTTTCAGGGTGTTCGCCCGTTCTGCATTGGCAGATTCTTTTTTGGCAAGTATCCGCTCTTTAAGGGCTTCGCGGCTCTGCTGAGCGAAGAATGCCTTGTTGCGGATGTCGGTCAGCACCACAGATACCAGAGCCTTCTCGTTGATGTAGTGCGAGGAACAGGCAATTTTGCCACCCGACATAAAACGGTTGCAGGCATAAGCCTTATACTCGGACGCTTTTCGCTTTGTGCGGTAGTCCCTCACAAAACGAAAAGAAGATCCGCAATCCATGCACCGCAGAAGTCCTCCGAATAGAGCAATCGTTCCGCTCTTGCCCGTCCTGCT
>CANQTO010000058.1 GCA_947626785.1 uncultured Oscillospiraceae bacterium
CAATCCACAGCATCCCTTTCAGTGTAGCACATGACCTTGGAAAGAGTCACTAATGTCTACTGCTCTATAATACAAGGAAGAACAATGCTGCCCGCCGATTTTGCCGTGCTCGCGCGGCAAAATGGCTTTGCGGCGTTGTTCTGACGCCACGCCGACCAACCGAAGGGCGATAAGCGCGAGTTACTCAAATGCGAGCCCAGCGTAGCGGGTCGCATTTGAAGCACATATAAGCGTGTAAATCACGTTTATATAAATTTGACCCTGAAACATGGGAAAGGAGAAAAAACATGAAAGCAAGATCCATTCTGCCGCTGCTGCTGATTTTGGCAATGGCGGCAGGATTGGCCGCCTGCGGCCAGTCTGACCAAGCGGCGGCGCCCGCGGCCACGGAAGCCCCGGCTGCTGAGGCGCCCGCGGCCACCGAGGCCCCGGTAGAGAAAACAGAGCTGATCGTCTTTGCCGCAGCCTCCATGACAGAGACCCTGGAGCAGATCAAGCCCCTGTATGAGGCGGACCATCCGGACATCGAGCTGATCTACAACTTCGATTCCTCCGGCACGCTGAAGACCCAGATCCAGGAGGGGGCCGCCTGCGACCTGTTCATCTCCGCGGGGCAGAAACAGGTGGACCAGCTGGACATCGAGGCGGACCCGGAGGTGAACACGGAGGGCCTGGACTTTGTGCTCCAGGGCAGCCGGATCGACCTGCTGGAGAACAAGGTCTGCCTGGTGGTCCCGGAGGGGAACCCCAAGGGCATCGAGAGCTTTGACGCCCTGGCCGAGCACCTCAAGGCCGGGGACATCCTCATGGCCATGGGCAACAGCGACGTGCCGGTGGGCCAGTACACCCAGAAGATCCTGGCATACTATGACCTGGACGAGGAGGCCCTGGCCTCCGCCGGCGTGCTCACCTACGGCTCCAACGTGAAGGAGGTCACCACCCAGGTCACCGAGGCCAGTGTGGACTGCGGCGTGGTCTACGGGACCGACGCCTTCAGCGCGGGGCTGGCCCCGGTGGACCAGGCTACCGCCGAGATGTGCGGCCAGATCATCTACCCCGCCGCCGTGCTGAAGACCGGCGAGCAACCGGACGCGGCCCAGGCCTTCCTGGACTATCTGACCACGGAGCCGGCCATGGCTGTGTTTGAGGCTGTGGGCTTCTCTCCGGTCGGCTAGCGTGTCGACAAAGTCGACACGCTTCAAATGCGACCCACTTCGTTGGGCTCGCATTTGAGTTACTCGCGCTTATCGCAGGGGCTTTGCCCCGTTTGGCCGGCGCGAGGGCTCGCCTTGCTCGCCTTAGAGTGTTTTTGAGGCGGCAAAGCTGCCTCAAAAACGATTTAAATTCCTTCTTCGCCGCTCTGCGGCGAAGGCAATAAAGCTTTGTCCACAGTCTGAAGTCAATTTCGGAGTTTTGTTATGACGATAGATTGGTATCCCCTGCTCAATTCCCTGCGGATCGCGGCCATCAGCTGCGTGCTGGTGTTCTTTTCGGGGATCTTTTTTGCCTATTACGCCCACCGGCTGCCCCGGACGGTGAAGGGCCTGCTGGACGTGGTGCTGACCCTGCCTATGGTCCTGCCGCCCACGGTCTGCGGCTATTTCCTGCTGCTCCTCTTTGGGGCGAAACGCCCGTTGGGGATCTTTCTGGCCCAATTCGGCGTGAAATTTGTCATGACCTGGTACGGCGGCGTCCTGGCCGCCGCGGTGGTGGCCTTTCCGCTGATGTACCGGACGGCCCGGGGCGCTTTCGAGAGCTTTGACGAGACGCTGGCCTATGCGGGCCAGACCCTGGGCCTCTCCAACAGCTATATTTTCTGGCGCATCCGGATGCCCGCCTGCCGGCAGGGCATCCTGGCGGGGACGGTCCTGGCCTTTGCCCGGGCCCTGGGGGAGTACGGGGCCACCAGCATGCTCATCGGCTACACCCCCGGCCGGACCGCCACCATCTCCACCACCGTCTACCAGCTCTGGCGGACGGACGACGAGGCGGGGGCTTTGTTCTGGGTGTTGGTGAACCTGGCTATCAGCACCGTCGTGCTCCTGGCCGTCAATCTCTTAGAGGACAAGCAGAGAAGGGGGGCCAAAAGGTGAGCCTGATCGTGGACATCCGAAAGCGCCTGGGGGATTTTACCCTGGAGGCCGCCTTTGAGGCGGAGAAGGGCATCACCGGTATTCTGGGCCCCTCCGGCTGCGGCAAGAGCATGACCCTCAAGTGCATCGCCGGGGTCGAAAGGCCCGACGCCGGCCATATCGAGCTGGACGGCGTGACGCTTTTTGACGCGGCACGGAAAATAGACTTTCCGCCCCAGCGGCGGCAGGTGGGCTATCTGTTTCAAAACTACGCTCTGTTTCCCAACATGACCGTGCGGCAGAATATCCTCTGCGGCCTGCGCAGGGAAAACAGCCGGGAGGCCAGGGAGCGGCGGGCCCGGGAGATCGTCCGCCTTATGCGGCTGGAGGGTCTGGAAGAACACCGGCCCGCCCAGCTCTCCGGCGGCCAGGCCCAGCGGGCGGCCCTGGCCCGCATCTTAGTGAGCGAGCCGAAGCTGCTGATGCTGGACGAGCCTTTTTCCGCCCTGGACGGGCATCTGCGGGACAGCCTGAAGCTGGAGCTGCGGGATCTGCTGAAGAGCTTCGGCCGGGAGGTGCTGCTGGTGACCCACAGCCGGGACGAGGCCTACGATCTCTGCGGCCGGATCGCGGTGATGGACGCCGGCCGACTGTTGACCGTCAAGCCCACCAAGGCTCTGTTCGCCGACCCGGGCAGCGTGGAGGCCGCTGTCCTCACCGGCTGCAAAAACATCGCCGCCGCCCGGAAGACCGGACCCTACGAGGTGGAGGTGCCGGATTGGGGCGTCCGCCTTCAGACGGCCCGGGAGGTCCGGGAGGACCTGAAGGCCATCGGCATTCGGGCCCACTATTTCAGCCCCGCCGCCCGGCAGAACCGGATGCGGGTGCGCTACGCGGAGGAGATGGAGGAGCCCTTTGAGCTGATCCTCCAGTTCCGCACGGAGGGCCAGAGCCCGGACAGCCCGCCCATCTGGTGGCGGCTCCCCAAGGACAAGCGCCCCCAGATATTCCCCGAGGAGATCGGGATAAACCCGGTCAATATTCTGCTACTTTACTAAAGAAGGAGGAAATCATTATGCCGGCAGGCGCCGTTATTGTGGCCGCGGGCTTATCTTCCAGAATGGGGAACTTCAAACCCATGCTGAATATAGGCTCCATTTCCATCGCCCAGCGGGTCGTGACCACTTTTCAGCAGGCCGGTGTGGACAACATCGTTGTAGTCACCGGACACAACGCTTTTCAGCTGGAGAGGCATCTCTCCGGCAACGGCATCGTCTTTCTCCGCAACGAGAGGTACGCGAGCACCCAGATGTTTGAATCGGCCAAGATCGGACTTCGGTATCTGAAGGATAAATGTGACACGCTGCTGTTCACCCCCATCGACATCCCGCTCTTTACCTGCAAGACCGTGGAGCTGCTGCTGCAAAGCGGGGCGAAGCTGGCCTGCCCCGTGTGCGACGGGCACACGGGGCATCCGATCCTGATCGCGGCAGAGCTGGTAGACGAGATCCTGGCCTATTCCGGCGAGGAGGGGATGCGCGGCGCCTGTGCCCAGTGCTCGGAGGAGATGCGGCAGATCCAGGTCACAGACCGGGGAATTTTGTATGATGCCGACACGCCGGAGGACTATTCCTCCCTGCTGAAGTATCACAACTCCCAGCTGTGCCACCCGGAAATCAGCGTCTCTCTGCATAAGGAAAAGCCGTTTTTGGACGACAGGGTAGCTCTGCTGCTCACTCTTGTTGAGGAGACCCAATCGGTCCGGGAGGCCTGCGAGCGGATGCAGATCTCCTATTCCACCGGCTGGAATATCATCCACACCCTGGAGACCCAGGCAAACCGCCCCGTCGTCCAGCGCACGCAGGGCGGCCCGGGCGGCAGCGCCAGTGAACTGACGGAAAGCGGACGGGAGCTGCTCAGCCAGTTCCAGAGCTATAAAAAGGATGTCCAGGAATATGCCCGCTCCCGGTACATGATGTATTTTGAAGACATTTTCTCATAAAGAGGCAGCAACGCCGGAGATCCCGCGAATTTGGGATTTCCGGCGTTGTTTGTTCTCTTTTACCGTCTCATGGCCGGCAGGACCCGTCCTCAATCAGCACCTTCATGGTGCCGCCGCAGACCATGCCCTCGCTCTCGGCCACCTCTCCGGTCAGGTCGATGTCCATGAGCTTATACCGGCCGGTGCCGATGATGCGCACCGCGTCCTTGATGACCGCTGCCTCGCTGCAGCCGCCGCCGATGCTGCCGGTGACCTGGCCCAGGGGGCTGACGGCCATCTTGGCCCCGGCGCCCCTTGGCGTGGAGCCCTTGGTCTCGATAACGGTGACGACGGCTTTCGGCTCCCGGTTTTCCGCCAGATAGCGGAGAATCTCCGGCTCCACGTCCGAGTCGTTGCAGGCCCGGTCCGGCCTTCCGTGCTCCGGCAGGCGTTTATAGGCGATGAGTTCCGCCAGGATGGACACCGCGATCTCCTCCGGCGTCACGGCGCCGATATCCAGGCCGATGGGGGTGCAGATCCGGTCCATGTTCTCCCGGGAATAGCCCTCCTCCAAGAGCATCTCCATCAGGCCCCGGACCCGGCGGCGGCTGCCGATGAGGCCCAGGTAGGCCGGCTGGACGCCGGGCAGGATCACCCGCAGGCAGTCCGCGTCGTGGACGTGGCCCCGGGTGATGATGACCACATAGTCGTAGGGCGTGATCTTCAGGCGGCGGATGGCGTTTTCAAAGCTGTCGCAGAGCACTTCCTTGGCCAGGGGAAAGCGGCCGGCGTTGGCGAAGGCGGGCCGGTCGTCCGCCACCGTCACGGAAAAGCCGCACTTGGATGCAAATTCGCACACGGGCAGGGCGATGTGCCCCCCGCCCAGGACGATCAGCCGCTCCGGGGGCAGCAGCGGCTCCCGGACGGTGCGCTTTCCCTCCGCCTCCTCCGCCGTCACCCGGGCGAAGCGGCGGCCTCGGGCGTCCTCCACCGGGACCAGCTCCGTCAGCCGCCGGCTCAGGCCGGAGGCCAGCTCTCCCGCCTCGCCGGAGAGCAGCGTCTCGATGCTCACGGGCCGGTTCTCTTTCAGGCTCCGCAGAGCCTCTTCATAGATGTTTGCCATGTCCTATCCTCCTATCGGATGATCTCCTGCCGGCATAGCCGGTTCACTTCTCTCTTTAAAAACAGCGCCGTCTGGTAGCGCCGCCCGTGGGCCGCCAGGGCCTCCGGAGTGCGGCATTTCTCCCGGCTGGCGGCAAAGCGCTGCTCCAGGGGGACCAGCTCCGTCCCCTGTACGCACTGGTCCGCCAGGACCAGTACCGCCGCCTCGTCGATGGGGCCGCCCGGCCAGTCGTGGTGCTGCTCCACCAGGGCCGCCTCCGCCTCATAGCCCAGGGCCCGGAGCCAGGCCGCGCCCACAGCAGCGTGGTCATTCTGTGTGCGGGCCAGATCGTGCAGCAGGGCGGCGTTCTCCAGCAGCTCCAGGTCCAGCGCCAGAGGCAGCGCCCGGGCAATTTTAAGGGCCTGGGCTGCCACAGCCTCACAGTGGGCCTTGACTCGCTCCGGCGTCTGGGCCGCGTCCAGAAGGGCTAGGCACAGCTCTCGGCACAGCTCCGGGCGCTCCGGCCCCGCCACTGTCTCATAGCGTGTCCCGTCCGTCCGAAGGACGCGGTACGTTCCGTAGGGCAGACGTTCCGCCCTCTGTTCCTCAAAAGACCGGCCCAGGGCGGAGGCCAGAAACAGGTCCATGCTCTGGGCGTGGGTCACCAGGGCTAGGTCCCCGTCCGAAGCCTTTAGGGCCGCCTGCACCGCTTCCGTAAACCGAGCGAGCACGGCGGCACTTGTCTCGCCGCCGGGGGGCGGCTGGCTCAGGTCCTTGCCCCGGCCGGCATATTCCTCCGGCCAGCGGCGCTTGATCGCGGAAAAGGGCAGAGCGTCCCAGGCCCCCATGTCCGCCTCCGTCAAGCCCTCCAGCACAGTTGGCAGGGGAGTGAGGAGGGCAGCCGTCTCCCTGGCCCGGCGGAGAGGGCTGGTGTAGACGCACAGCCGCTCTCCCCGCAGCGCCCAGCCGGTGACGCAGGCCTGGAGCCTGCCCGGTGTGCTCAGGGGCAGGTCCGTCCGCCCCAGGCAGAGGCGCTGCCCGTCCGGAAAGGCCGGCTCCCCGTGGCGGATAAAAATCAGTCTTCTCATGGCGCAAGCTCCGATTCCCGCTCAGAATACATCTTTAAAAGCAGATACTATGGAAAGTTTCATGTTTTTTATTATACATGAAAGCGCAGGGCGTGTAAATCCAAAAAAATACAGGGAAAATTTGGATGTTTTGCCTAAAATGGAGAAGCTAATTTCGGCGAATACCAAACGGATAGAATTTGCTCTTGTCCGTTTTGGAGCGTAAAATAAAAGTATGAGAAAATGAAATGGTATGCTATACGAGGACAGCCATGGAAGATAAACTGTTTGAAATCAGCGCCTCTACCGTTGTTGTGGAGGTCCGGGACGAGCGCACGGGCAAGCTCTACCGCCGGGAGCTGCCCATAGACTTTTACGAAAACGCCAATTTGCTCCGCCTGAGCGGGGAGAACCTGGACGGCAGCACCTCCCAGCTGGTGTTTTACTCCGCCCGGGGCCTGGAGCGCCTGCGGGATATCTCCGGCAAGGGTTTCGACCACGACCCCTGCGGCGGCCACGGCGGGAAATAGTATGCGCGAAACTTTCCATAGGAAGAAGAAATAAGACCAATATGAAGGAGGCATAGCATGATCAGAAAAACACTCGTTATCAACGGCGTCACCCGCAATCTGGTGATGGAACAGGATGAGACCCTGGCCAAGGTCCTGCGTGAGCATCTGCTGCTTACGGGCTGCAAGATCGGCTGCGGTGAGGGACACTGCGGCGCCTGCAACGTCATTCTGGACGGCAAGGTCACCAAGTCCTGCATCATGAAGATGAGCAGGATCCGGGACAACGCGGAGATCACCACCATCGAAGGCGTGGGCACGCTCAGCGACATGCACCCGCTGCAGGTGGCCTGGATGGCCCACGGCTGCGCCCAGTGCGGCTTCTGCACCCCTGGCTTCATCGTCACCGCCAAGGCGCTGCTGGACCAGAACCAGAGTCCCACCCGGGAGGAGGTCCGCGACTGGTTCAACAAGAACCGCAACCTGTGCCGCTGCACCGGGTACAAGCCCCTGGTGGACGCCGTCATGGACGCCGCCGCGGTGCTGCGGGGCGAGATGACCAAGGAGGACCTGGTCTTCAAGCCCACCGGAGACAGCATCAAGGGCACCAAGTACATCCGTCCCTCCGCCGCCCAGAAGGTCACCGGCACCTGGGACTTCGGCGCTGACGACGCGCTGAAGATGCCCGAGGGCACCCTGCGCCTGGCCCTGACCCAGGCAAAGGTCTCCCACGCCAACATCCTCAGCGTGGACACCTCTGAGGCTGAGAAGATGCCCGGCGTCTTCAAGGTCATAACCGCCAAGGACATCGTGGCCGCCGGCGGCAAGAACCGCATCAACGGCCTGGTCATGCTGCCGCTGAACAACAAGTGCGACGGCTGGGACCGCCCCGTCCTCTGCGACGACAAGATCTTCCAGTTCGGCGACGCTATCGCCATCGTTGCCGCCGACACCGAAGAGCACGCCCGTGCCGCGGCTGACGCGGTGAAGGTGGAGATAGAGGAGCTCCCGGCCTACATGAACGCCATGGACGCCATCGCCGAGGACGCCATCGAGATCCACCCCGGCACCCCCAACGCCTACTATGAGACCAACTGCATCAAGGGCCCAGATCTGGACTTTGACAGCGCTCCCAACGTGGTGGAGATCGAGAGCTACTGCTCCCGTCAGCCCCACCTGCACCTGGAGCCAGACTGCGGCTACGCCTACATCGACGAGGACGGCATGGTCACCGTCCACTCCAAGTCCATCGGCATCCATCTGCATATGCCCATGATCGCCGACGGCATCGGCGTGCCCATGGAGAAGCTGCGCCTGGTCCAGAACCACGCCGGCGGCACCTTTGGCTACAAGTTCTCCCCCACCAACGAGGCCATTCTGGGCGCGGCGGCCAAGATCTGCCAGCGGCCCGTGTCCCTGGTCTTCAACCAGTTCCAGAACATCACCTACACCGGCAAGCGCTCTCCCGCCTTCATGCACATCAAGCTGGCGGCGGACGAGAAGGGCAAGCTGCTGGGCCTCTGGGGCGACAACTATGTGGACCACGGCCCATACTCTGAGTTCGGCGACCTGCTGACCCACCGGCTCAGCCAGTTCACCGGCGCGGGCTACCACATCCCCACCATCCGCAATAAGAGCACCACGGTGTTCACCAACCACGCCTGGGGCTCCGCCTTCCGGGCCTACGGCTCTCCCCAGTCCTTCATGGGCTCCGAGATCGCCATCGACGTGCTGGCCGCCAAAATGGGCATGGACCCCTTCGACATCCGCGAGCTGAACTGCTACAAGGAGTCCGAGGGCTCCACCATCCCCACCGGCTACAAGCCCGACGTGTACTGCCTGGAGGAGATGTACAAGAAGGCCCGCCCGCTGTATGAGGCCGGCAAGAAGAGAGTGGCCGAGAAGAACGCCGCCTCCGACGGCCGCTACAAGTACGGCATCGGCGTGTCCTCCGGCGTGTACGGCTGCGGCCTGGACGGCGTGGACTCCTCGCAGGCCTATGCCGAGCTGAACCCGGACGGCACCGTCACCATGTTCGTCTCCTGGGAGGACCACGGCCAGGGCGCCGACATGGGTATTCTGGCTTCCGCCCATGAGACCCTGCGCCAGGCCGGCATCAAGCCCGAGCAGATCCGCCTGGTCATGAACGACACCAAGTACACCCCCAACTCCGGCCCCGCCGGCGGCTCCCGTTCCCAGGTCATGTCCGGCAACGCCTGCCGTCTGGCCGCGGAGAACCTGCTGGCCGCCATGAAGAAGGAGGACGGGACCTACCGTACCTACGACGAGATGAAGGCCGAAGGCATCGAGACCAAGGTCCTGGGCCAGTGGGTCGCCACCTACTGCGCCGACCACCCGGTGGACCAGGCCACCTCTCAGGGCGAGCCCTTCTCCGTCTACATGTACACCCTCTTCCTGCCCGAGGTGAAGGTGGACACCCAGACCGGCAAGGTCACGGTGGAGAAGTTCACTGTGGTAGCCGACGTGGGCACCATCATGAATAAGCTGCTGGTGGACGGCAACTTCTACGGCGGCCTGGCCCAGGGCATCGGCCTTGCCCTCAGCGAGGACTTCGACGACCTAAGCAAGCACACCAGCCTCCTCAAGTGCGGAATACCCTATCCCAAGGATGTGCCCGACGATATCGAGCTGCACTATGTGGAGACCTACCGGCCCGAGGGCCCCTACGGCGCCGCCGGCTGCGGCGAGGCTCCGCTGGACGCGCCTCACCCGGCCATCCTCAACGCCATCTACAACGCTACCGGAGCGCGCATTACCCGCGTCCCCGCCAAGCCCGAGGTGGTGCTGGCCGCGCTGAAGGAACTGGGATGAACTCCCGCTTTTCCTGAAGCAAGATCCATGTTATAATAGAGAGGCCCCTGCGGGGCCTCTCTATTGCTAAATTATTGGGTGAAAACGATGATTATTGAAGAACGGGGTTCCACCCACGTCTACAAACAGATCCGGATGCTCTCCAAGGAGGAGCTGGAGCGGCTGGAAAGCCGCTGCGTCCACGAGCAGCCGGCCTTCTGCGTGGCCGCCTGCCCGCTGAAGCTGGACGCCAAGGCCCTGGCCCAGGCCGTCTCTCAGGGGAATTTTGACGAGGCGCGCAAGCTCTATGAGAAGATCGCCCCCTTTCCCCACATTCTCGCCGCCGGCTGCGACGCCCCCTGTGAGGCCAAGTGCAGGCTGACGGAGCGGGGCGACGCGGTGGACCTGCGGGCTCTGGAACAGGCGGCCATGGCCTACGGCCAGCGGGGCAGGGCCCGGGGCGTCCTGCGCATGAAAAAGCGCAAGACCGCCGCGGTTTTCGGCTCCGGCCTCTACAGCCTGTTTCTGGCCGGGGAGCTGAATAAAAAAGCCTATCCCGTCACAGTCTTCTGCCGGGAGGACGACGCGGACGCCTTTATCGCCGCGGGAGCCGGGTTCGCCCCGCCGGAGGCCCTGGCCGCCGACGCGGCGCTGCTGAAAGAGACCGACATCGCTTTCCGGTTCAGCACGGACCTGAGCCGGGAACTGATCGAGGAGCAGAGGGAACGGTTCGACGTGCTCTGCCTCTCTCCCGAGCTCTACGCTTCCCTCTACCCGGAGGGGAGCGCGGACGCGGCGCTCCAGTACGACCGGGAAAACCGCCTTGTCTCCGGCAGCCCCCGGGGCGTCACGGAGACGGCCTTCTGCGCCAAGAAAGCGGCCCTGACGGTGGACCGGCTGGCCCAGAACCTGGACCCTGGCAACAGCCGGGGCGCGGAGGGGCCGGTGGAGACGCGCCTTTATACCGACGTGTCCGGCGCGGAGGCGCTGGCCCGCGTACCCCATCAGGGGCTCTACACCCCGGGGGAGGCCGTCCGGGAAGCCGGGCGCTGCCTCCAGTGCCGCTGCGACGAGTGCATCAAGGGCTGCGCCTATTTGCAGCATTATCAGAAATTTCCCCGGGTCCTGACCCGGGAGATCTATAACAACGTGAGCATCATCATGGGCGACCATATGATGAACAAGCCCATCAACGCCTGCTCCCTCTGCGGCCAGTGCTCTGTCACCTGCCCCAACGGCTATGACATGGGGGAGATCTGCCATCTGGCCCGGCAGAACATGGTCTCCACGGACAAGATGCCCCTGGCCCCCCATGAGTTTGCGCTGATGGATATGCTGTTTTCCAACAACGAGGCCTTTCTCTGCCGTCCCCAGCCGGGATTTGAAACGTGCCAATACGTGTTCTTCCCCGGCTGCCAGGCGGCGGCCATCGCCCCGGAGACGGTGAAGGCCGCGTATCTGGACCTGTGCCGCCGTCTGGACGGGGGAGTGGGGCTGCTGCTGGGCTGCTGCGGCGCCATCTGCGACTGGGCCGGGCGCTACGAGCTCTATGACCAGACGAAGGAATTTATCCGGCGGGAGCTGGCCCGGCTGGGCGACCCCACCGTCATCGTGGGCTGCCCCAGCTGCAAGAAGGAGCTGGCCGGATACGGGGAATTGAAGCTCGTGGGCATCTGGGACGTGCTGCTCCGCCTGGGGCTGCCCGAGGGGGCCCGGGGTCTGGAGCGGCCCGCCGCCCTGCACGACTCCTGCGGAGCCCGGGGCGATCCGGGGACCCAGGAGGCCGTCCGCTCTATTGCCAAGGCTCTGGGCGTCCGGCTGGAGGACACACCCTATTCCGGGGACCGGTCCCCCTGCTGCGGATACGGCGGGCTCACCGCCTACGCCAACCGTGAGGTGGCCGGGGAGATGACGGCCAAGTGCCTGGAGCGCTCGGACGCGCCCTACATCTCCTACTGCATGGCCTGCCGGGACCGCTTCGCCCGCCAGGGCCGGGAGTCCCGGCACATCCTGGAGCTGGTCTACGGCACCGACGCGGGGGACCCGCCGGATATCAGCCAGAAGCGCTATAACCGGCTGACGCTGAAAAAAGAGCTCCTGTGGGAGCTCTGGCACGAGGAGACAAGAGAGATGAAGCTTGATTTTGAGCTGCGCTTTACCGAAGAGGCCCTTCGCCTCATGGACGAGCGGATGATCCTGAAGGACGATGTGATCGCCGTGCTGGAGGAACAGCGGCGGACCGGACAGGCCGTCTTTGACGCGGACAGCGGTCTGACCGCGGCCTGCCGCCGCGTGGGCAACGTGACCTTCTGGGTCAAATATACGCCCCTGGATAACGGCGGCTATTTGGTGCGCAGCGCGTACAGCCACCGGATGCAGGTGGTAAGGAGGCAGGGCTGATGGCGGATAAGAACTATTACACTGTGGACCCCCAGGGAAAGCTGCGCTGCCTCAAGTGCGGCGTGCCGCTGGAAAAGGGGAAGGCCAAGTTCCTGTACCTGGACAACGGCTTTCCCGTGGAGCTGCCGGTCTGCCCGGTCTGCGGCTTTGTCTATGTGCCGGAGGAGCTGGCTCTGGGCAAGGTGCTGGCCGTGGAAAAGGCCCTGGAGGACAAGTGAAGGGCCACCCCGGCGGCGGGGGGCACACCCGCCGCCTCATTGACCTGGCCGCTTTGCCGCCGGGGGAGCGGGTGCTGGACCTGGGGGCCGGGGCCGGGGAGGCAGTGGCCCTGCTCCGTTCCCTGGGCTGTGAAGCCCAGGGGCTGGACCTGGAGCCCCGGTCCCCCCTGGTTGCCTGCGGCGATCTGCTGCGCACCGGCCTGCCCTCGGAGAGCTTCGGTGCGGTGCTGAGCCAGTGCGCCTTTTTCGCCTCCGGCGACGTGCCCGGCGCTCTGGCCGAGAGCCGCCGCCTGCTGCGGCCCGGCGGGCGGCTGCTGCTGTCGGACCTGTTCTTTGAGCCGCCGGAGCCGCTGATAGAGAAGGCCGGGTTCCGCATCCTATACGCCGAGGACATGACCGCCCTCTGGCGGGAGTATTATCTGGAAGCCCTCTGGCGGGGGGACGGGGACTGTCCCACCGTCCGGGGGAAATGCGCCTATTGGCTGCTGATTTGCGAAAAGGAGGGGAACGATGGACCTGTTTGACCGGATACTGGAGCTGTCCCGCTATGGGTATTTCTGCGGCCAGATCATGGCGATCCTCATGCTGGAGACGGTGGGAGAGGAGAATCCCGGCCTGGTAAAGGCCATGGGGGGCCTCAACGGCGGCGTGGGCTTTTCCGGCGGCTGCTGCGGCTGCCTCACCGCCGGGGTCTGCGTCCTGTCCTACTTCACCGGCAAGGGGGAGAACACCGGCATGGATCACCCCCAGCATAAGAGCGCTTTAGGGGAGCTGACCGCCTGGTTCGAGGAGGAGATGCTCTCCGATTACGGCGGCACCGACTGCCGGGATATCACCCGGGGCAATCCCGCCCGGCGGGTGGAGGTCTGCCCCGGCATCATCGCCGCCACCTATGAAAAGTGCATGGAGATCCTCACGGAAAGGGGACTTTTGGATTGATCATCGGAAGGACCGAGAGCGTCTGCCCCGTCTGCCTGAAAAAGCTGCCGGCCAGCAAGATGGCAGAGGCGGACGGGATCTATATGGAAAAAAACTGCCCGGAGCACGGCCCGTTCCGGGCCTTGCTCTGGGAGGGGGATCTGCGCTCCTACCTCCGTTGGGGCACGGAAAATACGGCGGTGGAGACGCCGGTGGACGGCCGTGCGGCGGAAAAGGGCTGCCCCTATGACTGCGGCCTGTGTACGGAGCACCTGCGCAAGGGCTGCTGTATGCTCTTAGAGCTTACCAACCGCTGCAATTTGCGCTGCCCGGTCTGCTTTGCCTCCGCCGGAGAGAAGGAGCCAAAAGACCTGAGCCTGGAGGAGATAGGCCGTCAGTATGACTATCTCATGGCCCACGGCGGGCCATTCAACATACAGTTCTCAGGCGGCGAACCCACCGTTCGGGACGACCTGCCCCAGGTCATCCGCCTGGGCCGGGAGAAGGGCTTTGACTTCTTTCAGCTTAACACCAACGGCCTGCGCCTGGCCAGGGAGCCGGGCTATACCGAAAAGCTGAAGGCCGCGGGCTTAAGCACCGTCTTTCTCCAGTTCGACGCCCTGGACGACCGGGTGTATCAGGTCCTCCGGGGCCGGCCCCTGCTGGCGGAGAAGGAGCGGGCGGTGGAGGCCTGCGCCGCGGCGGGGCTGGGGACGGTGCTGGTGCCGGTGATAGCCCCCGGCGTCAACGAGGACCAGGTGGGCTCTCTGCTGCGCTGGGCGCTAAAGCGGATGCCTGCGGTGCGGGGCGTCCATTTCCAGCCTCTGAGCACTTTCGGCCGCTGCGCCCTGCCTAAATCGGACCGGCCCGTCACCATCCCCCGGATGCTCCGGCTCATTGAGGAGCAGACGCAGGGGCTCATGAAGGCGGAGGATTTCAGCGGCGGCGGGGCCGAGAATCCCTACTGCTCTTTCCACGCAAGCTATCTGCGCCGCCCCGACGGCAGCCTGAAAGCCCTGCCCAAGCGGGCCGGGGGCGGCTGCTGCTGCACCGGCTCGGACGACTCCCGGGACTTTGTGGCCCGGCAGTGGAGCGGGCAGGCGGAGGACTTTGCCCCGGACGGGGAGCTGGCGGACACCGGCTCTCTGGACGCCTTTTTGGAGCAGGCCCGGCTCAACACCTTTGCCGTTTCCGGGATGCTCTTCCAGGACGCGTGGAATTTTGATCTGGCCCGGGTCCGGCGCTGCCACATCTGCGAGATAGACAGCGCCCGGGGCATGGTGCCCTTCTGCGCCTACAACCTGACGGATACCCAGGGCAGGGCCCTGTACCGGCCATGAAGCGCTCCAGGCTGGACGCCCTCGTTCTGGAGCAGGAGGGCTTAAAGACGCTGACACGGGCGGACATCGAGTCGCTCCAACTGAGAAAACTCAACGCCCTGCTCCGGCGGGAGAAGGAGCGGGGCGGCTTCTATAAAGACCTGCCGGAGCGGCTGGGCTCCCTGGCGGAGCTGGCCTCCCTCCCCTTTACCACGGACGAGGACCTGGCCGGGAACGCCCCCGGCCTGCTGCTGACCTCCCAGAGCCGGGTCAGCCGGGTCCTGTCTGACGCCACCAGCGGCACTACCGGGGCCGCCAAGCGGGTCTTTTACACCGAGTGGGACTGCGAGAACACGGTCCGCTTTTTCGCCGCCGGGCTGGGTGAGCTTATCTTTCCCGGCAGCGTCACCATGATCTGTATGCCCTTCTCCGGCCCTCTGGGCCTGGGGGAGCTGATCGCCGAGGCGGTCAAACGGCTGGGGGCCCGGCCCCTGAAGCTGGGCTGCGGCCTCAGCTATGGGGAATTTGGAGAGGCCCTGGAACAGGAAAAGCCGGACAGCTTTGTGGGCATGCCGGTGCAGCTGCTGTCCATTCTCCGCGCCTGCGGCAAGGGCAGCCTGGAGCGGGCCCTGGTCAGCGGGGATGCCTGCCCGGAGGCGGTCCTGGAGCGCTGCGAGGCGCTGCTGGGCAGCCGGCTCTTTCCCCACTACGGCTCCCGGGAAATGGGCCTGGGCGGCGCGGTCACCTGCCCGGCCCACGAGGGGATGCACCTGCGGGAAAACCACGTGATCGCGGAGATCGTGGACGAAGCCGGGCGCGTTCTGCCCTGGGGCGAGACAGGGGAACTGGTGATCACCACAATAGGGATGGAGGCCCTGCCTCTCATCCGTTACAGGACCGGGGACCTCACCCGCATTTTACCGGAACCCTGCCCCTGCGGCAGCGAGCTTTTGCGGCTGGACAGCCTCCGCCGCCGGGGCCCGGCGGCGGATATGGCCTCCCTGGACGCGGCGCTCTTCGCCCTGGACGCCCTGATCGACTACCGGGCGGAGCGGGGGCCCGACGGACTGCACATCCGGGCGCTGTACCGGGGCGCACTGTCTGAGGCCCAGGTGGCGGAGGCCGTGGCCGGAGTCTTCCCGGGGGAGGCCGTCACGGTAGCCCTGTCTGAGGCGGGGCCCGGCGACAGGGCGCTCAGCCTTGGCAAGCGCCGTATAGAAGAGGGGAGGATACTGTCAAAAAAGGGCAAAGCCCTTTTTTGACAAAAGAGCTGCAGCCCGCTGCAGCGCACGACAAAACCCGTCAAAGACGGATTTTGCGCACGTTTGCGGGCTGAGAAGTGTTTTTTCCGAGGCACATGTCCCCGGAAAAAACGATTTAAATTGTTTTCGCGCCTGCGGGCGCGAAACTCTGCGAGGCTTCTTATAAGAGGGTGTGCCGCTCAACGCTAAAGCGGCAACCGCGGCACATGCCTAAAATCTCCTTCCTGCCGCAACTGGAGATTTATATTGCTATTTGTGCTGCCGGCACCGCGGCAGAATGGAGATTAACATGAAGCTCTACGTTTACGGCACCGGCTGCGGAGCCGGGGAACTGATCGAAAAAGGGCTGGACCCGGCCCTGATCACCGCTTTTGTGGACGGCCAGGGTCGGACCGAGCCCTTTTTAGGGAAAGAGGTGCTCCGCCCGGAGGAGCTGGCAGAGCGGGACTATGACCTGATCCTGGTGGCCAGCCGCCAGTGCCGGGCGATCCTGGAGACCTGTCTGCGGCTGGGCATCCGCCGGGAGGCGCTGCTGTTTGTGAAGAACAACTACGCCCTCCAGGATCTGAACGACTCCTACGCCCTGGCCGAAAAGCTGCTGGGCCGGGAGCTCCTGGCAAAGCTGACCGCCCCGCACCGGGTCATCCGGGAGCTGGAGCGGCTGGCGGAGAGCCCCTTGACGGAGCGGGATCTGGAAAACGACTATGTGCGTGTGCGCACGCTGGAGCTGCTCTGCGCCGAACTGGCGGAGGTCCCCGGCGCGCTGGCGGAGCTGGGGGTCTATCAGGGGGGCTTTGCCCGCTGCCTGAACGCGCTGCTGCCGGAGCGGACGCTCTATCTGTTCGACACCTTTTCCGGCTTTGACGGGCCGGAGGCCGCCTACGAGCAGGCCGAGGGGCGCTGCACGGAGGCCTTCACCGAGGCCCACCGGCGCACGGCAGTGGATAGAGTCCTGTCACTGCTGCCCCACCCGGAGCGGGCGGTGATCCGGCAGGGGCTTTTCCCCGGAACAGCCCGGGGGCTGGAAGGGGAGCGCCTCGCGCTGGTCTCCCTGGACGCGGATTTTGAGCGCTCCACCTACGAGGGGCTGAAATTCTTTGTCCCCCGCGTCTCCCCAGGAGGGTATATCCTTCTCCACGACTACAATTCCTCCCGGCTGCTGGGGGTCCGGGCGGCCCTGCGCCGCTATGAGCGGGACAGCGGCCGCCGCCTCCCCGCCGTGCCCCTCTGCGACGCGGAGGGAACGCTGGTCCTGGCCTTATAGGTTTTGAGGAACAGAGGCGGTCCTGAATCGTCTGAGTAGCGGAACATACTTTTTTGAGTAATAGCGGAAAGTGAAGAAGGTAAAATCGGCAAGGCTGACGCCTCGCCGATTTTTGGTCCGAGTGAAATCACAAGACTTAGATTCTAAGGTTTCACACTTACCCCCATCAAGCTTCCGTGACCGTCGTATTCCGTATGAACGATCATTCCACCAGCCTCAGCTGAAGTAAATGAAAACGTACTGCCATTCGGAGCGGCATCCGCAAAACGACTGACCAGTGAACCGTTTAAATATACATTCCCGCGCCCGCTGGCGCCATCAGCTTCCACGTAGGTGATGCCAAAGTCCTTATACTTGGAAAACCGTTCCTCAAAGGTCATGCCGTCCACATGATCATTACCGACGGCTTCAGAGGTTGCATTGATCTGACTGCCCTGAAACAGAAAGCCGAGATCATCACGCTCTCCGCTTTCCCATGGCACGATCTCCAGCAGAGGGCCGAATGGGTCATAGCTGCCGTCACCATTGTCGATCCGGCCACGGACTGTATGGATGTATTCTGTTCCCTCGTCATTCCGATAAACATACCGGGTCGCCAATGCACCTTCTTCCAGCTCTACGAAGTCCGCAAACCAGCGAACCGTTTTATCCTGATACAGCATCTTGCCGGAAATGTCAAAGGAGATCCCGAATTTTCCGTATTCAGTGAGCAGTTCATCGCGTGTTGGTTCGTGGAGATCCGTTGATGATATTGTGCGGTCAGTCACAGAAGTCTGCTCCTGGGAGCCTTCCTGCACGATTACATCATCTGCCCAAGTAGAATATTCGACCAGCCCGACTATTTCCCAGTCAGCATTCCGTTTTACTTCAATTCCAACTGTTCCCTGACTAAAGTTGACATGTGTGTAAACGCCGGGAGCCGTTTCATCGTGGAAAAAGCTTATCAGTTGGCCATGATACGACAGAATCCCCTGTTGTGTGTCATAACTGAGGCCGTACTGTTCATAATCCGGAAACCACTTGGAATCTGCGATAAGTTTTGCATTTTTCGCATCCATGCCCAAGGTGCCTTGAAATGTAAATGTGTCAGCGCTGTTCTGGGCAGGAACACCGTTCCCGCCTGCTCTCTGTGCCGCAGCCTGACCGGAGGTGGCAAACGCCAGGGTGACACTGATGACCAAAGACATAGCCACGAAAGCGGCAGCCCATGAGGTCTTTTTTGTTTTCATAATTGCAAGGATCCTTTCTTCGATTGCGTGTTTGCTGAAATTGTTGCAAAGGGGCTGGAGGCCGCTTCGTTTTTCCTCCATGCGGATGAGCGTCATGGCATAGGCCGATTTTGTACGTTCTCCGAACAGGCGGATTACCGCTTCATCGCAGCTCAATTCCAGATCCCGGTTAGCAAGAGCGTACATGACCCACACCGCCGGATCGAACCAATG
>CANQTO010000059.1 GCA_947626785.1 uncultured Oscillospiraceae bacterium
ATCAGTCATGTGCATAACCTCCTGTGCGTCCATGTATGTGTCATTTACACTTAGAATTATGCACTCCAGCGGGCCGAGCCGTATTCCTCATTCTTGCGGAATTTCTTGGCGTTCCGGCCCTTTACCCACACGGCCAGCCGTATCCCAGCTGCAAACAGGCAGCCGATGAGCAGATCAAAGGGGTGAAAGCTGGGGAAAGGGGTTTGAAACGCGGCTGCCAGCCCCTCTATAATATGTAATGCCCTTTCGGAAAAGCCCAGGCCGGGGGTATAGCGCCACGCCTGCCCCAGCTTGGTCGCCAGCAGCGCGAACAGCACATAGGGGAGGCAAGAAAAAAGAAGTCGCTTGGTTTTCTTGCTCAACGCTCCCTCTCCCTCCGTTTCTCCCGGACCGGCGCGACAGCGGCGGTCAGCTCCTTGAACTTCCGCAGCTTGGCGAGGACCGAGGGCTTTTTCTCCCGCGTAAGCAGCTTGCCGGAGTATTCCTTGAAAGCGGCGGTCATGGCGTCCTGGTCAGCGCCCTTGAAGAAGATCATATAGCGGTTTTCGCCCTTGACCTTAAAGGGGGCAAAGTCTATGCCGTACTTTCGGGCAACACGGCTGAAGGAGCGGACGCTTTCATCGGTCAGCTCTATGCTCTGCATCCCGCGGTTTTGGGCGGCAAGCTGCTTGACCGTCATTTTGCCGTGCTTCTCCCTGGGCCCCTTCTGACGCCGTTCCGCCATAATTTGGGACAGCAGCTTTGCCAGGGCCTTTTGCAGCTCCCTTTCGGTGAGCTTGGCTGTGTTCACTATCAGCGTGACGGTGCGCTGTTCCACTTCTTCCTGCAATCACATCACACTCCTTGTCTTGAAATAGGAAGGGGCGGCGGGGTTTTCCCGCCGCCCGGCAGCTCATGCCCGGCTGCGCTTGCAGACGGCAACGGCTGCGGTCACAGCGAACAGGACGCTGATGAACGTGAAAAACAGTTTCTTGCGGCTCATGCGTTTCCCTCCTTTCCTCAGTCTAAGCTGCTCACGGCCATAATGCCGCTCAGGGTGGTGTAGGAGATACGGCAGTGCTTGGCCAGAGCAATATCGCTCTTGACTTCATCGTTGACCGTATCTCCGCAGACGATCAGGATGCGGCTGCGCTTGAGCAGCTCCGCAGACATCTCCTGCCGGTCCTTGACCTCCGCAGGCGAGTTGCCCTTGAGGTAGGTGGGCATGAACAGCGCCGGGCAGATCGGGGCATAGCCCGCCTCGTATGCCTGCCGGCAATACCCCGCCGCAGCGGTGGCGTTTTCCAGGTCGTCCTCGCCCCAGGGGGCGGTAATGTAAGCCAAAGGTCTGGTCATAGTAAAAATTCTCCTTTTCATTGAATTGTAGTGTTTTGTCCGTCTGCCCGGTCACAGTAGACCAGATAGCGATACTTGCCACCGGAGGCATAAGGGTGGCAGGTCATCAGCGTGACCATCTCACGCCCCGGCTGGATCAGGATAGCGTCTATGTCAGAGGGGTCTATGATCCGTATCTCGGACACCTTGTAGGTCAGGGTCTCCCACAGATTTGTGATGTGGATTTCATCTCCGACCTCCAGCCCGTCGATGTAGCGGAAGTAGTCATAGCCGCCGTAACCTCTGTGCCCGGCTATTACGGCGTTGGTATTCTCTCCGCCGACGGGAACGCTTGTCTGTGAGAGGACAGCGGCCCCCGCCGACATATGTTCTTCGCTGGCCCCCAGGAAAAGAGGCATTTCCAGCTCCAGTTTGGGAATGTTGATCACCCCAAAGGTCTGGTCAGGCAGGCCGTAGTCGGTCAGGTCAAAGAGACTTTCCGCATAGGCTTCCGGGCCGGTCAAATTGCCCTGCTTCACGTCGTAGAGCCATTCGTTATGCCGTCGAAAGGCCGTAAGCAGCCGTTCATAGGGAATTTCCTTTTGCTCCACCAGCTGCTCTTGGGTTTGCTCCGCCGTCTCATAAAACTGCCTTGTCTCCCGTTGAATCTCCCGCGTTTTTTCGGCACGGAAAATGAGGGGTCGCAGAGCAATAGCCACGCTTGCAAAGGCCAGGATCACCAGGAGCAGAAAGAGGAACCGCCGCAGCCGTTCCTCCCATTTACTGTGCCTCATGTTTTCCCTTCTTTCGTTGCGCCTGGACAGAGGGCTTTGTCCGCCTCTCCCGTGTAGGACGCGGAGCCTTTTTCTCACGGCGTAGAGCGATCCCGGCCTGGGCAGTTTGTATGATGAGGAAGGCGGCGGCGATCCCCAATATTCCATAGGCTATGCCGTGGAGGTATTCGCCCGTCCAGGTAGAGGCCGTTTCGGTCCCGGCAGCCTCATGCCGTTCCTCTATCCGCTCCGCCGTGGGGACCTCAATCCTGGAGCCGCGGACCAGCAGCCTGTGCGTGTTAACGCCATAGGGCGTACAAGTGAGCAGGGTGCAGCTGTCCAGCGACGGATTTGCCGTCAGCTTTGAGCTGTCCTCCGGCAAAACCTTGTTGATCTCCAGGACCATGTAGGCATAGGTTTCTCCCAAGACACGCAAATAAAAAACATCGCCAATTTGAAGTTGGTCCAGGTCGGAGAAAATCTTTTGCCCGGCCAGCCCGGAGTGCCCGGTTATAACGGTATGGCAGCCTTTGCCGCCCACAGGCAGCGACGAGCCCAGCAAATGCCCGGTCCCGCGCTCCAGAGTGTCTTCCTCTGTCCCGTGGTAAATGGGCAGGTTTACATGGATGGCCGGTATATCCACATAGCCCATGAGTCCGTCACCCTGCACGTTTAAGAGATCGTCATAGTTCTCTGCGGCTTTTGCCAGCGCAGCCTTGGTATACGGTTCTTCCTCAGAGGCCAGCAGCGCCTCGTTATACTCCTGGGCGGCTTTTCTGGCCGCATCCAGCTCCGAGGTGTCCAGCTTTTCTATTGCTTTGTTGTACCGGGTTTCGATCAGGCTCCGGTATTTCTCGGCGGTGTAGTTGCTCACAAGAGGATAGACCGTCACGGCCAGAGCCAGCAGAGCCGCGAATACACAGAGCAGTATCTTTGTTTTTCTGTTCATTCCACCTCATAACGGTTAAGGGGGAAGGTGTGGGCCTTCCCCCTCCATGTTCTCACACGGTCTTTTTCTTTCTCAGCAGCACATAGATACCCAGCATAGCCAGAGCAAAGCCGGAGATACCAATGACCGGAAACGCCCAGTTCCCATAGCCGCCCGTCTGCGGGAGGTTAAAGCCCCTTGTATTGATGACGGTCATCGGAGAAAAGGCGTTGTCCGAATCCCCATCCTCCGCCATGCTCACGTCCTTGCCGTTGATGGTAGAAGAAGCGGTCAGGGTCTTATGTTCCAGATGTACCTGCGGCATATTGGGAAATCTGCCGGGGTCTACATTGGCATAGCGTTCATCATTCTGAAGCAGGCCCAGAACGTCTCCCTCATAGATGCTGCACGGTGTTTCATCCTCGGCGGTGGAGATTTTGACCTTGATGCTGTTTTTCAGCAGAGAATACGCATTGTCCGTTTTCACTTCGGTCAGGGTATATTCGTCGTCCTCCAGACCTCTTATGAGGATTTTCCCATCTTTATTGGGTATGAAATGGGTGGCCTCCTTTTCCTCGGAGACATGGCCGGTGACATAGTACACGCCTTCATCCTCCGCCAGCTTTGCGGTCACAAAATATGCGTCCGTATCGTTGCGGAGGATAAACTCTACCTTCTCCAGATCACCCTTCCCGTCGTTAAACTTCTTGAGCAGATTGATACCGTAGGTATACACATGAGCATCGTCGATTAGGGTGTCGTAATAGGAGCTGTTGGTCCGTTTCCACGTCAGGACCACATCATTGGGATTGCCCTTGTCCCCGTACACCACGCTCTTGTCCGAGTGCATGGTGGCCGCGTAGGTGATCCGCAGGGTGCAGTTGGAATAGCCGCTGTTCACCGCATCCACACCGGTGTAAACGGCGTCGCTGGTGTTGATCTCGGACAGGCCCTGCTCGGTCATACCGATGCTCATAACGCTCTCACCCGCATCGCCGCTGCTGTACGACACAGTGAATTTGTTGTCCGCCTCCGTCCAGGTGGCGATTTTGTCCTTGCAGTCCGGGCCGCGGAAAAACTCGATCTTCACATCGTTCTTGTTGTACGCCAGTCCGGCGGACAGGCTATCCGTGAAGGAGTAGTCCGTCAGATAAGAGGCAGCGGACGTAATGCTGGGCAAAGAGGAAATGATCTGGTACTGGATCACATCTCCATCGGAGGCTGTGCCGGTATGGGCATAGCCGTCCGTAATGTCATCGCCATCGTGCTTGCCGGTGTCGTTCCAGCTCTCCCGCAGGGTCTTTTCAAGGGTAGGAATCCCGGTGATGTTTTTCGGGTACAGGGCGATGTCATAAAGCCATCTCTCACCGCCGTCAGAGGCGTTGTTGCCGTTCACGGCGGTCATCGGGACAGATACCAGGAAAGGCGCGGTGGTGTCCGTGACCATTTCGGGGACCTTGGACTCTACAAAGAGGTACAGACCCAGGGGCAGGTCCTTGGCGGAGCTGTGTCCGTAAGCGTCAGTTTCGGGCATCTTTGTGCCGCCGTTGGCGGCGACATAGTTCTCCAACACGTCCTTTACGGTCGTGCTGTTTTCCTCCAGAGCAGCCTCAAGACCGTCAATAAGCACATCGCTCCGGTAGTAGTACACAGACCCGTCCTCCTTGTCCGCGTTGGTATAGCGGTCAGAGGTGCTGACCCCGATAGCTGTGAGCATGGCAGTATTCTGCGCGTTGTTGGGAATGCCGTAGAGCAGTTCGATGTGTTCCACGCCGTCCTCCGTCTCGGTATAGGTACGCAGTTCGCCTATCCGAAGGTAGGTAAACTCCACACCGGCCAGGGCGTAGCCGTAAGCGTTGCCATGTTCATTCAGGGGGGAAATCCTCTGCGGATCGCCCAGGACGCTCTCTACTCCATTTTCGTCCCGGACGCCGGTGGAAACGTAGGACGAACTCCACACGCCGTCCTTTTCGGCGTTGGTCAGGTCATACTTCCACAGGTCGATGTTGCCGGTACGGTCAAAGTCAATGGTCGCCTCGTCCACGGGGGCGGCAAAAGCCGTCACGGAGAGACAGCCCACCAGAACAAGGACCAGCAGCAGGGAAAGAATACGTTTCATTCACATTCTCCTTTTCTTCTTTTTTTAGTAAAGGTTATAATGACCGCAGGCAGGGCTGCGGCCAGCATGAACAGAGGCAGAGCCTTAAAGCCCCCGCCGCCCGCATCGGGCAGCCGAAAAACGGAGGTATCCGTGGCCGTCACATACAGCGTATATACATAGGCTTTCGTGTCAAAAACCTCTGCGTCGTTGGCGTAGAAGTCATCGGACTCCACCGGCAGAGTGCCCACATAGAGCGAGCCGCCAATAAGGGCCATGCCCTCCGGGGCCTTGGTTTCCGTTAAGCGATAGAGAATCCGGCTGTCCGCTCGCAGGCCCGTGAAGATCACCTTTCCGTCCTCACCGGTGGTGAGCTGCCCGTCTTTCAGGCCGGGGCTGGTGCAGCCGCCCCTGGGCACTTCATCTCCGGCCTCCCGGTATGTGACCGGTTTCCAGTGGCTGCCTTTGTCCGTCGAGAACTCCAGCATAAATGCAGCGCCGCTCAGTACGTTGCCGTCAGGACCCTTCTTTGTAACTTGGATAGTGCCCTCGCGCCGGAGGTTTGTCAGCTCCTTGGTGATCGTGACGCCGTTTTCAGTTACGGCCAGAGGGTACTTAGTCTCGTCCAGCTTAAAGCCCATGGGAGGCCGAAACTCCTGGATGGTATAGTCCTTTCCGTAAGGAATATTCTCCAAAAGCAGCTCGCCGTTTTGGTCCGTATATCCCTCGGACACGGTTTTTCCCTCCGCGTCCAGGACGCGAAAGCCCGCGCCGGAGAGAACGATTTCCTCAAAGGCATCCTTCTTGATGATTTTTAGATTCCCTTTGATCTGGTCATTGTGGACGCAAGCGGCATCCTCCACATAACGGATAGTCCCATCGGCCTGTGTGACCCATTGAAAAGTGGCGTCCCCGCCGGTGCTGGGCTGGATGATCTTCCCGTCCAGCACAAAGTCCGACCGGAGATAGCCTTCCGGGGCCTGGACTTCCGTGATGCGGAGCGTCCCCAGGGGGAGCGTGGGCATCCCCAGGGCATTTTCGTACAGGGGGCTGCTTTTCTGGCCGCCGTACTCGTCCAGCAAGTAGGTCCGGTTGCCCAGCTTGGTCTCGCCATTTGCTGTCTTGTAATACCACGTCCGGGCCGGGGAGCCGGACCATGCGGTATTTGGAAAAAAGTCTACTTTGAAAATTGCTTCGCCGTCCGTGATGGTCACCCCGCTGCTCTCTTTGACGATCCTGATCTCGTCGGGGTCGCTGGCGGGCTGTTCTTTCAGGGTCACAGCCCCGGCAGCATACGCGCCGGGAGCCGGGACCGCACAGAACAGTAAGACGAACACGGCGGCCAAAGCCAACATTCGTTTAAGCATAGAGCCTCCTTCATAAATAATTGTTTGCCTCCACTTCGCTCTTTGTGCCCGGAAAAGGCCGGTATCCTTGCGGTTTTCGGCGTAAAATGCGACAATAGAGCCAGAAAAAGAAAGGGCCGGACCAGAGGACCGGACACTGAAAGGAGAGCGAAAGCGATGAAAAAGACCTTGAAGATGATGAGTGTGCTGCTTGCGGCAGGCATGGCGGTTTCCGCCAGCTCCTGTGCCATGAGCCCCAGAGAGGAAGTTTTACCGGAGGCCCCCGTCCCGGTAGTCCAGGCAGTTGCCCCGGCAGAAGTCCCCGCGAAAGTCCAGCGTGTGGAAACGCCGGTCATTGTTACTCCGGCACCCGCGCCGGTGGAAACGGAAACGCCTGTTGAGCCTGTTCCGGTCCCGGAGGCCCCTGCCGAAAGGCAGAGTGTCCCGGAGCCGGAGGCCGCGCCGGTCCCCGCCGTCCCGGTCCATGTCCATGATTGGCAGAACGTCACACAGACGGTCCACCATGAGGCCGTGACCGAGGAAGTGAAGGTGGTCGATCAGCCGGCCACGGAGGGACACTTCGAGGGCGGGACCTATCCCGTGGTGGTCTGCCGCTGCGGGGCGGAATTTACAAGCGCCGCTGACTATTACGCCCACTCCGAGGTGAGCGGCGAGGGTCATGGAGGCTTCACCGACAGCACCCGGTCTGATCAGGTGTGGGTCGAAGGCAGCCCGGAGATCGCCCACTACGAAACGAGGGTCCTCCGGGACGCCTGGGACGAGGAAGTGGTTACCGGTGCGGTGTGCGCCTCCTGCGGAGCAACGAAATAAGGCCCGGAAAAGCAGCAAGAGCGGTCAACTTCGGTTGGCCGCCCTTTTTTGTATCATAGCAAGGTCACATTTCCCGCGCTGTCAATACGGACAGTGTAGATGCTGCGGTCCAGGGTATAGCCGGGGCTTGCGCTGATCTCTCGGATATAGTACGTTCCCGCCTCATACAGCTCGGAAGTCGTGGCGTTGCCGCTGCCGTCCGTGGTCAATCTCTCCCGGAGGCTGGTGCAGCTGGGGTCATTATAGACGCCGTACACAGCGCCGCTCAGTGAGTAGCAGCTGCTGCCGTTGGTAATAGCGGTGTTGGCAGATACTTTCCGAATGGAGAACGGGAATCCGGGAGGGACCGGGGGCTTGAGCTCAATGCGATAAATCCCGACGCCCGCCTGGGTCTGGACCGTTGCGGTACAGACAATAACGACTGCCTGGGTCGCATCGTCGGACACATAGACCACGCGGACCATAATGGGTTCATCCACAATGTAGTCCTCGTCCTTGTTATACCAAGTGTCCCCGGTCGAGAAATTGATGTCATCGTAAGTATTGGGAATACCCGTGTGCGCACAAAAAAGGTCCAAATTGACAGCCGGGATAGACGTAAGCTCGCGTCCGCTGGGGCTGTCCTGGACAATGTTTGAGGACTGTGCGCTGAACTGGACATAGCGTTGAATGGGTGTCTTGCCCGTGCTGTTGGTTTTGGAAAAGCCGCTCCAATTTACATAGAGCAGTTGCCCAGCCTCTGACATATAGGAGTTGTAGTACAAAAAATGCATGATATGTTCGGGCTGGCCTTTGTACGGCCCGTAGACGTTGAGCGACGGCTTTTTATACCCCGGATTCCAGCCCCCGACGCTGCTGTAATATCCAGCGACGGTGCCGGATTTGATAATGTACGCATCACCCTCCTGGGGCGTGGAGGCAAAGCTCCAGTTGCCCAGCGAGTCCAGAGTATTGATCTGGCTCTCCATCGTGGCGCGGTTAATGGGGCCGGTCCGCGGGTACTCGCTGGGAGGCAAGTACGCGGGCATAATGGGATCACGCTCAAAATCTACATCTACCGTGCCCACCATGACGGGGTTCATGTTGACCGTCAGGATGCCGGTGCCCCGGTCATAGCTGTACTCGTCTTTTTCAAGGGGGACGCCGGAGACGGCAACAGAGCGGAGAATGACATTGGCGGGGAGCTGGATTTGCGTATTTCCCGCCATAGCCAGCACATCTGCGCTGCTGGTGGAGGACAGGCAAAGTTCCTCCGCCGCCTCCGCGTCGGAATACGCAGAGATGTCATTCAGATTCACGGTCACGGTGGTTTTCAGTTCGTCCATGCTCTCCACGCCGGTGGTGTAGAGGACCTGCAGCCGGACCTTGCCGACCGCATCCCCGAAGTCCTCGCACTCAAAATCTGTGTAGGTCTTGGGGACGTATACCAGATGGGCGGCGGCATCGTAGATGATGTCGCTGTATTCTTCTCCCTGCCCGACCTCGCTGCTGCCAGCAAGCCAGTCCGATATTTCTGCATTGGAAAAAGCATCCGGCACATACCCGACGTAGTAGGGGGCATCCGGGGAGAGGGAATACAGAAGGGTACAGGATTCAAACTGGCCGAGGGACGCGGCCCAAAAGTCTGAAATGTGATCGCCGTCGTTATTGGTCAGCCACAGCTCGTCCAGTGTGGGCGCATGGTCAAAAGCAGACGCATCTGCCAGGGTATAGGCCAAATAGAGAAAGTCCATCGGCATAGGTTCATCTCCGCTGCCTGCATACTCCCGGTTGGCGTTGCTCAGAATGTAGGCCGTGTTCTCCACGACCTCCGGTTCATAGATTTCTGTGTTGTCCCTGTCCTCCGGTTCCTCACTTATAGTCACAGGCTCGGTGTCCTCAGCAGGTTCTGCGCTGTCCGCTTCTTCAGCCGGGGCAGGACCTGGACTTTCCGCCGGCGGTTCTTCAGGGCTATCCTCCGGGACCTCTGTGCTGGCCGGGTCAGCCGGTTCCTCAGAGGCTGCCGGTTCACCGCCTCCGTCAGACGCCTCCGCATACACGGAGGACACAGGCACGACGCCAAGCACCAGCGCCGTCACAAGCAGCAGGGCCAGAATCCTCTTGATGTTTTTCATGGGGTTCTCCTTTCTTTGGTGCGGCGGCTCATTCTCCGCCGTAAAGATCGTGGTTCACACGCATGGTGTAGTGATTGTCCAGGGTGGAAACGGCGTTGAACAGGGCCGAGAGCAGATAGGCCTTGGTATTTCTCACGCTGGCGGTGTTCTCCTTGATGCCGTCCAGCACCTTCTCGATATGCTCCCGCCCGATTTGAGAAAACCGCTGCCGCACATAGGCAATGGGGTACTCCGCATCCCGGCCAAGCCGGATCGTTTTGCTCCGGTTCATCTCAACCTCCAGCATCAGCTCCACAAGCTCGTCCACCTGTTCCTGCCGGTACTCCCGGCAAAGGCTGGGGTATTCGATCTGTTCCCGTATGTCAAAACGGCGTTGTGTCCCGTCTGTCTGTCCGTCATCATCGGCGTCCGTTGAGGGGGTAGGGGGAGAGAATGAATGAGTATTTGATATATCTGTATTTGATTTTTCGGTATTTAATATATCTATATTTATTTCTCCCGGTGTTTCCGTATCCGCTTCGTCCAGATACGGGTTTTCCGTATCTGGTGCGTTCTTATCCGGTGAAGCCGTGCCCGGACGCTCTTGAGGACGCTCATAGATGATGTACTCTGTATCTGTGATCCGCCCGTTGGCCCCACGGAGCTGGCGGCGGTCAATATAGCCGGTTGCCTCCAGCTCTCTCAGGGTCCTGCCGATGGCGTCCACTCCCTCTTTGCAGATGGAGGCGAGGCCCCTGGTGGTGTAGTTCCACTCGTCCGGCAGGGACAGCATCATGGACAGCAGGCCCTTTGCCTTCAGTGACAGCCGCCCATCCCGCAGATGGGTATTGCACATCACGGTATAGTCACGGGTCCGCTCTATACGGAATACTGGCATGGTCCGTTTCCTCCTTCTCCACGTTTACAGAGGGATCACAGCTCGAAAAGGACCTGACCGG
The DNA here is from genome assembly GCA_947626785.1 of uncultured Oscillospiraceae bacterium. Classification (GTDB taxonomy): domain Bacteria; phylum Bacillota; class Clostridia; order Oscillospirales; family Oscillospiraceae; genus Limivicinus. The sequence goes on from CANQTO010000059.1 coordinate 10,343, forward strand.
GGCCGTAGTAGTCGCCGGCCAGCTTCACAAGGTCCAGGGCCAGCGCGTCCACGTCCGGCGTCAGCTCGCTGCATATATCGTCCAGATCGTCGGAGCGGAGAACCCGGTACGCGCTGGAAAATCTGCCGCCCGCGCACTCGATCTCGGTGCAGGACACCAGCCCAAAACTGAAGTCCTCCAGCAGCCACAGCTCCAGGGACCGGCTCAGATGAACGACATCCTCCGCCTCGGAGACAGGGACGGAGCAGAGCAGGGAGGCAGGCCGGTGAAAGACCTCCGGGCCGCAATAGTTGCAGGCGGACCGGATGCCGCCCTCGGCGGTATATTCGTACACCGTCTCGGCGTTGTACTTCAGGGCCTGGAGCAGCGCCTCATAGTCCAAGTCCTTCATAAGCTCCTGGGTTTCGGGCCGTTTGGCCTTGCCGTAGGAGAACAGGGAGCAGATCGCGTATTCCAATTCGGTTTTCTTGTTCATTTCATTTTCCTCCATAAATGCAAAAAGCCGGACCTTTTTTCGGCCCGGCTGTTATCTGCTTTTGTCCCGCTGCCGTTTCAGCAGCCAGGAATCCAGCAGTTTGAAGATAGTATTTTCGATTTGCGCAGGGGTATATGACCGGGGGAAATACTTGCTCAGTTTTTCCCCGGACAGGACGATGTTGCTGCTCAGATCGGGCTTTTTCTGTTCCGACATGATGGAGAGCATCGTGTCCTCATTCAGTCCGCCCAGCTGACTTAGTTTCCTGATCCGCTGGGCCTGGGAGAGCGAGGGCGTCGCCTGTTCGCTGTCTATGGTTTCCAGCAACAGCTCCTGTTCCTTGGGCTTCAGGTAGGAAAGCTCCACGGCAGGGGTCATAGCCATCTTGCCGGTGTCCACCATCTCTTGCAGCTCCGGCTTCAACTCCGTCAGCCGGATATACCGCCTGACAGTATCTCCGCTGATACCAGCATCCTTCGCCACAACATCATCTGCGCGGAACTTCGCCGCAACTTGCGGCGAAGTTAAATCATGCCTTGCCCCTTGACGCTTGATTGCCTCCAGCTTCATCTTATACGCCTGGGCCCTCTCGCTGGGCAGAATATCCTCCCGCTGGAGGTTGCTGTCCACCATGAAGATCGTGGCGAGATCATCGTCCATATTTCGGACAATACACGGTAGAGAATCCAGCCCTGCCTGCTCTGATGCGTATTTTCGCCGGTGACCAGCTATGATCTCATAGCTGTTTTCTCCCGTACAACGCACAATGGCCGGGACAAGGACACCATAGGTTTTAATACTGTCCACTGTCTCGGCCATCTTTTCATCATCCCGTACACCAAAAGGGTGATTGGGAAAGCTATGCAGTTGGTTCAAAGGAATATTGACTATCTGTTCAGGCGGCTGATCTGAAAGAATTTTGTTGCTAATGAAACACCTCCATTTTTCCTAAGTTTCATCATGTTTTTCATAATAATTGTGATTATCTCGGCCCACCGAGCGATCAATGCGGATTGTGTTTGCGCGTTTAAGGATATGCTCATAAGAGCGTTGCGTTAATTTCTGGCTGCCTATGTCCCTTACAAACTCAATAATTGAAGGCTTTGGAATATAAATACACCCTCTGCTTTTCAGATACTTTATCTGGTTTTTTTCACACCACTTCGTAACCGCGCTGCTCCCGTAGTCCATGGCCTCTGCAACTTGATTAAGGTCGAGAACATCGGGATAATCGTCCAGAACAAGCTCCAGGGCTTTTATGAACTCGTCATCAGTTATTGTCACTTTTGCTTTATTTCGGGTTTTTCGCTTAATGTAGTCGTGAGGGTGTTTGTCCCTGTATTTCAAGAAACGAATTACATCTTTTGTGCGTATCTTATAGCAGTGAGTCCTGTGTTCAGAAAGACATTCACAAGGAATAATCCCTTCGCAAAGATATTCCAGCGCGGTCCTTTTTGAAACATGAAGCACCTTGTACATCTGCTCTTTATTCATGTACTCCGGGTACTCTTTCAGCAGCCAACTATAATCCTTAATTTCGTTTGCCATTTTGAAGCACCTCACTATTTTTTGCCAGCAGTAGGTGCATCACTGAAAATGGCTTAAATTTTGTTCTTCAAGGCAAGGTTTTCGAATTCTCTCCAAAATCTCTCCAAACGGCAAGATTTATCTCTCCTGGTGATCTCTCCAAACAGCCTTTCTCTCCCACAAATCTCTCCAAAATGCAGTTTTTTTCGCAGAAAACAAGGGTTCTGCCAAACTTTTTTTGCATGGCAAAAAAATCCTCTGTTTTAGCCACTTTTTTTGATAAAATGAGATGAAAAAGGGCTGTTTTTTCACGTTTAGGAGAGAATTAAATTCCTTCATTTTCCCCTATATTACAAGGAATTCTGGACGCTGATTGCTTCTTGAAAACCGTTAGGCGGCGACGCCACAGGGGTTCGAATCCCTTACCCTCCGCCAAAAATTGGCAAGGCTGACGCCTTGCCGATTTTTACTTTTTCACTATTCACTCTTCACTATTCACTCAAGTCCCGGTAAGGCTCAAACGAGCCTTACCGGGACTTGGAGGTAATAAGTAATAGTGAAGAGTGAAAAAGTGCGGTGTCCGCTGCGCGGACGATTGAAATCAAAGGCTTGCGCCCTTGGTGAGATCCTGCTCCGCAGGGTGGCCCTTCACTCGCCGTAGCCCTGGGGGTTTTTGGACTGCCAGGCCCAGGTGTCCCGGCACATGTCCTCCAGGCTGTGCTCCGCCCGCCAGCCCAGAAGCTGGGTGCTCTTGTCGGGGCTGGCGTAGACCGTGGCCAGGTCGCCGGGGCGGCGGCCCACGATCTCATAGGGGATCTGGATGCCCGTGGCCTTTTGGAAAGCCTTCACGATGTCCAGCACGCTGTAGCCCTGGCCGGTCCCCAGGTTGAAGACGCTCTCGCCCCGGTGCTTCAGCATGTACCGGATGGCCGCCACGTGGCCCCGGGCCAGGTCCACCACGTGGATATAGTCCCGCACGCCGGTGCCGTCGGGGGTGTCATAGTCGTCGCCAAAGACCCGCAGCTTCTCCAGCCGGCCCACGGCCACCTGGGAGATGTAGGGCATCAGGTTGTTGGGGACGCCCCGGGGGTCCTCCCCGATGAGGCCGCTGCTGTGGGCCCCGATGGGGTTGAAGTACCGCAGCAGGGCCACGGCCCAGCCCTCGTTGGCCTTGGCCGTATCCCGGAGGATCTGCTCGGACATGTACTTGGTCCAGCCGTAGGGGTTGGTGCACATGCCGGTGACGGAGTCCTCCCGGAGGGGGACCTGGTTCTGGCCGGAGTAGACCGTGGCGGAGGAGGAGAAGACGATGTCCTTCACCCCGTGGTCCCGCATGGCCTCGCAGAGGGTGATCGTGGAGAAGAGGTTGTTGTCGTAGTACTCCAGGGGCATGACCACCGACTCGCCCACGGCCTTGAGCCCGGCAAAGTGGATGGCGCAGTCGATGGAGTGCTTCTCAAAGATCCGGTCCAGAGCGGCCCGGTCCCGCACGTCGTTTTCATAAAAGCTCAGGCGCTTGCCGGTGATCTGCTCCACCCGCTCCAGGGCCTTGGCGCTGGAGTTGACCAGGTTGTCGATGACCACCACGTCCATGCCCTGGTTCAAAAGCTCCACGCAGGTGTGGCTGCCGATGTATCCGGCTCCGCCAGTCACAAGAACTGTCATAATTCTGCTCCTTTCTTATTCCAGCATCGCCGCCGGATATACGCCCTGGGCCCGCATCCCGGCGATATGCTCCCGGACGCTCTCCAGGTCCTCTTTATAGGTCATGCCGAACCAGGCCTCGTGGCAGTCCAGCACCCGGACGCAGCCGGTGCGGCTCTGGATCAGCTCGTTGACCACATAGGGCAGGAAATACTCGCATTTGAGGGGCGCGGCCGGCAGGTTCTCGTCCAGCCAATGGGGGAAACGGCCGCTCAGCTCCTCCCACATCTCCGCGCCGAAGCCCCAGCAGTTCATGGACACGGGGGCGTCCCCCGGCAGGGGGACAAAAGCGCCTGTCTCATCCGGATAGGCCCCGTCCTCGCCCCGCTTCTCGATACCCAGCCGCTCCACTACGCCGGTCAGGCGGCCGTCGGCTACAGAGCAGATGCCCCGGGCCACGCTGCCGTGCTCGGTGACGGTGTTGCGCAGGCGGTAGGCAACGATCGCGTGCTCGTTCTCCGGCCTGCCGGCGCTGAGGAAGTCGTACAGGGCCTGATAGGCCGTGGGGCCGTAGAAGTCGTCCGCGTTGATGACGGCGAAGGGGCCCTCCACCGCCTCCCTGGCGCAGAGGGTGGCGTGGCCCGTGCCCCAGGGCTTGACCCGCCCCTCGGGGACGGCGTAGCCCTCCGGCAGCCGGTCCAGCTGCTGGTAGACGTACTTCACGTCGAAGTACTTCTCCACCCGGCGGCCGATGAAGGCCTTGAAGTCCTCCTCGATCTCGTGCTTGATGACGAAGGCCACCTTCCGGAAGCCCGCCCGGTAGGCGTCGTACAGGGAGAAGTCGATGATGGCGTGGCCGTAGTCGTCCACGGCGGTGATCTGCTTGAGCCCGCCGAAGCGGCTGCCCATACCGGCAGCCAGAATGATCAGGGTCGGTTGACGCATAGTGATCCCTCTTTTGATGAAAGTTCTTTATGTATTATAATGAGCCCGACCCGTTTTGTAAAGGAAAATGTAACGTTGAGGAAAAACCGCCGTGGGCCGGAGCCCACGGCGGTTTGCGTAACAGGGGAGGAAACTATCTCTGGCCCTTGTCGTAGGGGATACCCTCGGCCTTGGGGGCCCGGGAGTTCTTGGAGGTCAGAGCCAGCACCAGCAGGGACACGATGTAAGGCAGCATGTTGTACACGGTGCTGGGGATGTTGAGAGCGGCCAGGAAGCCGATGCCGGAGTAGACGCTGGCCAGAGCCCGGAACAGGCCGAAGAGCAGCGCCGTCAGGGCGATGCGGGTGGGCTTCCACTGGCCGAAGATCATCACCGCCAGAGCCAGGAAGCCGAAGCCGGCCACGCCGTCTTCAAACTTCCACTCGGAGGCGCTGACCATGATGTAGCAGATGCCGCCCAGGCCGCCGTAGATACCGGAGATGAGCACGCCGGCCCAGCGCATCTTGTACACGTTGATGCCCACGGAGTCCGCCGCCTGGGGGTGCTCGCCGCAGGCCATCAGCCGCAGGCCGAACTTGGTCTTGTACAGCACCACGTAGGCGACGATCAGGCCCACCACGGCCACCAGCATGAACCAGTTGAACTCAAAGCCGCCGAAGCGCAGCAGGAAAGCCTTCTTCGGCTCTATGTACTGGATGGAGGAGGACACGTCGTTGGGGTTGGCGGCGGTGTTCATGGCCTTGACGAAGACCGTGGCCGCCGCGGTGGCCAGCATGTTCATGGCGGTGCCCACGATGGTCTGGTCCGCCTTGAAGTTGATGGAGGCCACGCCCAGCAGGCAGGAGTAGGCCATGCCGAAGATGATGGCGCCCAGCAGCACGGCGAAGACCATCAACACCGGGGGCAGGGTGGGGAGGATGCGCATGACCAGAGCCCCGCCCAGGGAGCCCAGGACCATGATGCCCTCCAGGCCCAGGTTGATGACGCCGGAGTGCTCCGAGAAGCAGCCGCCCAGGGCCACCAGCAGCAGAACGGAAGCGAATACCAGAGTGTACTGTAACAGCAGCAGCATTACGCCTCGCCTCCTTTCCCAGTCTCCTCAACACTGTCTGTCTTTTGTTTGGCCGCCTGTTTCTCCTCACGCTTGGCGATGCCGGAGTTGATGGCGTACTTGATAAAGAGCACGAAGCCGCACAGGTAGATGATGATGGAGGAGATCAGATCGGAGATCTGAGAGGAGTACTTGGTCAGATCCACATAGGCGCCGCCGTTGGTGATGTGCTGGATGAAGTAGGAGGAGAGGATGGAGCCGATGGGGTTCAGACCGCCCAGGAAGGCGGCGGCGATGCCGTTGAAGCCCATGCCGGGGACGCTGGACTGGGAGCAGGACCACTGCTCGTAGTCAGTCAGGTACAGGAAAGCGCCGCCCATGGCCGCCAGAGCTCCGGCAATGACCAGAGTCAGGATGATGTTGCGCTTCTCCGCCATGCCGGCGTACTTGGCGGCGTTCTTGTTGTTGCCGGTCGCCCGCAGCTCATAGCCCAGCTTCGTCTTCTCCAGCAGCACGTAGATGATGATAGCCAGCAGGATGGACAGGGGGATGGCGATGGTCACATACTGGTTGTTGTTGAAAAGCTTCTCCAGACCTAGGGAGGGGAGGATAGCCTGGGGCGCCTCGCTGGTCAGGTGCAGGGTGTAGGGGCTGGTGGGCTCCTTGACCCCGGTGAGGATCATGTTGGCGGCGTACAGCCCGATCCAGTTGAGCATGATGCCGGAGATGACCTCGTTGACGTTGCAGTAGGCCTTCAGCAGGCCCACGATGGCCCCGTATACCGCGCCCACCAGAATGGCGAAGAGCAGGCAGAACAGCCAGTTCCAGCCGAAGCCCAGAGCGGCGATCAGGCTGGCGCAGCTGCCCACCACGAACTGGCCGGCGGCGCCGATGTTGAACAGGCCCACCTTGTAGGCAAACAGCACGCTCAGAGAGCACATCAGCAGGGGGGCCGTCTTGACCAGAGTGTTGCCCAGGTACTTGACCCGGAGGTTGGCCCGGGAGGAGTTCAGGAAGTTCTTGATGACGGCCAGGATGGAGTCCGCCGCGCCGGCGGGGTTGATGCACAGAAGCACGATGTAGCCAATCAGCAGGCCCACAACGATGCACAGCAGGGAGGCGATCAGGGACTGGACGGCCGAATTTTTCAGAATGTTTTTCTTCATGCTTTCACCTCATCCCTCTTGGCGCCGGCCATGTACAGGCCCAACTCTTCCTGGGTGGTCTTCTTCGGGTCCAGCTCGCCCACGATCTCGCCCTCGTACATGACCAGGATCCGGTCGGGCACGTCCATGACCTCGTCCAGCTCCAGGCTCACCAGCAGCACGGCCTTACCCGCGTCCCGCTGGGCCACCAGCTGCTTGTGGATGTACTCGATGGCGCCCACGTCCAGGCCGCGGGTGGGCTGCACAGCCACCAGCAGGTCCGGGTCCTTGTCGATCTCCCGGGCGATGATGGCCTTCTGCTGGTTGCCGCCGGACATGCTCCGGGCGGTGGTGACGGCGCCCTGGCCGGAGCGCACGTCGTACTGCTCGATGAGCTTATTGGCGTAGTCCCGGATGGGGCCCCGCTTCAAAAAGCCGATGGAGCTGGTGAAGTCCTTCTCAAAATACCGCTGGAGGACCATGTTGTACTCCAGGGAGTAGTCCAGGACCAGGCCGTGCTTGTGCCGGTCCTCGGGGATGTGGCTCATGCCGGAGGTGGAGCGCTGGCGGATGCTGGCCTTGGTGATGTCCTTGCCGTTGAGCTTCAGCGTGCCGCCGCTGAGGGGCTCCAGGCCCGTCAGGCCGTAGACCAGCTCGGTCTGGCCGTTGCCGTCGATACCGGCGATGCAGACGATCTCGCCCTTGCGGACCTTGAAGCTCACGTTCTTCACCGCGTCGCCGTGGTGAGCCTTGGAGGCCACGCTCATGTTCTCCACGTCCAAGATCACGTCGCCGGGGACGGAGGGCTTCTTCTCCACGTGGAAGTTCACGTTCCGGCCCACCATCATGGCGGACAGGGCCTCGGCGGTGGTGTTCTTGGTCTCCACGGTGCCGATGTACTTGCCCTTGCGCAGGACCGTGCAGCGGTCGGCCACGGCCATGATCTCGGCCAGCTTGTGGGAGATGAAGAGGATGCTCTTGCCCTCGGCGGCCAGATTCTTCATGATCTGCAT